>NHGO01000037.1 GCA_002172295.1 Gammaproteobacteria bacterium TMED139 | reverse complement strand
CGGTCAAGTTAATAGCCATTCTATCGAGCCATTCCCGGGGTTTTCCTTCCCAAAAAACGCGGAAATTGAAAACAATCGTCTAGGTATCAACTTTCGCTTTCAAAATAGCTTTGCGCCGGGATGGTTGTTTCAAGCCAGCGGACAGACGAGGGCCTTCTGGAAAGACGACTATGAATACAAAGCCAATGGAAACAACTTTGACGCGGAATCCCGTATCAACGAGCTCTTCGTCCAACGAAGTTTTGACCAGCACAGCATTAAGTTTGGACGACAAACAGTGGTTTGGGGAGAAACTGTTGGAAACTCAGTACTCGACGTAATAAATCATTTTGAATTTCGTGATTTCACGATCATTGACATAGAGGACGCCAGATTAAATCAATGGATGGTAGTCTGGGATTATTTTGGAGAGGAGAGTAATTGGTCAAGTTTCATCAATCTTTATCCTGAGTTTAACCCAGCAGGCGTTCGAGGCAGCCCCTTTTTCTTTGAGCCAACATTTAATTTCACCGATTACCAACGCGACGGAGAGGTTCTGGTCGAAGTAGGTACACAGTGGAAAAAATCATTTGATTTAAGCGATATAAGTTTTATGGCCGCGTATCTTTATGACAACCAGATGCGATTTGAGGATCCCTTGTCTGGCTTTGGTGATGCTATTGGTAAAAAGAATGACTTTATTCTCTTGGGATTTAGTGCGAACCGCGCAATTGGGCGATTACTCCTCAACTTCGACCTTGCTTTTAGTCATGATGTTTTAGCTGACAGTTTCAACTTCCCGGGCACATCCGCCCTCGCCTCGCCTTTAAATTTGAAAAAGGACCGAATAGGTACCTCTTTTGGATTTGAGTGGGCAATAGATAATGAACAAAGTCTAAGCCTTGGCATACAGGCGCAACAGCTCATCGATGAGCGCGAGGGGCTCTTACCGGGACAACAATTGGTTTACGAGGGGGTCTATGGAAGTTGGCTAGTGCGTTACACTAATAATTTACTAAATTCTGATCTTACGATCGATTCAACATTACAAGGAAATATCGATGGCAATTCTTTATTAGCTTCGCTAGGGGTCAGCTATACGATAAATGATAACTGGGCCGTTAGCACTCAAGTTCTCAGCATAAGCTCAAACACCGAGTCACCGTTGATTTTTTTTGACGAAGACCTGCGTGTCGGCGTTACGATTGAATTCTCATTCTAATCAGCTAACCGGTCAAACAACTCCTTGTCAAACTCATTCTCCCAGTTTGCCACTGCCGTTGAAACAGAAAGATCACCACCAACATTCATAACAGTTCGCAGCATATCTAAAGGCCTGTCAAACGCAAGAATAAAGCCTACGACGGCCGCATTCTGCTGTGGAGTCATGCCAATTGTATCCATAACTGCCGCCATAAGAAAAAGTGATGCACCCGGCACTGCCGCAGTGCCGATCGAGACTATAGTAGTCGACCCAGCTATCAATAAATAATCTGCCAGTGAAAGATTTATGTTAAACGCCTGTGCTCCAAAAACGGTCACTATTCCGACATATAATGCAGTACCATCCATATTGATCGTAGCGCCGAGAGGCAGAACCGTGGATGAGACTACTGGTTTAATTCCCAAATTTTCTTCTGCGCACGACATAGAAATAGGTAAAGTTGCAGAGCTTGAAGAAGTCGAAAATGCCATAAGCATTGCATCTCGNGCCCCTCTAAAAAAACTCATTGGGGACAAACCAAGCATCAGTTTCATGATGATGACCCCATGCATAATGCTCATGTGGGCGANGAAGCCGACTGCAACCGCCAAGGCAAGTGTTAAAACATCCAGCAACGCTCCCACTCCCGCGGTGCCTGATAGTTGCGCGATGAGAGCAAACGCACCAAAAGGCGCCNCCTCCATAATCCAATGGGTAATGCGAAGCATTGCTTCAGCACCAGCGCTCATAAAATCAGCAACCGGCTTCCCNAGATCACCTATGGTCAGCAAACTCACGCCCAACAGCAGAGCGAAAAAAATGATTGCAAGAATATTTCCTTCGGCCATTGCAGCTATCGGATTCTCTGGGACTATGCCCATTAAACGTTCCCCCAGAGGAACCGCTTCCTGGACAGCAGTTGGTGCCACGGCAGAGAGATCAACCCCCACACCAGGTTGCAGTATTGCCGCAAGAGAGAGACCAATACTGATAGCAATTAGGGTAGTCATCAGATAAAGCGCTAACGTCCTCACGCCGAGGGAGCCTAATTTACTTGGATCGCCCATAGAAATTAGCCCGGACACTAAGGTTACAAAGACTAGCGGAACAACCACCATCCGAATTAATCGAATAAACAGCTCACCAATCCACGCAATAGCAACCACACCCTCACCCCACGCAACGCCTACGATCACGCCTATAATCATTGATCCTAGGATTCTTTTCCATAGCGCTATTTGAAACCACATGCCCATATTTTTAAGCTCGCTTCTTAATAACAATGTCGACTGGATTGACCAATCAGAGGAAACTAATCTTTGAACCGCATTTTCCCCTTGCTAGGAGACTATATAAATTCATACCATTGTTCCAGTAGCAAACTCGTAAATGACAGGTCTCTCGTATGACGCAATGGATTGAAGGTAGAATCACCGAAAATATTCATTGGAACAGCAATCTATTTACACTGAAAATTGATGCTGAAATCGATCGATTCACTGCTGGTCAATTCACAAGTTTAGCCCTAGATATCAATGGGGAGAGAATTGCACGACCCTACTCTTTCTTGAATTCACCTGAGCAGAGGACGCTCGAATTCTTCTTTTATACAGCTACAGGCGGCGTTCTTTCCAACGCTATGGTAAAACTTGAGGCGGGTGACAGTATCTGGGTGAAGAAACAAGCCAATGGTTTCTTTGTATTAAATGAAATTCCGCCTTGCAAAGATTTGTGGATGCTGGGGACTGGTACCGGTGTCGCTCCTTTTTTTTCAATCTTAAACACAACTGAAGCTTGGGAGCGCTTTGAGAAAATCGTTTTAATCCATGCCGTCCGCACACAGGCCGATTTGCGCTACCAAGAAGTTGTCGCGAAACTTTGTGAGAAATTTCAAGATCGATTCTTATTTCAGGCTTTTATTAGCAGGGAAGATGTTTCAGGAACTTTTCATGGCAGAATTCCAAGCTCACTCCGAGACAATTCCCTGGAGCAGGAACTTGGCTTGACCCTTGATCCAAAAAACTCGCACCTCATGCTGTGCGGGAATCCTGGAATGGTAAAAGACTCAATTGAAGTGCTAAAAGGTAGGGGATTTTCAAAGAATCGCCGCAGGACGCCTGGTCATATTACCATCGAGAACTACTGGTAAAAGACAATAAGGTCTTTGATTCACAACTTCTCATCGGTAACTAATCGGAGCCCGACGAGCCTCTAAGATTTTTTCAACCTGAATACCGACATCAATTAACAACTGCTCTTGGAAAGGCGGTGCAATCAGCGTCAAGCCCATAGGGCGCCCTTCGTCTGTATAACCCATTGGAATAGTGAGCGCAGGGTAATTTGCCAGAGCGGCAATACTTGCCTGATGATTATTGACACCAAATAAAACATCTATGCCGAACTCCATAAACAAGCGATCTAAATAATTCTGACCCCAGGCTCTCAAATCTGCACCCAACCTTTCCACTTCCCCAGCGGTCAATTCGAGATCCACCATCAAGTCAACTAATGCCTGCCCGTAAGGGGCTCTGTTTTCCAAATCAATTGAATTGAATTCCTGGAGACTGTTTATAGAGTCAACCTCTATTTCGCTAGAGGCATACTCAACAAGGTAAAGCGCCAAATCTCTTTTCATTTCAGCCCCTAATAGCTCACTAAACCTCGCATGCCTTTCGCTTTGAAAGTCAACTTCTTGCAGGCTAAAGCCGTTCCGCGACAACAAATCCAAGGCACGGCCATATAATGCGTCATTTGAGTAAGTCCTCAGCACACCGAATCTGCGATTGTCTAGCTTGGTGTCCCTGACAATCAACTGCAAATCTTCGCTGATAAGCGGCATTGCTAAGTCTTCTCTGTCAAAGCCTGTCATCGCGTTGAACAGAGTAGCAACGTCGGCAACAGAACGACCCATAGGGCCAACAGTGTCCAAGGTTGATGAGATAGGTACTACGCCTGACCTGCTTAAGGAGCCGGTTGTGGGCTTTAAACCAACAAGAGAGTTTGCACTAGAGGGAGAAAGTATAGAGCCTGAGGTTTCAGATCCCACCGCTACTGCGGCATAATTTGCGGCAATCGATGCCCCGCTACCCGAGCTTGACCCGCCCGTTCCAAAATCAAAACGACCATACGGATTCAATGTTTGACCACCCAGCGCACTGTATCCAGAGGGACAATCTCTACAAAAGAAGTACGCCCACTCACTCAAGTTTGCCTTCCCAAGAATAACAGCACCACCCTCAATCAGCCTGTCGGTCACATAAGCATTGCCTGAATAATTTCGATTAAGAGCGAAAGCTCCTGCTGTTGTCGGCAAACCTTCAAAACCAATATTGTCTTTAAGTAAGACCGGAATACCAAAGATAAGATTGTTAGCAGCCTCTGCACCCGATTCACGAATTTCGTCAAGCTGGCGAGCACGGTTAATCGCATTAGGATTTAAGGATATAATGCCGTTAATGAATCGCTCATCATCAGATTCCATCTTGCGAATGCGGTAAATATAGAAAGTAACAAGCTCTTCATAAGACAGCTCTCCCGAACTCACGGCTTCCTGTATCTCAAGTATAGACTTTTCCATGATTGCGCTTTGAAGGCGCAAATAGTCATTTTCCGCAAACTTTGTCAGGGGCTCTCGGAACGGTTCCCATATAGAGCTCTTTTCCCTAAATCTGGAATTAAGTAATTTAAACCGCATACTTTCGTCAGGGTGCTGCGCTAGAACCGCAAGCTCTTTTACCTCGCTTTCGGTCATGCTAACGGAGTATTCAGCCGCAAAACCGAAATTAGAGGGAAGTGACAGAATCAATTCGAGAAAGGCGACATACCAAAATTTTCGGAAATTCATATTCTTTTACGCGTAAATGTTGATCTAGATATAGATTTTATTGGTTAATTTCAGCAATCATTACCATAATAGGATTGATANCATTCATCAATTAAAAAGTCAGGTTTTGAAAATCAGGAAAATCATATGAGGCTTGTTANAGCTAGCTTTATCTGTTTGATCATCGGTGGTCTTTCCTATTATGCCCATNACTTAAGATCAACCAACTTAACATTAGAAGAAGAACTCGAATTTGCAGCTGGATTTCAAAAGCAAGCACAAGAGCTAGCTGCGCTCAGCACTCGGCGACGATTGGAATTCGAGGAGACAATTTCTGAGATGGAAGCCTCCTTGTTAGAAATGAGGACCGAGCTATCCAACTTNGCCGTTGCGCTGCAAAGNGCTCAAGAACAAGCAAATCCTGAATATGAGAGACTGTTAGAGCAAGCACGTTTAGAGATAGCGGCTAACGAGAGTACAGAAAGTCTCGCTAATAATCGTGGCGCTGCCTTTGCTATGTTTTCCAACCCCGATATCAGCTGGAAAATGGCCACGGAACTGACAGCGTCAAAATACCAAGAGTTCTTATCCACCGCAGATATTGAACTAACGGAAAAACGCGATTTACTTGAATCTATCGCAACATTNCACAGCGAGAGATACCAGATGCTAAGCCAGCTTATGGCAGGTAATTTAGCTAGCGATCAAGCTGCAGCATATTTCGGGCCGAACGCTATGATCGATAATCTATCGTATGCCTTAACAGAAGAGCAGCGTGAAATTTTACGCCTACAAAGCCTACAAATCAGCAAAGACGACGCTCGAAGAGCCTATTCAGCTACAATTAATCCGACGGGCGTTGAAGAAACCTCAGCCGAGGTAATTTTAGACACAGTGTTAGACGAACTTTTTTCCGCCGAGAACAATTTTGGCGCACTTGTCGGCCTAGATGGCAGCATGAGGAACGCATATAATCGCAAATTGCAAGCCCTTGACCGCGCNAAAAATCGCCTAGAAGGCGACGTCAGCGCATCTCAAATGGATCAACTTAACCAACTTTTAGATAACTTGACCGGCACAGTAGACATTCTGCTCGAGACTAGCGAAGACTCCTCGGGCGCATTACAAGTTCGAAACATGCGAATCGGTGCAGATAGTTTGCCGAACTGAGGTTAATTGTGATCCTAATAGGCAGCCGTGGCATATAATCGTACAATACTAAGTCGCTCAAGACGAAAGGAGTTCGAAAAAATGAATTTCCCGAAAGGTTTAAGACAATACCCGCGCTTTGCCCTGGCCCTCTTTTTCATTATTGGTCTCATGTCCTGCAATGACGCATCACAGACGCCAGCGGCAGGCTCTGCGAGCCAGTCTCAGGGATATACCAGAGTTAACGAAGCCAATGAAAATGATCCTCTCAACGCTCATATTTTTGAGCTCGACAATGGCTTGCGAGTCTACCTAACGGAAAATCACGAGGAACCAAGATTTTATGCTGAAATCGCAGTCCGAGCCGGCAGTAAACACGATCCTTCCGACGGCACAGGACTTGCGCATTATCTCGAGCACCTCCTATTCAAGGGCAACCAAAACTTAGGTACCCTAAATTATGAGGCTGAAAAACCTTACCTTGACGAAATCATCAACCTTTATGAAGAACATTTCTCTGAGACTGACGACACCAGACGAGCGGAAATTTACAGCGAGATCAACCGAGTGGCGCAGATAGCCGCCGAATATGCCGTTCCCAATGAAATTGACAAAATATACAATTCAATGGGCGGCACGGGACTCAATGCGCATACTTGGTATGAAGAAACAGTTTACAAAATAGGATTACCCTCCAATCGACTGCAGCAATGGGCTGAAATTGAATCGGACCGTTTTGTAAATCCAGTTTTTCGCTTATTCCACACCGAGCTGGAAACAGTCTATGAAGAAAAAAATCGTTCACTTGACAATGCAGGGCGGATAATTGGGACTGCGATTGACGAGTTACTGTACAAGGTTCACCCTTATGGACAGCAACCCACCATCGGAACTGTGGATCATCTAAAAAATCCCTCTTTGGTCTACATACAAGATTACTTTGATACCTATTATGTGCCGAATAATATGGGGATCTTTCTCAGTGGAGATATCAATATCGAAGAGACTATCGCACTGATTAGTGAGAAATTCGGCCATTGGGCCTCAAAACCCATTCCAGANGTTGGCCCCTGGCCAGAACCATCCATTCAAGGAGCGGAGCGACGCACTGTTCAATATCCTGGAGAAGAGCAAGTATCAATCGCATTNAGGACNGCGGAAAACGGTCATGAGGATAAAGAGGCGTTGGTGCTTGTCGACATGATTTTGGATAATCGCACCGCAGGCCTCATTAATCTGAACTTAACTCAGCAGCAGCTAGTTTCAAGTGCTGGCTCNTCCCCACTGTTCCTTAACGACTATGGGTCGCAAAATCTTTATGGCGTGCCAAAGCCTNACCAATCTTTGGAAGAAGTTGAACAGCTTCTCNTAGACCAACTTGCGCTTATAAAGGCCGGCGAATTTGAAGACTGGATAATTCCCGCAATTATAAACGACTTCAAAAAGAACGAAAAAGCGGGTCTAGAATTCAATCGCGCGCGAGTTGACACGATGAGGCAATCCTTCATAGAAGGATCAGACTGGGATTATCACGTCGCCGAAATTAATCGAATGGAACAATTAACCAAAGATGATGTTGTGGCAGTAGCAAACAAATATTTTGGAGACAATTATATTTCTGTTTATCGCATTGATGATCAGCACACACTTCCGCCAGTCGAAAAACCGCAGATAGATCCGGTAACAATTGACCCGACGCGTCAATCCGAGTTTGCAGCATATATCCTCTCGATGCCGTTCGATGAAATAGAACCAGCCTTTGTAGAGGCAGATAGTGATTACAGAGTCATTGAATTTGCAGACGGAGTGGACCTCTACTATGCACCAAACCCATTAAATGATTTATTCACGTTTTCAATTGGCATTGAAGTGGGGACCGAGGAAAACGAAAAGCTCGGCCTATCGGCGGCTCTTTTGGACGTAGCGGGAACGCCCTCGATGTCGAACGAGGAACTACAGAAAGAGTGGTATCGAATGGGTTCCGAATTTCGTTTCGGTGCTGGCGAGAACTCCTCAGCATTCACAGTGTCTGGTCTAGATGACGAATTTGAAGATTCTTTAACGCTAATGATGGAGCTGATCAACAACCCCATAACTGATCAGTCTACGCTGGATCAGTTAAAAGGCATTTTAATCAAATCAAGAAACGATCAAAAAAGTTCGCCTCCTGCAATTGCGCAAGCTTTATACATGTACAACCGTTACGGAGAAGAGTCACCGCTTCTTGAAGCATTGACTACCCAGCAAATATTAGACACGAATCTGGATGAACTCGCTTCTCTTCCATCGAGTTTGCTGGAATACCAACAAACTATAGCTTACACCGGCTCAATGCCTCTAGAGGAATTAGTCGAGGTGTTAAGAAGCAAGTACCCTGTGCAAGGCGAGCTCCAGACAACGCCCCAATACCGATTTCGAACCGCGCGAAGCGTAGAGGAAACTGAACTCAAAGTAGTCGACCAGCAAACCGCTCAAGCACAAGTCCGCATCGAATTTGCAGATGGTGTTTATAATCCTGACGATACCGTTCTCTCTTCAATCTACACAAACTACTTCGGTAGCGGTATGTCGAGTGTTGTNTTTCAAGAACTCAGGGAAGCACGAGCACTTGCCTACTCCGCTCAGGCTCGATATTCNCAAGGCGGCCGACAAAACGCTGAAAATTTGATGCTCGGAGTCATNGGAACCCAAACCGATAAGACAGTCGACGCTCTAACTGCATTCCTTGACCTGATAGACAATATGCCACGCTCCTCTGAACGCTTCGAAGAATCTGTGAACTCTCTGCTAAATCGTTACAGAACGGCGAAGTTAAATTTCCGGGAGGTCATCGGCGCAGTGAGGAGTTGGGAAAGACTTGGCTTCGAAGCCGATCCGCGTCGGGAGCGCTTTCAACAACTTCAAAATGCAAGCCTCGACGACTTGTTAGCATTTCAACAGGAACATGTTCANAATCGAGCGAAACTAATATCGATTGTCGGGGATCTCTCAATAATTGATGCCGGTGAGTTAGAACAGTTTGGGTCTGTAGAAGAGGTTCAAGTAGANCAGTTATTTGTTGAATAAAAAAGATAGCACTGCGGCTAAGTTTTACTAGATTTACCTTATCAAACTGCAGTGGTTGGATGTGCTTTGGGTAAACGATGAAAAACTCAAGTGAAGAAGTCGTTTCTGTGCGCGAACTAAGCAAGTCTTACGGACCGAATGAGGTGCTGAAGAACGTTGGCTTGAGCGTGAAAAGCGGTTCCATCCTCGGGTTGGTTGGTCTAAATGGCTCTGGCAAAACCACGACCATCGAATGCATGTTGGGTCTGCAAACTGCTGATAGCGGCTCGATTTCTCTGCTAAACCAGTCCCCAGAGTCATTGCACAAAGCGAACGGCGGGATTGTCGGTATTTTTGATACGCCAAGTTTGCACCCGAATCTAACGGTACGGCAATGTCTAATCCATGCCCTTTTTCTGTGCAACGAACCGGCAAGGAGTCCAAAAGAAGTTGAGCACCTGCTAGGCATTGCGAAGTTCTCACACTANAAAATAAAACACCTATCACTTGGCAATAAGCGGCGTGCTTCAATCGCGCAAGCATTACTGGGCAGCCCAAAATTGATCATTCTTGATGAGCCCTTTAACGGGCTGGACGCAGGCGGTGTCGACGATGTGCTCGCCTTGATCAAAGATTTAAACGCACAAGAGGGAACAAGCTTCATTCTATCAAGCCACCAATTACCGTACCTCGAAAGCGTCTGCACCCACATCGCCATCTTACACAATGGCAAAATTTGTATCAGTGATGAGATCAGTCAACTTATATCTGAAGAGAAGTTAACAGTAGAGCTTAAGGTTGGTGAGCATGCCACCGCAATTCAAATCATAAAAGATATTCCACACGTAGAATTTCAGTCACAGAATGAGGAGGGTTATCTTCAGCTTGCTCTAAACGAAATTAAGCCGGCTGATTTAAATAAATTGCTAGTAGAAAATGGAATCCCTGTGACTGAGCTTATAATAAAACGTGCCTCTTTATCCGGCTTATTNAGAAAATTTACAAACGAGCCAGCTACATGAATGGTTTTTCAACAGCTCTTAGNTCTGAATTTTTCATTGCGAAACACACCACCGCAAGTAAGTTTGTTTTAGTCACACCGGCCTTAATCGTTGTTGTCCAAAATTTCATAACTTGGTTGGTGGAGTCTGGTAATTCAGCGCGGGACGGATTAATGAATAACAACGGCCTCGATGAAATTATACTCTCGAACGCTTACGGATATTTCGTCGATGGCATGGATACTGGCATCACAATTTTAGCGCTGCTCTTAGTATCCGCGGCCGCGCATAGCCTAAGCTACGACCGAGATAGTGGCTTTATCCGTCATCTGATAATCCGCAGAGTTAGTAGGCCAGCTCTGATTCTCGCAAAATTCACTTTTATTAATCTGTTGGCGATAGCGTCATTTGCTATTCTAGTAATCACAACCTACTCGATTACCGGACTTTTTTGGGAGTATGGGCCGATTATCGAGGACGGCTTTGAGCTCATTAGCGAGCAGGAAATCATTGCGGAGATATACTTAGGGCTGCAACTTGCGATAATTCCTCTACCGGCTGCAATTGCCTTTGGCGCGATGATTTCGGCCATCGCTCAAACAGCAGCCCAGGCCTTGATGACTGCGCTTGGGNTAACACTAGCTATCGATATCTTCAAATCAACTCTTGGGAATTATGCTGATTATCTTTATGCACGTTTCCTTCCTTCTCTTATCGATACTTCTTACCTCTCAGATGTGAGCAGACTTGTCAGAGGTTATTCTGACGTACTAGTGGACGATAATGTATTGCAGATGAATACACTCATACCCCTACCGACAGTTATAATCTTTATCGGTATCGCCCTATTTATTATCAAGCGCAAAAAAGTCTAATAGTTTATGAAGCAATTTTGGTTAAACAGAAGTCTATATCGAAAGATCTCGAAAAATCTCGGATTAACGGCCCTACTTATGACGTCGTGCATCGCCTACGAGCCAGCCCAGTTAATCCCGGAGATAACCCTATCCACTGAAGAAGTTTCATTCGTCGAGGCTAATCATACTGATTTAGTTGTAGATTTCGGAATGGAGACCTCTGCAAACGAAAGCGACTCCTTGCTTAATTTAGAGGTCTTACCNGGGGTTAGAGTGCGCTCTGTAGCTTTGAATGGGCCGGCTGACTCTGCTGGAATTCAGGCAGGGGACGTAATCCTCTTTATCAATAATTTACCCACAAATGAGCCGGATGCCGTCTTGGCAATTCAAACTCAAACCCAGCTTGAATCCTATATTTTTCAAATTCAGCGGAATACCACAGTGTTCGAGGTAACCCTATACGGGAGGACGATAACAGCAGCTCAAGAAGCCCGGGAGCTATATCGGCTCGACCCGATTGCAACAAGGGCAAGTTACCGCACTGAGCTTGCGACCATTAGGCAGCAAGAGCAAGTGGCAGCCGCGAGGATCATAGAAATTTTTCCCAATAGTCCACTTGGAGCGGCAGGCTTAAAAGCTAATGATAGAATCTTAGCAGTTGACGGTGAATTTATAAATTCAGCCCAAGATTTTATCTCAAAAGTAAACCAAGAATTCGAACTCGGAGATACACTAGAGATTACTGCGCATGTTGACGGGAAAATTGAAAAACGAAGTCTTAAACTATGGAGCCCACGAAGGAGAATTAGTCGCATAAGTATGAGGCCATTTTTCCATTTTGATTCGTCAATAAGCCCTCCAAGTAAAAATTTTTCTATATTGGACCTGTGGCTTTTTGCCGTCTATAGTTACTCAAAGATAGAAAATGAAAACTCCCATGATATTCTCGGGATATTTAACATTACCAGCGACTACGGTGAACTCACCGAAGTACAGGACTAACCAGCACATTCAGCGGCGTAAACATGATTCGCTCTCAATTAATTCTTTCAACTTGCCTTTTGCTACTCAGCCAAGTGTCCGCGATATGCGCTCAAGAAAATTACGTATCACATGAACTTCTCCGAGAGAACAACTGGGGCACTTTAAGCGCCGAGGATATGAACGGGGACGGAAAGAAAGACCTCATATATTCTCACCATGATGCTGCGATTGGGAGAGAACTTAGAATCCATCATCAGCAAGACGATGGAACATTCTCCGCAAACCCTCAACGCATTGAAATTAAGACTGAAATTATTGGTGTAGGTTTCGCGGATCTCAGAAAAGACCCGGGCAAAGAAATAATCCTTCTTGCTAGCGCCGGCGCCTTTAGCCTTTCAACAGCAATCGACGGTTACGCTGGCAATATTGAACAGTTGGCCCAATGGGACTTAGTCGCTGCCGTTCCAGACAGAGAAGATCTTCAATTTTTGAATGATATTGAAGACATTAACAATGATGGATATGTCGATTTGATTCTACCTGGAAAGGAAAGCTATGGAATATTTTTCGGTGACGAAAACGGAAGTTTCAAACTTAATTCAGCAATAACAACGTTTGATGAGAATCTTGTGTTGGCACAACGAAATAATCGGCAGGCCGATTTTGATGCCAGAATAGGCATAAACTCGAAAGACGGCATTAGGGTCGAGCTAAAAGTCGAACGACCAACTCCATTTGAGGATTTCGTTGAAAGCTGGAAACCTAAATCATCCGACTCTCGGGCCCTGTTACGGAACGAAGCCTGGATGCCTTCGCTTCTACTAGCGGAACTTAGTGGGGACAAGCTGAAAGATTTAATCTACCTCAACGTGAATGATGAAGGTGAAGGACAAATCAATATCCATTACCAAAGTGAGACGGGGTTTAACTCAGTTCCAGATTGGCAAGCGGCGATAGATACAAGAGGCACTATTAAACTGGCGGATATCAACGGTGATGGTATTCAGGATATTTATCGTCTAATTGGAGACGGTAACGAGTGGGATGCCCGATTTTATGTAAATGACGATGGACGGTTTGAGCTATCTCAACCCTCGCAAATTATGCGATTCTCTGGGTATGACGTCCGGCTAAATTTTGTCAAACTCAAATCCGAAGGTGAACTTGTTCTTAATGTAAGCTACTACTCTATACCAGTCGTTGATGCGATTCGTAATGCAAGCATTAAACGCACACAACTTATATATCCATTTAGTTTTGTTGAATCGGGGCCCTTTTATGAGCGGCGCCCAAGCACCCTCTTTGAGGAAACTTTTTCAGCCACCAACGTCCGCGGGCTTTCAGAGCAAATGTCTCTGCAATATGACGTGGATGGGGACGGCAGCAAAGACGCTCTATACGTTACTGAAAAAGGGACTTTGGCAGCAAAAAGAATCGATAGCTCGTTTCAATTTAGCGATGATCCTTTTTGGGAATACACCTCTCCTCGTACCGTTTTCGAGTTTGAAGTGCTTCCGCTAAATTCTGACGACAAACCTGATCTTATCCTTCGACACGGCACGACTACCACGCTGCTGGTTGCTTCGCCATGAAGCCCCACATCTTCATGNTNTTTAGCTGCATAATGCCCGCAGNAGCNGTAGCACANCAGCTGAGCTTTAAAGAACAATCATTCACATTTCCAGCATCCACCGAACAATTGGTCATCGCAAAAGTGAATGGTGATAACCTGAATGACATCATCACCGTAATAGATGATCGCCTTAGGATTTATTTTCAGCGCGAGGATGGCTTTGACTTTCTTGACGGTTTTGATGAGATAGTTTTTGAAAATGAATCAGTGGGCTGGGAGCTAAGCACAGGTTATCGTGATGATGGAAAAGCCTCCATTCTTGCTTTGGTTAATGGAACTGATGTTTTTTCCTGGCAGGCCATTGATGAAACCATTCAACAACCAGAATTAGTTAAGGGCGGTTTAACAGGGTTTCTAAGCAAGGGTATCAATCGAACTTTCTTTTCGCGGGATATCAATGGAGACGGTCGCGAGGATCTCATAATACCTGGGGCGGGTAATTTAACATTGTATATTGCCAATGATGGAGAGGGCTTCAATTCAGCTGTGACTGTAAAAACAAACAACCGAATTAGAACCTCGTTACAAACGAATGACCTCGAAAGACAAGTAGGACAAGGAGTCCGAATCCCTCTAATGGAGGTCAGAGATTTAAACAACGATGGCGCAAACGACTTAATCTCACGCACTGAAGAAAAGCTAGATGTCTTTATCGCAGACGCGCTAAACTCTCAGCCCTTCGCATCATCCCCCACTTACTCGATAGACATAACTGAAATTGAAGAACGGCTTGGCGAGTTTGATATCGATAATTTAGATTTTTCCAATCTCACCGGTGTGCTTGCTTTGACTCATGAGGAATTGCTGGACGATGTCGACGGCGATCACATAGATGACTTACTNTTAAGGGAAGGGGGTAAGGTATCACTTTTTAGAGGTACTTCCGCCGGCATGAACTTAGAGGAGCCTCTTCAAGTACTTAGATCTGGCGGAAACGTACTGAGTACTTTTTTATATGATGAGAATGAGGACGGGCTAAAAGACCTTTGGCTATGGCGAGTTGAACCAGTCTCTGTAGGCGATATTTTCCTCTGGTTAGCATTATCTGGCAATATCGCTATAGAAGCCTTCATCTATGCTAACGACGGCGAGAGATTTGCTAGGAGACCGCACAGAAAGCTTACCGTTAGCATGCGATTCCCTTCAGTGATTCGCCTGGCTACATCCTTTCAAGAGTTAGCCAGGGAAGCGCGCGACAGTCAGACTGAAGAGCTTACCCCCAGTAGACTTGCTAATCTTGATGATGAGAAAGTCAGACAAGACGTACTCACTCTCTCGCAAAACCAAATTCAGATGTTTCTTAATGTGATTGATAGCGAACCAGATACCTCACCTTTCTTGGGATCTTTAAATTACACTAGAAACCGCGACGAATATGAAATTGATATTAGGGAGCTGATTAACAACATTGCCGTGTCGAGAAACCCTCTTTTTGAGAAAGTCATAGAGCGTGATGTGGATTTATCAATCGATTTAGACACTCAAGTCAACAACGGTGATATTATGCCTGTACTTTTGAACGGGGACTCCTTAGACGATATCTTCGTCTTTACTCACTACGACAGTAGTAACATCAATGGAATATTGTTACTCTCTCAATAGTTATCGAGTAAAAATATCTTTTTTGCAAGGGTTATTCCGCTATGAGAAATGCAGTTTGGATATCTTTTGGAATAGCTTTAGTTTTGGTGAACGTGATTGCTGAGTTCGGCGAATACCTCACTGGCATACACGTGCACATGCTTTTGCGAATCGCTTTGATATTAGGTGTAACTATGGGCGCCTTTGTGTTGTCTGGAGCTATAACGCTTGTTAACAAGATGGATGAGGAAGTGCCCCTCTCCGGCCGCGTTAAAGACACATTAAGTGCTGACAAAAAAGAACCTGAAAGGCCCTGAGTTGAACAAGTTGATCACAGGGGTACTTCTTGCAACATTGTTCTCTGCCTGCAGCGAAGAATTATCCCAAACCAGGCCCTATGTCCTTACAACAGCCACTACCGGCGGAACTTTTTATCCTGTCGGCGTTGCAATCGCAACTATTACTCACGCTCAGCTTGCCTCCTCTCAAGGTATCTCTCTGACTGCTATAAGCTCTGCCGGTTCACTAGAGAATTTAAAGTTGTTGCGGGATAACCAAGCGCAATTTGCAATCTTGCAAGGGCCTTTTGGAGCTTGGTCCTGGACCGGCGAAGGACCTGTCAGCAGCCCACAGACTCACTTGCGCAGCGTGAGTGCACTNTGGAAAAATGTAGAGCATTTTGTTTTGCTTACAGAATTGACGACCAATAAAAATATGTCTGATCTAAATTCATTAGATGGCCATCGTTACGTTCTAGGAGCNCGCAATTCCGGCGCAGAGCAAACAGGACGTTTCATATTGGATACGCTAGGCATTGATTATGAAGAAAAGTTTAATCTNGCCTATATGGGCTATGGTCCCACCTCAAATGCCATTCAAGACGGCAACATTGTGGGTATGAATATTCCAGCGGGAGCGCCAGTAAGTGCTATTACCCGCGCCTACGCTATGCTTGGAGAGCGAATGTCTTTGCTAAATTGGACGGAAGAGTCTCTCGGCAAATTAAACAGCAAATATCCGCTCTGGGATTGGTATGACTTTCCTCCTGGAACCTATCCCAATCAGGAAGAGGCAGTTCGCACAGTTGCNTCACCTAATGTTCTGGTAACAAGAGAAGACATTCCAGAAGATGTAGTATATCGCATCACAAAAGTAATTTGGGAAAACTTGGCGACTCTTCAGGAGATACATGGCGCNACAAATGACATGCGACCAGAGATTGCGATAGAAGGTCTGGGCGCTCCTTTGCACGCAGGTGCACTCCGCTACTATCGTGAAGTTGGATTACAAATACCTGATCGCNTGTTACTTGAAAAGGCAAANATTTCAGCCTCTTCANAGGAAAAATAGGAAGCAACCTATGAAATCAAAATNCCTCAGGTGGGCAGCTTTTGCTTTCGCAGTCTTTCATATCTATTGCAACGTTTTTGCGAGTATTTCGGAGCTTTGGTTGTCTGCTATACACTTCGGTGGCTTTTGTGCGATTTTTGCACTAATGGCAAACGAGACGGAGGACATAGATCGCAATTCCTTCCAGTTTTGGATAAATGTTGGCTTAGCGCTAATAGCGATATCAACCTCTTCCTACCTAATATTGTTCGAAAATGCACTTTACGCCCGAGAAACAGAGTTCATCATTAGTGACTATATCTTTGCGCTTTTAGCAGTTGGGCTGGCAATAGAGTTTACTCGTCGAACTACAGGTTGGTTTATGCCGGTGCTAATTTTAATCAGCCTGTCATATATTTTATTTCTCGGTCGCTACATCGGCGGAGTNTTTGCGTTCCCTGGTCTAAGCTTGGAAACAGTACTATATCGTAGTTTTTTTACTAGCGAGGGGATGTTTGGCTTAACCGCTCAAATATCATCTACTTTTGTCTTCATGTTCATTATTTTCGGATCATTTCTTCTTAGGTCTGGCGCAGGCGACTTTATCGTTCGATTAGCGCAATGCCTTGCAGGCAGATTTACAGGAGGCGCTGGTCTTGTCGCTGTCGTTGGTTCTGGCTTAATGGGTTCTGTNTCGGGTTCGGCTGTAGCAAACACCGTTTCGACCGGCGTNATAACCATTCCAATGATGAAAAAATCTGGATTTCAAGGAC
Source organism: Gammaproteobacteria bacterium TMED139 (assembly GCA_002172295.1). GTDB lineage: Bacteria > Pseudomonadota > Gammaproteobacteria > Pseudomonadales > Pseudohongiellaceae > UBA9145. Next base: position 29,129 of record NHGO01000037.1, on the reverse strand, counting down.
GCTTCTCTGCAGGCGTTGTNGCAGCAGCTTCCACGGGAGGTGCTCTGATGCCTCCAGTAATGGGGGCTGGCGCATTCGTTCTAGCCAGCTACACGCAAATCTCGTACTTGACGATAATCGCCGCGTCAGCTTTACCAGCGATACTATATTTTTTAACGGTATCCTATTTTGTCAGAATCGAGGCAAAGCGCCTCAAACTAACACCCACTAGAAATGCAGATTCTGAGAATGTTTCAGACGTTCTTAAGGAAGGTTGGCATTTTATAATTCCTATGATTGTCCTCGTTTATTTTCTCGTCTCTGGAAGAACTCCAACAACGTCAGCAGCTTTTGCAATACTGAGNGTNATTGCTGCTTCNTNNNTATCNCCAANACCTATGAGNGNNGNCGACATATTCGACGCAGTGGTTGAAGGNGTTAANACTATGGTTTCAACCGCNCTCCTCCTCGTTGCAGTTGGNATNATAATTAATGTTGTCACAACGACAGGNGTTGGTAACGCNTTTTCTCTNATGATCGTGGAGTGGGCCCAAGGNAGCTTGCTTGTTACACTAATATTAGTGGCACTCGCGTCCCTTGTTCTGGGCATGGGATTGCCAGTCACTGCCTCTTATATCGTCTTGGCAACACTGTCAGCACCTCTGATCTTCGATTTNATTAGTCAATCTCAGTTATTAGAAGCACTGCAAGCAGGAGATTTACCCAGTAACGTGGCCGCAACAATTGGTTTGTTTGGTGGAGATCCAGTAGTCGCNCTTCAAGAGATGCCTCTNGAGATGAAGCAACTAATTCGCCAGGAAATGATAGAACCAGAACTTCTAACTGGAATGCTGTTAAGTGCGCATTTAATCATTTTTTGGCTATCACAGGATAGCAATGTGACTCCCCCCGTATGCCTTGCTTCGTTCGCAGCAGCGGGCATAGCGGGAACGCGACCGATTGCGACGGGGCTAACCAGCTGGAAAGTCGCAAAAGGACTTTACTTAGTGCCCGTTCTTTTCGCTTATTCCCCATTAATTTCTGGGACGTGGCCCGAGCGCATTGAGGTTTTTATTTGGTCTTGTATGGGGTTATACGCGATGGCAGGCCTTCTGCAATGGCATCTTGAATCAAAAATTAACCTAGTGATCGCAGCAGGACTTGCGACAAGTGCGACTCTTCTAATGTGGACGCCTTTTCCAATTTACTATCATGTAGTGGGCGCCGCCATTCTGCTTGCGATCATCTTTTATCAGAATCGAAATGATACAATTCCTTCTACTGCGATAACGTAAATAATTAGAGATAACAATGAACGAGTATAAAGCNTCACAAATCCATCTTATAAACCGACCAAAGGGCCTGCCAGATCAAAGTCACTTNNAACAAGTCGAGGTTGAACTGACGCCNCCAGGCCNGAATGAAGTGCTGGTAAAAAATCANTATATGTCNGTNGATCCCTATATGCGAGGTCGCATGCGTTCTGAAGGCGTCTACGCTGAACCCTACGCGCTACATGAACCGATGTATGGCGGTGCAGTTGGAGAGATTATTGAGTCCCAAGACGCCCAACTTAAAGAAGGTGACATCGTACTAAACAACGCGGGTTGGCAGGACCGGTTCATAGCAAAAGCCGACGCCGTCACTAAGCTGACTCCTTTCGACATGAATCGCCTTTCTCTCTATCTTGGCACACTCGGCATGCCGGGAATGACAGCCTATGTCGGATTGTATCGCTTTGGGGAACCGAGAAAAGGTGAGACGGTATTCGTCTCTGCTGCTTCTGGAGCCGTCGGAGCAAACGTCTGCCAAATCGCAAAGCAAATGGGCTGTCGAGTTGTAGGCTCCGTGGGAAGCGACGAAAAGGCTCAATGGCTAAAACGTGACTGCGGTGTTGACGAAGTAATCAACTACAAGACTTGTGGCGACTTAACAAAGGCTCTATCGAACGCAGCCCCAGATGGTGTCGATGTGTATTTCGAAAACGTAGGCGGCGATCATCTTCAAGCTGCTTTAAACGTAATGAACCATTTTGGTAGAATTGTGGCGTGCGGAATGATCGGCACCTACAATAATACTGAGCCCAAGCCAGGGCCAAATAATTTGATGCTGATAGTGGGGAAGAAGGTACGCATCAACGGNTTCATAGTGTTNGACCATAACGATATGCGAAGCCAATTCTTATCAGATATGGAATCTTGGATTAAGAATGAGAATTTAGTGGTCCGAGAGACTATAGTTGAAGGTTTAGAAAATTCGGTTGATGCTTTCTTAGCGCTTTTTTCGGGGAAAAACTTTGGAAAGATGATAGTTAAGCTATAANAANGCTTGTGCAACGCACACTTTTTACCATGNCATCGGACTAGCGGCTTTTANGAAGAAAGAGNTGATTANTCATAGTAAGTTAGACAATAGCANAACCTCAGAGTTTCTTTCCTTCTAAAGGTTTGCATCCTCNTTGATCACTACTCCGAGATGCGCAATCTAATGCTTATTTGATTTGCTAACTCTATATTACCACGCAAACGATAGCCCTCGACCGCACTGCGCATTTGCAAGTACATCCAGCGCGCTAAACTATCGTTCGGCGCTGTAATCAAAAAGAANGCATNATCGCTTTTAGCCTGCTGTGCGATCTCTCCTAACCTAAAAACAGCTGCGTCTGTTCTATTAATAAAATCCTCATTATCCAAACTAAAAAATAAATCTCCAGAGCTTTTCTCAGATTGTAAAAGCGCCCTNGCTTCAGACAATNAAGAGTGCTCTTTGTTCACAAATTCTGCTCGANTTAGGAATGCCTCTGCATCATCAAATAGTCCTCTGCGACTTGCCTCTNGAGAAAGTTCGACATAACGCAACAGAATTTTTTCAATTCCATCNAGTGCGATTTCATTTCTTGGATCAATAGCCAAAACTTTCTGAAATCTCATATAGGCGNTATCATCNATAGGGGTTAGTAATCGATCTTGATCTAACGCCTGCAACCCTTTGAACAAGGTNTCAGCGANTAAACTTTCTTGCGGAGTAGGCTTTACTGGAATTACTATCGGTGATTCGCTTAGTGGTCTAATCTCAGGAATTTCAGCTAAAGGGGCCGATGAGCTGGCATCTCCAGGCTCAACCGGCTGCTGAGACTCACACGCTGCGAGCAAGAGTATGCTCGACAAAAAAAGCATCTGTGGGTGTCTCATTTCACCTCACCGTAACAGTTCTGCAAATGAAATAAACTCCAGATAATCACCTTGGCTTACTTTCGTGTGCGGCGGCACTACTGCAAACCCGTCCGCTTTAGCAAGTGAAGCGCCGACGCCAGAACTCTGATTTTGATAGGGCGTCATGGAGGCTATTCCCCTATCATCGAGCTGCAAACTGACCCGCAGATACTCTTGCCTATCACTTGCAGNGCCTACAGAAAAATGAGCCTTTACCGCTTGTCCTTGTGCCCGTCCATCGTTGCAACCTAATATCGATAAAAGACAAGGCTTGACCAATAATAAGAAGGTTACAAACGCAGAAACCGGATTCCCGGGCAAACCAAAAACTTGTGTTCCTTTTATCTTGCCACTCGCAAAAGGTTTGCCCGGCTTTATTGCTAACTTCCAAAGGTCTAAATACCCATTCGCCTCGATTGCAGCTTTGACATGATCTTCCTCTCCGACAGAGACTCCTCCAGTTGTAATAATACAATCGGCCTCGAGCGCTGTTTCTAAGAGCAATTTTTTCGTCTCTTCAAAGTCATCCCGAACGATCCCCGAATAAACTATTTCGCAGCTCATTCCTTTAAGTAACGCCGACAAAGAATACAAATTAGAATTATAAATTTGTCCCGGTAGCAATTGCTCTCCGGGTTGGATTAATTCATTGCCAGTAGAAATCAAGGCAACTCGCAGTCGCCGCTTCACACTCAACCGAGCTAGTCCGACTGAGGCCGCAAGACCAATATCCTGCGGCGCTAACCTGACGCCCGACTCTAGTAACGTTGAACCAATTTTAATATCTTCGCCCGCAAATCGGAGATTGTCGCCACAGTTCAGTTTATCCAAAACCTCAACTTTTTCGCCATTTACTATGCAATTCTCCTGCATGGCCACGCAATCTGCCCCGTCGGGCAGGGGCGCACCTGTGAAAATGCGTGCGGCTTCCCCTTTGAGTAATTCAGTGCCTAGACTACCAGCAATAATGCGCTGAGAAATATTCAGCATGGTCGGAGCAGGTTCAAGATCACTACTGCGCAGCGCGTACCCATCCATAGCACTATTCGTATGAGGAGGCACGTTNATAGGTGCAATGAGATCCTCTGTTAAGACTCGGCCCACACAATCTATTAAAGGAACCGATTCAGTCTCCTCTAGCTTCGAGAGGGATTCCAACAGAGTTCGTACCGCCTTATCTAAGGACATCAAACCAGACATTATTCGCTCTCTATCTTCAATGCTTTTTCCCCGCCTGGCTCTGTCTCAAGATTTGAGACTCCACCGTCGTAGTAACTGTCATATAAGAGCTTGATAACTTTTTGTAGTTCACCATGCCATGACTTTTGTTTTATCCCAAAAGTGTCAAAAATTTTCTTACTAGACAATGTCGAATTTAGAACTTCCGGCGCGTGAACTTCATTTTCGCTGACAGAAAGTGAATCCAGCAACTGATAAATCCGCGCATCATGGTTAGCGGCATATNTGATAACTTGCTCAACGAATTCTTTCTCCCGTTTGGTTTCTAAACTAGAGTAGTGGAACGTTCCCCATACCTTNGCATCACAATCCACCTGCTTAGCTATCGCTAGAATTGCCGTTGCCAAGTCACCCGTATAAGTCGGGCTAAACCGGCGACGAGAGACGGAGACTCTGCCATCATCTCTTTTAGCAATTCGAATCCAAGACTTAATCAAGCCTCTTTTTTTTCTCCCAAATAACCAGCCGGGTCTTATGATGACGTGATCAGGATGCTTTCTAATCGCACGCTCACCTTTAAGAGTTGCCATTCCATATATCCCTTGAGGGTTGGTCTCGTCATTTTCGTTATAGCTCAATTTTTTGGTGCCATCGAAAACATAAGCGTTAGACAGGTGTATCACTGGGATATTTAGATGATTTGTAATCTCTGCTAGAGCAACAGGCAAATTAGCATTTATCTGATAGCAGCCGTCTTGAGTAGTTTCTGCTCTTCGGAGTGAGCTGTGGTTGCCGGAAATAAAGTCTGCTAGGTTAATAAGTTGTGTTGGACCATAATCCGTGATCATTTTAGCAATCGCAACGCCCTCGTCCGGATTGAAATATTTATCTGGCGGAGCCTTGTAGGGGATCTTCTGTTTTTTCAATAATTCTAGAAGATCCGTGGCTGTGGGACTNTTGCCTCCAACGATGAAGAGCTTCAAAGCATTTACCTACCCAGTCTTAACGGTTAATCATCACTGTCAGCTTCGCGCCTGCAGAACCCTTAACTTAATCCAGACTAATCTAAACCCAGCAAAACTTGTTAAAACACTTTTATTCAATCGAAGTGAAACTAGAGGAGGGACCCCTTTAATATAAAAACCTAGTCTAGAATACGCTAACACCATTTTTTGGAGTCAAGTCCCATAACGCCTGAAATCGATGTTGATCTTCAAAAAGGTATATCGTCATCAAAATTATCAAAATTTGAGGAGCTCGGCTGCTGCGTAGATCCCTTTTCTGAATCCTGAGAAGGGGCTGCCGGCGGCGGCTGATCACCAAACTCTTGATTTACTCCTCCCGCCCCTCTGCTATCCAACATTTGCATCTCGTTGGCAACAATTTCGGTGCTATATCGCTTAGCTCCATCTTGTTCCCAAGATCGGGTCTGCAAGCGGCCTTCAAGATATAGCTTAGTCCCTTTTTTGACGTATTGCTCAACTATCTCTGCTAGTCGATTAAAAAATACAACTCTGTGCCATTCAGTGCGCTCTTGNTGATCTCCTGTNTTCCTATCCTTCCAACTGTCGCTTGTGGCAACCGAAACATTCGCAACTGCGTTCCCGTTTGGCATGTATCGAACCTCAGGATCGTTCCCCACATTACCTACTAAAATTACTTTGTTAACCCCTCTACTCGCCACGATATCCTCCAGTTCTCAAATAAACAGACCAATTCCTTAGTCTATACCATCGCGCTTAAAATTAGGAAAAAACTATGTCCAGATTGGCAAAATTACTTAACACAAAAAGAATCTTGAACTTCTCATGCATAAGACTTTACTCGCCCACACCTAATTGAAGATAATGGTCGGTTTTAATGACCCACTTTGAGCAGTTCATGGATCAGATAGTCATCCGAGGTGCGCGCACCCACAACCTAAAAGACATTAATCTCACAATCCCTCGCGACAAATTGGTCGTAATTACCGGGTTATCTGGCTCGGGCAAGTCATCACTGGCTTTTGATACTCTTTATGCAGAAGGTCAGCGAAGATACGTCGAATCACTATCGACCTATGCGAGGCAGTTTCTCTCAATGATGGAGAAACCTGATATCGATCATATTGAGGGCTTATCGCCAGCGATATCGATAGAGCAAAAATCGACGTCACATAACCCAAGGTCGACCGTCGGAACCATCACGGAAATTTATGATTATCTCCGGCTTCTGTTCGCAAGGGTTGGAGAACCCTTTTGCCCCGAACATAACCTCAAGCTGGAAGCACAAACCATAAGTCAGATGGTCGATAAAGTAATGACCCTGTCCAATGACACACGGATTATGGTGCTAGCACCCATTATTCGGGAGCGAAAAGGGGAACACCTTCACGTGTTTGACGAATTGAAAACAAGTGGTTTTATTCGAGCTCGGGTTGATGGCATCGTTTGCGAGATTGAATATCCTCCAGAATTGGAAAGAAACAAAAAACACACAATTGAAGTAGTTGTGGACAGACTGAAGGTGTCTGCTGGGATCGAGCAGCGTCTGGCAGAAAGCTTTGAAACAGCAGTCCAAATGGCAGAAGGAATTGCAATAGTAACCAAAATGGACGGTGCGGATGACAAGGAATTGGTATTTTCATCACTATTTGCCTGCTCGAAATGCGGCCATAGTATTGCCGAACTCGAACCTAAGCTATTCTCTTTTAACAGCCCAGCGGGCGCTTGTGCGACTTGCGATGGTCTTGGCCAAAAACAATTCTTTGATAAATCTCGAATAATTACCGACGAATCTCTCTCGCTGGCAGAGGGAGCTATTCGAGGCTGGGATCGCCGCAACATTTGGTATTTCCAGATGCTAAGTTCCCTTGCCGACCATTACGGTTTCGCGCTCGACGTACCCTTCAAGGATTTATCAAAAAAATATCAAGATATTATCTTATATGGAAGTGGTGAAGAATCGATAAGCTTTAAATACATAAATGACAAGGGTAGCACCTACTCCCGAGATTTGCCGTTTGAAGGGATATTGCCAAACATGGAGCGCCGCTATCGAGAGACTGAATCTAATATGGTCAGGGAAGACCTATCCAAGTTCTTGAGCTCACAAGATTGTCCAGATTGTGAAGGCACGCGATTAAGAAAAGATGCCCGTTTCGTTTTGATAGAGGGAGCCAGCTTACCTCAGATTACGGAGATGACGGTTACAAAAGCGGCTCAATACTTCACTAATTTAAAACTCTCTGGGAAACGCGCCACGATAGCTGACAAAGTTCTCAAAGAACTTAATGACCGCCTAAAGTTTTTAGAAGATGTTGGCCTTAACTATCTTACCCTCAGTAGAAGTGCAGAGACCCTATCCGGCGGTGAGGCGCAGCGCATTCGCTTAGCTAGCCAAATCGGCGCAGGTCTAGTTGGTGTGATGTATATATTAGATGAGCCTTCAATCGGTTTGCACCAGCGCGATAATAGCCGCCTCCTCAATACGCTGTTTCATTTACGAGACTTAGGGAATACTGTAATCGTCGTTGAACATGACGAAGAAGCGATTCGCAGCGCAGATCACGTAATCGANATCGGACCAGGTGCTGGCGTCCATGGTGGNTGCGTGGTAGCAGAAGGTGTCGTCAAAAAAATTGAGCAGAACAAAAAATCGCTCACTGGCAAGTTTCTGAGCGGTAAAGAAAAAATATTGATACCTNAAAGGCGCACTACTTTTTGCGAAGATAAATTCTTAGAACTTAAAGGGGTCAAAGGTAANAATTTAAAAAGTATTAATTTAAAGCTACCAATAGGCCTTTTNACTTGCGTCACCGGGGTGTCTGGCTCAGGCAAATCAACACTAATAAATCATACGCTGTACCCTATNGCTGCTACTAAGCTGAATAATGCCTCAACACTCACGCCGGGACCCTTCGAGTCGATTAATGGTCTAAGATTCCTCGACAAGGTTGTTGATATTGATCAAAGTCCGATCGGTCGAACCCCTCGCTCAAATCCAGCGACTTATACAGGAATCTTCACACCGGTCCGCGAATTGTTCGCCGGCACACAAGAATCACGNACCCGTGGCTACAAACCAGGCCGTTTTAGCTTTAATGTNAAAGGTGGCAGATGTGAGGCGTGTCAGGGGGACGGTGTGGTTAAAGTCGAGATGCACTTTTTGCCTGATGTCTATGTATCCTGCGATATCTGCAAAGGCAAGCGCTACAACCGAGAAACTCTTGAGGTAAAGTATAAAGGGTTATCAATAAGTGAAGTCTTAGATTTGACAGTTGAAGACGCACGAGAATTTTTTGATGCCATTCCGGCAATATCCAGAAAACTTCAGACTCTCGTCGATGTGGGTCTCTCATACATAAAGTTAGGGCAAGCTGCGACCACTTTATCCGGCGGCGAAGCACAGAGAGTAAAGCTGTCACGAGAGCTCTCAAAAAGGGATACTGGAAGAACCCTATATATTCTTGACGAGCCTACCACTGGACTTCACTTCCAAGACATCCGTCAACTATTATCAGTATTACATCATCTCCGCGATCAAGGAAATACAATCGTCGTAATTGAACATAACCTTGACGTAATTAAAACCGCCGACTGGATAGTAGACCTCGGTCCAGAGGGCGGCAGCGGCGGGGGCGAAATAATTGCGACCGGAACTCCCGAGAAAATTGCAAAGAGCAAGAAGTCTCATACAGGAGTTTACCTAAAGAAGGTGCTTAAAAAACCATAATTAGTTAAAGGTATTAGCCCCAACTCTGATACGTGGCTTTTACCACTCAGAGCAAGCGAAGCTGTTCTTTACCAAATTATGGTGTCCTAACCCTTGAAATCCTTGTCTTTTGTTACAGTCTGTTACTGGGTTTTTTTTAGCTCCGAAAGCCCACTGTTTCAAGGCCTTGAGACCCCGTCGCTATGTTTAATCTGTTGCAATTACAATTCAAAAATAATAACGTTGTATCGGTGATATGTTTATAAAAACGCGGGCGTATTAGCACTAAAAATACGACGCACTTTATCTAACAAAAACGGGACTAATTCAGTGAACAAACTTACTCGCAGACGTTTTATCAAAGGCGTCATATTCTCTGGTGCTGCCGCCTCAACTGGTGCTGGTGTTTATCTAGCCCAAGCACAAGGTGGTGCAGGCGCTGCAGAACGCCTCATAAACCTTAACATTAATGGTCGAAGTCGACCCGTAGATGTAATGCCGTCAGAGACCCTTGCTTATACGCTTCGCTACAAGCTCGATTTAACCGGCACGAAGATCGGTTGCAACCGTGGCGAATGCGGGGCTTGCACGGTATTAATTGACGGTGTGCCAAACTATTCCTGCTCAGTGTTGACTCACAACGTCAAAGATAAGGCGGTAATCTCCATAGAAGGAGTCAANGCCGCTGACGGCACNTTGCACGCAGTNCAGCAAGCATTCATTACCGAGAACTCGCCTCAATGTGGATTCTGTACGCCGGGTCAGGTTATGTCGGCCGTTGGCCTTCTTAACAATAATCCGAGGCCAAACAGAGAAGAAGTCCGGGCAGCATTATCAGGAAATTTATGTCGCTGCGGAGCCTATGAACATTATATTAATGGCGTTTTACGCGCCTCGGGGCAACTAGCATGAGTTTACATATAGGAAAGAATTTTGTTCCACCTGATGTCCCAGGTAAGGTCACGGGTGAGATTAAGTATGCCGAAGACTATAAGGCTGAAGGTATGGTCTTTGCTCGACTGCTTACGAGCCCGCTGCCTAGTGGACGTGTAGTGAACATTGATGCCTCGGACGCACTTAGAATGGACGGCGTCCTTGGAGTCTTTACNGCAGACGACTTACCTCCTACAGCACCACCCGCAAACCCTGCATTGGCATCTGATTACGTCACTTATGTTGGTCAGCCAATCTTGGCGGTAGCCGCCACATCAGAGGAGATAGCAGAGTCCGCAATTGACCGAATAAGGGTCGATTTCGAAAGAAGAGATTTTGTTACCGACCCGCTAGAGAGCTTGACCCCTGGCGGCAAGAACGCGTACCCGGAAGGGAATGTCNTAGTTCGAACGCGAGAGGAAGGCCCAGAAGGGACGCCAATCGTTGGCGCTGAAATAAAAGATGTAAANTGGCCACAGTCCGCGATCGACTCGATGCGAGCCGGTCGCGACCCCGAAGGTGGGGAATTCACCACTGAATGGGAGTTCGGTGATCTTGATACAGCCTTTGCTGAAGCTGCAGCAGTTATCGAAGAGCCTTTCGTCACAATTGGTTATCCTCANCATTCACTGGAAGCTAGAACCTGCATGGCCTATTGGGAAAATGGTAAGTGCTTTTTCCATGGCTCGTCACAGTCGCAAAGCGCAAATAATGCTGGGTTAGCTCGAATGCTGAACATTGATCTCGCTGACCTGGTGTTTATCAACGAAGCCACAGGCGGCGGGTTTGGGTCCAAAATCGGTCCATATCCATTCATGGCAATCACCGGAAACTTCTCCAGAGTTTTAAACAGGCCTGTGCAACTTAGAATTACACGAGAGCAAGAGTTCTACATAGGCTCGGCGCGCTCGGGTATTCAGGGCTGGATAAAAATCGGCGTAAAGGAAAACGGCAAGGTTTGCGGTGTCGACCTAGCTATTGTCAATGACGGTGGTGCAACAGGAGGTGGCAGCGGTAACTCCTCTGCACAGCATACGACTGTGTGCCTTCAACCAGAGGCAATGCGTTATAGAGGAATTTCTGTCTATACCAATACAACACCCAGAGGTGCGCAACGTGGGCCTGGTCAAAATGAAATGGCGGCAGTCCTCGCACCAATGACCGACAAAATAGCGAAACAAATTGGGATGGACCGAGTCGCTTTTCGCAAACTAAATGGCCTGCGCAGTGATGGCTACCAAGGCGGAAGCCAAGGGCCTGTCACTAGTTCATTCATTGCGGAAGCGCTAGACCAAGGCAGCCGCGCTTTCGACTGGGATACAAAAGAGAAACAAGCAAGGGACCTTGGAGGAAGCAAGAAACGAGGAGTAGGCGTTGGTATTGGTTATCATGGCGCTGGGGGTCGAGGCTATGATGGCTTATTGCGAATTACGCCTGACGGTAGGCTGCAAGTACACTCAGGAGTGGGTAATTTAGGAACCTACTCTTACGCCTCTAACGCCCGTACCGCTGCCGAAGTCATGCAAATGCCTTGGGAACGAACTGAGATTCATCGCGGTCGTTCCGACCGACATCTGCCACATAGTTCTGGTCAAGGTGGTAGTAATACCATCTTCACGCACGCAAGAACCAATTGGGTAGCTGGACAGGATCTTATTACTAAAATGAAAGAAATTGCAGCAATGGATCTTGGTGGATCTCCAGAGGACTACGATATCGGGGAGGAACGTGTCTTTCGTTCAGACGATCGTTCCGTTGGCTTAACATATGCGCAAACAGCACAACGTGCGATTACTCTAGGAGGAAAGTTCGACGGTACTGAGTATCCAGATGACATCAACCCTCTTACCCAGTTAGCTGTGCAAGGAGTGCAAGGAACAGGTCTAGTCGGTGTTGCGAAAGATAATATTCCTGGCCAGGGACAGCCTCCAGGCAATATCGTTGGCTTTTGTGAAATCGAATTGGATACCGACACAGGAAAGATTGAAATTACTGACTACGCGGCGGTGGCGGACTGCGGCACTGTTCAGCATCCGAAAAATTTCGAGAATGCAATGCGAGGTGGAATGGTTTGGGGCGTCGGTTTAACAAATCTAGAGCGACACGTTTACGACCCGCAGAATGGTTTGCCTGCAAATACAGGTCTATATCAAAATAAACCACCTACCAATATGGATGTGCCGATCGACACTATACAAGAAGCCGTCAACATACCGGATCCTCAAAACCCNACTGGAGGAAGAGGTATCGGAGAGCCAACTCAAGGCGCGATGGCTGCAGCTTTAGCGAGTGCAATTACCGATGCATTGGATGGTCATTTGTTTAATTCCGCGCCAACGACGACGGATATGATCATTGACCATCTGGCCGGCAACGACTACAGCACTAAATCACTTAAAACGAATACTTTCTGAGGTATAAATAATGCCATCACATGACGTAATGCCAAACATGGAACTGTACCAACCGGTGCAGGTAGAAGACGCGCTTGAGATTGCTAACCGTTATGCTGACAGAGGTTGGTTGGTGGGCGGCGGACAAGATACATATGGTTGGTTAAAAGATCGAGCCAAAAGCGTGGACGCACTCATAGACTTAAGTGCGATTGATGAACTCCGCGGAATTTCTGAGACTGGAGAAGGCATCGAAATAGGTGCCCTTACGACTTTGACAGAAATAATTAACAGCGAAGTGATTAAAGACAAATTCTCTCTACTGACGGAAGCGGCTTCTGTCGTTGCTAGCCCTCAAATACGTAACATTGGTACGATCGGGGGTAACGTGTCGCAGGATGTTCGGTGCTGGTACTATCGGCGCGGTCTTTCCTGCTACAGAGCCGGGGGTAATCTCTGTTATGCCGATACTCCTCAAGGCATGAATCGAGAGCACGCATTGTTTGACACAAGTCGATGCGTAGCAGCCGGAGCCTCGGATACCGCCTCCGCATTAGTTGCGCTTGACGCGTCCATGGTCATTAGGAACTCCTCTGGTGAGCAGTTAATTTCCGCAGAAAATTTCTTTGTTGGTCCTGCTAATGATATTGAAAATACTACAGTTCTTCGCTCAGGTGACATTCTTGTAGCTGTGAGGATTCCAAACACATGGGCTGGCGCTAATTTTTATTGGGAGAAAGTGGCAGATCGCAACGTTTGGGATTTCTCGTTAGTTAACATAGCTGCCGCCTTTAAGGTCAATGGTGGCAATATCACTGACTCTAGAATAGTCGCAGGTGCCGTGCAAACTACACCGCGTCGATTGCTCAATGTAGAAAATGCCGTTCAGGGTCAACCAAAGAATGAGCGAACCGCCCAGTCTGCCATGCAAATGGCCGCCGATGGTGCAAGAGCCTTGGCTCACAATGGGTTTAAAATACCTTTGATGCAGAATTTGGTTAAGCGCGCAATAAGCGCCTAATCAGCTTTGGATCGTTGCCGAAAAAGGCTTCTCTGANGAGAGGCCTTTTTCTTACCTTAATTATTTTTCTCTACCGCCTAAATATATCGGCCACCGTGTCTGAATAAGCTTTTGCGTCCCTTCTCCTGGCGGAACGTAACATGTTTGCCATTCCATAATTCCCCTCGTGGCATGCGTATTCATAAAGCTGCGCTGAGACCTTTGACATAGTTATTACTGCTGTAAGTTCGTCCGTAAAAGTAGACGGGTCTTCGATAGTAAATTCGTAGTTGATCATCTTGGGCGCAATTCGGGTGAAACGTTCTGTCAATAACTTATCTTTCGAAGATCCAAAACCATCAAAACTTTGAGTCAAACCATTAAAGTTCTTTGTTTTTACAACCAAAGTTTCACCTTCCCAAAAACCAATTGAGTCCCCAGACCAAAATCGTAATGAGTCTGTCAAAGCCTGATTTGAGCTCAGCTTGACAATTCGAGCATCGTGAATCATCTCGGTCATAATAACAACATGATCTTTATTTTGAATTATCTGGACGTGATTGTTATAAAGACTTGGTGTAAATGGCGGTCCTTGGTTAAAGCCCATTATACACCTCTCCGACAATCCACGATCCTCCGGACCATTCCTTCCGACTCCACCAACTACAAATCTTACTGGCCGCTCTCCAGAGACAGGAACCACTCCACCCGGCATCATCTCCACACCTTTAACTCTCGGGGGAATTTGACCATCTGGCGGATAGATGATGTGTGACGTACGAACTCGTCCGTCGACACCAGAATTATCTACTCTAATATCATTGTAGTATGCTTCAATTCCAAATCTGTTTGGGGGAATAACACCAACCCCAGCTCCAAGCTCGAAATGACGGACGCCCTTTGAAACTTCTTCTTGAGTTAAAAATTGCCGAACGCCAAACTCAACTGGTCTTTGCATAGGCACACTAGAAGAGAAATTCCAAACACCTTGCAAATCCGGCTGGCCCCATTCTGTCCTTGGCGCCGAGTAGAGTGCTGGGCATATCAATATCAGAATGAAAAGAAGTTTCCCTTTGATCAGTCTATTATTGAGCATAATCTCTTTAGTACTATTTGGTTTATCTAGGGTCAAGTCGTAGATATTCTCGAGGGGCAAACCCCATTCTTAACTGTGAACGAAAACTGGGTTTAAACCGTTCTCTGATTCGTTCGTCTTCGGCATCCTCTAATGGAACAGCCGTAAAATTAGCGAACCTCTCTTCTCCAGCCAATTTAATTTCTACGTTCGGGTTACCTAACGCCTGTCGATACCAAGCCCTCGGCCAATGATTTGCTGAGATATACTTCTCATTATCCATTTCTCTTAAGCTTAACACTCGCTCATGACGCTCGTTCTCATCATCATAGGTAGCAATAATTATAGAATTACCTCGCATAGGCTGGCTTCTTCCTAAGTTGACCTCATAGTTGATGACCGATCCAACATAGACCAATACGAACAAAAAAAATGATACCTGGACACCTCTCTTAAAATTAATATTTCTCATATTAGTCACTCAAATAACTCACGAATTTAGTATTTCTTTTCATTTTCCCGTAAAACTATTCTAATCTGCGACTTGCTTTAAACAGGAGCTTGAATCCATCGTGATAATCCCCGATAAATCCAAAATGCTTGTATCACACGCCAATTCCAGTAAAGATGGGCTTGCATCGAAAACCTGACTTGAAACTTCTCCAGCCTGCAATTTAAGATGGGCAAAGATGCGTCGCCCATTATACGGCGCTGGAATCATCACACCATCAACGGTGTGATCTGCCGGCAGTAGCTTGAGACGAACCCAAGCGCGTACATTCCCGCCGATTACCATGATGCGCTTATTTTCTTCATCCAGTTTTACAACAATATCACAGTGACTACGAGCGCCCACCCCTATTTGCAGTCGGCGAGCCTTTATTGATTCATATTCAGGCCGACTCCCACGACATAGCAAGTCTCCGGGCTCGATACGCTCTTCACCAATATCGAATGCTGCAAACAGGCCGGGCGAATCTTGTTTATCTCTGGTAATTATTGCTTGATCGATGTAGGTATGATGTGCAACTGCTCGCTGAAAGCGATGGGGTTCAATAATTCCGCTTTCGCACATTATCCAAGATATAAAAGCAGCGGACCAAGGATCTCGCCACCTACTCCCCGGTCCACGCACGTTCCAATATTGGTTTTGCCGTTCCAAAATCCATCCACTATTTGGGGTCGAAGACCAATAACCCGCAATAGAATCTGCAACGCGCGCGGCCTCGACCGGATCAATGGCCGGACGAACCCAAGGCTGTTGCTTGTAATTCGGATTGTCGTCTCGGGTATGAGTCAAATCATAGATTTTAAAACCAAAATACGCCCATTCTTGAACTGCGGTATGCACTATGCGCTCGCGAAGATTAGCAGGATAAATCGCTCGACAATCCTTTCTGAGATATGACATATTCCCGGGCAAACCAGTGACACGCGCAGATGGCTCTTCGACATCAAATATTTCTCGCGGCAAACGCTCTTTGGGTAGAGTCGATAAGGCGGCTGACGAGCAAACGACAGCCAAAATGAATAAACTAAGTTTCAACGTAGCCCGGTCTGTCATCTGCAATTCAGGCTTTTGCCAACTTAATATAGCTTGATATAGCCTCGGGTAGATGCGTGATCCAAGCTATCGATAGAATGAGTAGCGGTATTCCAAGAGTGATTAAAAGTGTTTCAACCATCGACAGTCCGAACCACATTTCAGGAGATTGTCCGCACGGACCGTCAGCACCAAAGAAGAAGGGCATCCACTGATCAAGAGGCATAAAGCTTGGAAAGCCTGCCCCCATTGAACAGGTTGAAATCACCGTACCATTTTCCACACCCCACGCATAATAGCTCGTATAAAATCCACCGGAAATAAAAACCATCGTTAAAAATATCCCAGCGAATCTAACCCAAAAATTTTCTCTAAAATAAACACTTATAGCGGAAGACAAGATTGCACCGACAACCCAAGCGCGCACCTGAACACAAAGCGCACAAGGATAGAATTGCAGCGTATATTGGTAGTAGAGTGCTATGCTTTCCATGAGGACAAGATACAGAATACCTGTCAACCAAAAATAGGATGTTTGAACAAGTTCATAGAAGTATTTCATAAAACACCGGTGCCTTTTTCGCCCTTTGCCAGAGTCTACCAATACTGGCAGGTAAATCTATAGAAAAAACAGTCTAATCNTGGTTGCCCTATCTGGGAAAACGCTCGGTTATTTTCACGCCAAGCGCGACNAAATTTTAGAAACTCTTGTACTTTTATCGTTAACAAACTGATAGGATTGAAAAATGAAAAACATCATAATCCTAATCACTACACTCTGCTTTCTAACACCGGTTCACGCTCAACTTAATGTGGATAGTTTAACACGATCGCTTGCGAATTCTGGAAGACCTCCCGCCGATTTAGAACGAGACTCCAACAGGAAAGCGCCTGAAGTATTGAATTTCTTTGGCCTTAAAGAGGGCATGACCGCGCTAGACTTAGTCGCTATTGGAGGTTGGTANACNGAGGTTCTCTCACTTGCTGTTGGTTCCTCCGGGCAAGTAATAATGCAAAATAATCCCGGCCGTATGGTCGACAACAACATTGAACAAATTAATGAACGACTAGCTCGACGCCCTAATATTGTTCATCATGTAGGCCCAGTGTCACAACTACCTCCTAACTCTATAGACTTTGCGATTACCGCACTTAATTTTCACGATATTTATAATCGCAGTGCGGTTGAGGCGCACGATCGTTTTACNCAAGTCTATAACGCATTGAGACCAGGCGGGATATTTGGGGTAATAGACCATGTGGGCTCTGTAGGCGCCGACAACCCTGCTTTGCATCGAATCGCATTCGAAGATGCCGTTAAGTCAATTACGGCAATGGGTTTTGCTCTAACTGGAGCNAGTGATTTGTTANAAAATCCGTTGGACGATCATACGTTGGGACCATTCGANCCGAGTTTGGGAAGAAATACTGATCGTTTTGTTCTTAGATTTATAAAACCTGAATAAAATCCCCTTCAAATATCATGTTGGCTGGAAACTTGACTGAGTCGTTGCAATTCAACCAAGAAGCCTTATGGTTTATCACCATCGCAATCGACTTAGGATTTGCGATAATTCTTTATCGACTTTTTGGGCGCCAGGGTCTATATGCAAGTATCATTATCAGTTTGCTCCTGGCTAATCTGCAAGGACCAAAGCTAACTGAGATATTTGGATTACAGACCAGTATGGGGGTAATTCTTTACTCCAGCATCTTCTTCGCAACAGATTTGCTAAGCGAACGGTACGGGAAACAGGAAGCCACAAGAGCCGTCATGATTGGNTTTTTGGTAAGCATAATTATCATAGTAATGATCAGTATTAGTTTGGCTTACTTGCCGGCGAAAGGACCCGAAACAGCTGCAATCGCTCTCAGCATGCATGAAGCAACGGCTACTCTTTTCAATTACACCCCGCGATTCGTAATAGGNTCCTTACTTGCTTACTTAATCAGCCAACGTTTTGATGTCTGGGTTTTTCACCTAATTAAAGAAAAAACTCAAGGAAATCATTTGTGGCTTCGGAACAATGTATCGACTGTCTTAGCCCAAGCAGTCGATACAATAATCTATGGCCTTATCGCATGGTGGGGTGTAGTGGATCTTTCCACGGCTATGCAGTTAGCGTTAGCAAAATACTTATTTAAAGTATTGATCGCAGTTATAGACACGCCCTTTATCTACCTCGCTAGAAGCTGGGATGTTGGAAGCAAAGACTGGGTCGATGAGCCTCCAAGCAAGATATAAATTCCTTCGGCTTCCGAGGGCTTTTCTTACCTTAATAGTTATTTTGGTTCCCAGAAAAACACTTCCCATTCTCTCAGCGGTTCAGCACCTTCATAAAGCGCTTCATCCAAAGACCTACCAGATTTGTCAGCCCACTGCTGCATCATTTCCAATCTCTCATCACCAAGGATTTCTTTTGCTTCCATAGCATAGGTTGAATCACCGATACGCAACCAGCCGTCTCCGCCACGCTCCCTGATNCGCCTAGCCCAGTAGCCGTCATCCGGTCGAGTCGCAGTAATAACTCCGTCCTCCGTACCTACCCATGATAAATAAACCACAAGAGGAGGAAAGCCTGCCTGCTTCATGAACAATGGTCCCGGGACGCTACTATTTAGGGGCGTAAAGTCACTCGGCGCATCCATAAGCGAGCCTCCAATTAATAAGCCAGGCGTTCGTCCTAAACCTTGGTTACTTAAATAGGGAGCCGTGGACACCCAAGCAAATAAACCAATTATGATCACCAACCCTACTCCAACGCCCAACTTTGAGGTTTTATTCATTATTCATCTCCTGTCTAGAAACCAGCTTGGTTCTGGATTAATTTTTTACCCCGCACAGCTAATAATAGCTCGTGGTAAATTAATTATTAAATTATGCGGCAGCATATACCAATGTCTCGAGAAAATAGAGCCATTTTGATGAAAATTGCGAGGTTTTTCTGATTCGAGCTTCTCTGAAATTCCATAGGAAGTTAAAATCACGTCATAAGAAGCGGTATTGTCCGAGTTATTCTGTTTTTACTCGTTCTTTTGTACACTCCACAAGATGTTTTCGTAAAATAATTCTGTACCAAATGAAGACTCTACTAACCAATGACTAAACTTTATCAAATTGTTTGCTTGATCTCTTTGTGTCTGTGCACAGCAATGGCAAGTGCTCAATACCAAGCCACTCAAACCCACTCAGGTAAACCAAACCTGCAAGGTTACTGGACTAACGCGTCTCTCACAAAAATGGAGCGTGACCCAAGCTACGCCGAATTGGGCCTAGTCATTCCGAAAGATCGAGTGGAAGATCTAACTAAGTCTCACCCACAGGTCGTCAGGCAAGACACTGACGATGGTCAGGTCTGGAAAAAACTTCCAGATGGGGCCGACCTATCAAGAGGGCGTGGCTATAATGCTTTTTGGGTTGCCCCCGGTTCTCGTTTTGCATTGATTAACGGAGAGTACCGAACNTCCATGGTTACTCACCCACCAAGTGGGCTTATTCCATATTCAGACAAAGGAAGGGAACTACGGCGCCTTAATCGAGCCAAGTATTCAGGGGTTTTGTCTGACCAAGTCACAATGGGTACTGATGGGCCAGAAAGCAGAGCACTGGGTGAAAGATGCTTAATCGGGATGGGAAGCACCGGCGGTCCACCGATAACCAATGTTAGATACAACAACCTCTATCAAATCGTTCAGACTGATGATTACATAGTGCTGCATATCGAAATGGCGCACGACGTTAGGATAATTCCAATTACAAAAGAACACAGAAGAGCAAAGGTAAAGCCTTGGTTTGGAGATTCAGTAGGGTACTGGGATGAAGATACTCTTGTTGTAGAGACAATCGGACTACATCCGTTGCACGCTGAGCGCCACTATGTTGCCGCTTTATCAGATAGTGCACTAGTCACAGAACGTTTCTCTCGCATATCAGACCTTGAGATATTATATGAATTTCAGGTTGAAGATCCCGTCTATTACTCTGAAAATTGGCGGGGCGAGATGATATTCACCGCCTCAGACGAACCTATTTATGAATACGCATGCCATGAAGGCAACTATGGTCTAGTAGGTATCCTTACAGGGGCCAGACAACTTGAAAAAGAATCACAATAAAACTAGCAGAGAGGAGCTATTATGCAAAAACTACTTATAAAAATTATACTCGTCGCAGGTTGCTCCAGTTGGTTATGCTCTGCTTTTGCAGCAGACAATTTACCGATGGTAAAACCCGAAGACGTTGGTTTTTCATCAGAACAACTCGACAAAATTGAAACCCACTTCCAAGGTCGAGTAGACCGGGGCGAAATTGCTGGCATCGTGACCTTGGTTGCTAGAAAAGGAAAAATCGCGCATCTAAGTGCCGTCGGCTATCAAAATGTTAACCAAAACATTCCAATGGAAACAGATACTCTGTTTAGAATATTTTCCATGACAAAGCCGATCGCATCGACTGCTTTAATGATGCTCTACCAGGACGGACACTTCCAACTCACTGATCCGCTCTCTAAATTTATTCCCGAATTCGCTGATTTGCGAGTGCTNAGAAACCCAAATGGTTCTTTATCCCGAACGGATGAGATGGAAAGAGAGCCTACAATTCAAGACATACTGCGTCATACAGCCGGATTTTCGCATGGCCTTGGGACTCAAGAATATGACGAAGCATTTCTTGATTCAGGCATTTTCCGTCCCGAAACTTCCTTGGAAGAGATGATGCTGGCCCTATCTAATCTCCCTCTAATGAATCAACCTGGGACTACTTACCGATATAGCATCGGGCCAGATATAGCGCTCCGCTTGGTAGAAATTCTCTCAGGCATGCCTGCTGATGAGTATTTAAGACAACAGATTTTTAACCCGTTAGGAATGGACGAAACCGGTTACGTAGTGGGCGCAAATGATGCTAATAGACTCGCACCAGTCCACTGGTTGAAGGATGGTAATTTAGTTCCAATTAACGAGGAATATGGCAGTCCAGTTGGAGGCGTTTTAGAAGAAGACTGGCTCCTTAATAATTATACGATCGACCATGAGTTCAAAGGTGGTAGCCTTGGTCTCGTTTCTACTGCTGCTGATTATTGGCGTTTCGGACAAACAATGTTGAACGGGGGAGAGTTTAATGGTCAGCGAATCATAGGGCCGAAAACGGTCGCCTACATGAGTCAAAACCACCTAACTGAACAACAAAGCCAAACCTTCAGCCCTGGCCTTGGCTTTGGCTTAGGGTTCGCCACTATTGAAGACCCCACCGAAGCTGGCGTCCAATATGTGTCGTCCAAAGGCGCCTTTTACTGGTCTGGAGCGGCGGCAACAATGTTTTGGGTAGACCCATCAGAAGAAATAGTCGTAGTCGCCATGACACANCATCGGGGAGTCCCAGGAACGGGTCGACTAAGAGGTGAACTCAACGCCATAATTTATGGAGCACTTATCGATTAAGTCGGAACTCAGGGCACCGAAGAGCAGATGAAAATTTGGGTAGACGCTGATGCGTGTCCAAAAGTAATTAAAGAGATTTTATTTCGCGCGGCTCAGCGCGAACAAATCCCTTTAACACTTGTTGCGAACCAGTCAATTAGTGTACCTAATTCTATTTTTATAAACTGCATTCAAGTTAAAGGAGGTTTTGACGAGGCTGATAATGAGATTATCCGACGCATGGCCGACAGCGATCTTATAATTACTGGTGACATACCTTTAGCCGCTGAGGTTCTTGAAAACAATGGACTTGCCTTGAGCCCTCGGGGGGAGTTATTCCAAGAAAGTACGATCGGTCAGAGGTTGCGAACGAGAGAGTTTTTGGAAACCATGCGCTCGATGGGTGAGCANACCGGNGGACCGCCTCCTTTCGATCTGCGAGACCGAAAATCATTTTCAGATCAACTTGACAGGATTCTACGGAAAAGATCTACATTCTGACCCAGAGTGTGCTGAGGGATAATCACCTTTTCTAATCTTGCGAAGATAATTATCCCTCTAGCCCCCTAGGAAATGATTAACTTTACTACAGGCCAGCGATTAAAACAGAGCTCGCAAGCCACTCTAGGTTAGCTTTTGCATTACTATCGAGCGAATTTAAGGAAAGTGCCATTTCTAACTCAATTTCAGCTCCTTCTAAGTCTCCGCTTAAGGCTTTGGCTACTGCCAGATTTGAATGAATAGATGCCTCTACCTTTTTCTTGGCTCCAAAGCCAATTCCTCTTGTACTTGTCGATTTACCTAAAGCGGCTTCGCAAATCTCAATAGCCGAGGAGAAATCTTCAACCAACAATTCTAATACACAGAGATTGTTTAACTCCAGAAAGTCCATTTTCTTCCCACTGCGAGCCACAATAAATTCTTTAGCTTCTTCGATATTATTCGATTTAATCTGCGCATAACCAGATACATCTGCAAATGCGCTCAGACGGTACTCGTCACTTGCAGACGATACCGCAGAAAATGCAGCAACAACGCCAGTCACTATAGTTATCAAACCACTCTTTACTAATCTCATCACTTACCCCCAAAATAAAATGAATGTTAAAAATCGACTATTGAGACTACCGTGTCCCTCTCTTTAGAACTTTGACCATCTTTCAATCAACTGCCTCTATGCTAAGAAAACATAAGCGACTGTACAAAGTATGATTATTGAAGCGTCGGGTGAGGTTTATTCATCTATACTTTTGAAATTTGTCGAGCATCCATTGAAAAAAAAGTAAAGCAGACCGCTGCCTGCTACTATTACCGTTTATTAAAATCCAGTAGAAGTCTTCTGTTACCAAGTGATTGGTGTGCAGAGGAATTAACGAGCCTGTGTTTAACCAGTCATGACTAACAGGCAGTGGAAGAAGCGCAATACCGACCCCTTGTTCCGCAGCTCTAGCAAGAGCAAACATACTGTCAACGAAAATTATCTTCCCAGGATTTAATTTTGATAAGCCAGCATTTTCCGCCCATTGATGCCAAGCATTCGGCCTAGCCTTGTGTAACATTAAAGTTGAATTATTTATTACATTAATGACAGCCTCATCTTCACTCCCAACGTCTTTTACTCGCGATGGACTGCACACCGGCATGTAACTAATAGGAAATAGCCGAGCTACTTTTCGCGCCTTGGGAGTTTTTCGAGTGAGAACAACGGTTATATCAGCTTCAGAATTTAATTCCCCCTCAACATCTAGCCCCTCTATATTCAGATCTATTTCTCTATTTTCGGAGGTAAATTCATTGATATGAGGCATCAAGAGCTCACTGGCAAAAAACTCAGGTAGTTGGACAAGCAGAGAGTCTCGTGTTTCCGATTTACGAATCTTGTCCGTGGCATCTTCTATCGTCTTTAAGGAAGGAGATATGTCTTGGTAGAGCGCGGCACCTTCATTCGTTAGCGCTATCGATCGGGTACTTCTTTTGAAGAGTTTTGCACCAAGATGGCCCTCTAGCTCCGATATCTGATGACTCACAGCGCTCGGAGTAAGGCAGAGATCACTGGCAGCCTCTTTGAAACTCAGATGCTGCGCCGCCACGCAGAATGTTTGTAATCCCCGTATGTTGCTCCTCACAAGCATAAAACTCCCCAGAAATTTGCTAAATATTGCGCTCTTCAGACTTATTGCGCCTGCTGCTCGCCGGAAGAACACCAGTAATTCTGCAAGGTTCATTCCAATTTTTAAGAACCCGCGATCAAATCGAATCAAATTCTGTTTCGTTTACGATGACCACAGGAGTTAAGATGAGCCTACTAAACTCTCGTTACACATTATTGAAAGAAATGCGACGAACTAATTACAAATGCTTAACGAAACAGACTTTTTAAGCTCGAAAGGTTTAGAATTTATTGGAAATACCTAGATGAAAATTATCGTTGTTTTACTTTCTTTGATTTTTATCGGTTGTGACGAGTCAACTGGAGTAAGACAAACATATGTCCTAACAACTGGAACCACCAGCGCAACCTACTATCCTGTGGGCGTCGCTTTAGCGACTCTGGTGTCGGCAAATGAGGAATCTGAATTCGCCTTGACGGCAATCAGTTCCGCTGGCTCCCTTGAGAATGTAAAACTTTTACGTGACAACCAAGCCCAATTTGCCACGATGCTATCAATCTTTGCCACCTGGGCTTATGAAGGGGAAGGACCTATCTTACGCCCCCAGAAACATATGCGCTCTGTCACCGCCTTATGGCCAAATGTAGAGCATTTACTGCTACGGTCTGATTTTGTGACTGAAGGAACTTTCAGCGATTTCGGCAGACTCAACGGCAGGAGAGTCTCTATCGGGATGCGGAATTCAGGTGCTGAGATCACGGGCTTTTATATTCTCGATAAGCTTGGTATCGATCATGAGGAAGATTTATCGGTCGCCTATCTAGGATACGGCCCCTCAGCGGACGCATTGCAGGACGGGAATATATTCGGATTGAATGCGCCTGGCGGACCACCTATGGCGGCCATCACTCGAGCGCATGCGTTGCTAGGTAATCAACTGACAATACTGTCTATTAACCAGGAAGAGTTAAATTCAATCAATTCAGAGTACCCGATTTGGGACTTTTATGATTTACCGGCCGGAACGTACCCGACTCAGAATGAAAGTGTGCGCACAGCTGCAAGCGCAAACGTTTTGGTGGCGAGAGACGATGTCCCCGAGGAAACAGTGTACGATCTCACCAAATTGATTTGGGAAAATTTAGCTGTGCTCAGGGAGATACACGGAGCTACCCAATCTATGAGTTTTGAACGAGCTCTGCAAGGCGTTACGATACCTCTGCACGCAGGAGCTCTAAGATTCTACAAAGAACAGGGACTAGATATTCCAGATGCTTTATCGAGCGAACTACTCTAAATATAAAATAGACAGCATCAAGCCAATGTAAACCCCTTATATTCTTGAGCTCACCCGAAAAGTCCACCAATGATCAAATCTCTCCTGACCCAGCGGAGGCCGGGGCGTCACCATCGTATCAATATCTGTGTGCTGAAGCTTCGCAACTCGGGCTCTGAAAGCCCTATCCATTGTCTCTGGGTCTTGTTCTCTATTTATGTATACAGGATACAGCAGTGAGCCAAGCCTTAGGACTGCTTCCTCGTCTCTACCAACTCGTGCAGCCCAGTATTTGCGATCACAAACAGAGCAACTAAGAAACAACTCCCCCTCAGGTGTAGCCATACAATTCAAATTAATTGAATGAGGGCGGATTCCTGCCCAAATTTGAAGTTGGCAGAGATTTTCCTGATTCGCTGTCGTGTTATTCCAATCTGAAATGGGCTCCTTTACTACGTCGCCAAACAAGACCCCTCCAGGAGTAACAGCACAAGGGCAGACAACAGAAAAGACAATAAATCCTAAAAACACTAAACCGGCAAAGCTTAAAATGCCGCCAATGGCAAATANCCTTGTTCTGTCTTTAACGCTATTTTCTGCTGTATCCATGAATCAAAACTCCAATTTAGGTAGGTTTTAGACAAAATTTATCACATTTTACGCAGGAGGATTAGACCTAAGCCGGCAGGCGGCAAAGTTAGGAGAATTCGAGTCAAAATCGGATAAAACTAGGTCTTTTTGTTTGTTTCTGCCCGTCGTATACTTCGGGTCATTGTTATTTAATGTTTGGTTGAAATCATAATTTAGAGGGCAGCGGGAGAAATCTATGAGCTCAAAAAAAACCGATAGAAGAGAGTTTCTAAAGCAAGGAGCAGCCTTAGCGAGTGGTGCGGCTGTAGGCGCAGCGTCACAGTCTGCTTCAGGACAACTAGCGGGACCGGAAGCCTTCATTCAGGGTTCCGATGATATGGTTGCTTACGGCTCAAGATCACGGTTTGTTAACTCTCAGCGGATTCCTCATGGAGGAAGACACTCGCCGGACACTTTTGGCTTGGATTTTCACATCGCAACCCCACTCCAAGATCAGCATGGTGTAGTGACTCCATCTTCGCTTTTTTACATGGGCACTACGCGTGGCTCCTACCTTCCAGACATAGACCCTGATAAACACCGCTTGATGGTGCACGGACTTGTAGACAATCCTCTTGTTTTCACCATGGAGGAGCTAAAACGTCTGCCTTCGGTGACGCGTATGCATTTTGTGGAATGCGCGGGTAATAGAGCCAACAGCAGAATGACAAATGTCCAAGAAACGCATGGCATGACAAGTAACGCCGAATGGACCGGTGTGCTTTTATCTACAATTTTAGAGGAAGCCGGTGTAAAAGACGGTGGCGAGTGGATTGTGGCCGAGGGCGTTGAGAGCGTTAAAGGTGCCTCGACTATACCCATGATCAAGGCAATGGATGACACCTTACTTGCCTATTCAATGAACGGNGAACCGGTCAGACCGCAGCAAGGCTTCCCCCTTCGAATGCTGGTTCCCGGTTTTGAGGGAATTTTCAATGTTAAATGGCTGCGTCGTATTAAGGTAGTTGACCGATACTACATGACTTATAACGATTATGGACACCTNACTCAGGATCCCGCTACCGCGGCTCTTGGTTACCAGATTGGTCCAAAGTCGGTGATAGTGCACCCTTCTGGCGGAATGCAACTACCCGGCACCGGTTACTATCAGGTTAGCGGCCTAGCATGGTCCGGCGGCGGTAAAGTGGCTCGAGTAGAGGTCACCACTGATGGAGGTGAGACTTGGTTTGATGCCGAAATTCGAGGCGAGCCTCAATCGATGGCACACACTCAATTTGCTTTCGACTGGGAATGGGATGGCTCTGAATGTGAATTGCAATCTCGTTGCATAGACGAGTTGGGGCAAATACAACCCTCCCGTCAGCAAGCTCAAGAATTCTGGAACACACCAGAAGGCGAGCGTCTGAGAGTTAGAGGCCAAGATAATTCAATTCAACCATGGAGAATCCATTCAGATGGCAGTATTCATAATGCGATTATTTAAGCTATCAGTTCCGTTACTTCTAGTTCTCGGAATCACGGTTGAGGCGCAATCGCCCACTAAATACGGCGTAGGAAGGACTCCAACTGATGCCGAGATAACCGCCTGGGACATTTCAATATCGCCTACAGGTGAGGAGTTACCAGTCGGAAGTGGCACAGCGGATTTAGGAGCACAGTTATTCTTAGAGAAAGGGTGTGCAGGCTGCCATGGAACAAACGGTACCGATGGAATAGCGCCGAGGCTAGTTAAGAGAGATGTGGGAGTACTCGATAATCCTTGGGATTATGGCAGAATTTTGCCAATTCGCTCTCCATTCGCCACAACCGTGTGGGATTACATTAACCGAGGCATGCCGCTCGGTGCGGAAGGAACTCTGACAGCAGATGAGGTCTATTCGGTCACTGCCTATTTGCTGTACCTGAATGACGTCATCACAGACGATCAAATGGTAGTAGACCAAGATACTTTGCCTGCCATACAAATGCCTAATCGAGACAATTGGGCTCAGGTACCCGATTGGTTTCCCGAAGAGCCGCGCTTAAAGGGCTATCCCTATTAATTGATAGAGATATAACTATGAAATGCTAAACCCAAAATCCTACTGGGGTTTTGGGTTTTTTTTATGCAGCTCTCTCAGTCTCTTCACTCACCAGTTTGCGTAAGTGATTTTTTGCAATCTCGAATACCGATGAGAACCAAATTGGTTCGTTATTTAGATTCGGCACCAGTTGAAAGTCAGTTCCGCCGCCTTCCATGAATTCGTGCTTGTATTCTTCTCCAATTTCAAAGAGCGTTTCCAAGCAGTCTGAAATAAACGACGGCGTAACCACTGCGACTTTCTTGTCACCATTCGCAATTAATTCTTTCAAGTGCTCATCTAGATATGGTTGCAACCAAGGTAAAGGTCCAAAGCGAGACTGAAACGCGACAGAGTAGTTAACATTTTTCCAGCCTAAGGCTTTCACTATACTCTCTGTAGTTTGAACGCACTGAGCCCGGTAACAATACCGGTTGCTCTCGCTAATTTCGCTGCAACACTGACCAAAATTACACACATTGTGTTTGTCTGACTTTTTTATCGTCTTTTCAGGCACACCGTGGTAGCTAAATATGACATGGTCGACAGCATCGGTGTCTAGCTGATTTTTGATGTGGGCCGACCAGGCCTTAATGAAAGCTTGTTCTTGAAACAAGTCACTTACAAATCGCAAATTTGGTTTACTCTGCCATTTAGCTGCTGCCACCTCAATTTGATGAAAAATCGAAGCGGTGGTCGCTGTCGAGTATTGCGGGAACATTGGAAGCAACAAAATGTCTCTCACACCTTTTGATTCAAGTTCGGCCATAGCGTCCCAAACGTAGGGTTTGCTGTATGCCATAGCGTTAGCAACGATCACTTCACCACCATCTTCATCGAATGCTTTCTGTACACTCGTTTGAAGTTCTTTTGCATATACTTCCAGAGGCGAACCGTCATCCAACCAGATTCGCTCATAGTCTTTTGCAATTCGAGGCGCTCTGAACGGCAGTATTATGAGGTTTCGAAGTACCCAGCGACCGACAGGATTAAAGTCAAACATAAAGGGGTCTGAAAAAAAGTACCGATAAAAGTCGCGCAATCCTTTTGCTGTCGGTTCAGATGGAGTTCCAAGATTAAGGAGAAGAACTGCTTTACTCATAGATGGTTTCCAATAGTTACTGCCACATCTTAAACGCTGACTAATCAAAATCCGATTAAATAGATTAAGTAAACCGATAAACCAGCCATTTTCGCGTTCAACACGGCCTTTGTTATGGTTTGAGCCAAGTTTTAAGCGATTTCAATCGGACTATAATTTTTAGTAACTATTATCCATACTAAGCTCAATTCAGAAAACCCCATAATTCGATATACTAATTTTTAAAAGCTCCCGTGATTAGTGGTCTGTAGAAGGCTGACGGACGTAGTGTATAGAAACTTGAAAAATGTGCTGCAATAGCCCTGAAATTTAGTAGAATTGGGCGGTCTAACACATTTACGCTTTTGAATTATTCACTAAGAAGTAGGGGAGAAACCCGTGAAAAAAGCCTTATACATTCTGACGACCACATTTATAACCAGCACTACGTCTGCGGTTTTCGCAGGCGACCGAATTGGAGATTTTGCCTTAATTGATAATCAAGGCACACAGCATCACATGGCCTGGTACGACGACCAGAATGCGGTGGTCATTCTTCCTCAAGCCAATGGCGCAACTGATG
>NHGO01000036.1 GCA_002172295.1 Gammaproteobacteria bacterium TMED139 | reverse complement strand
TGAGCAACGAAATCGTCGTTATAACGGGACCTGAATCTTGCGGTAAAACAACTCTGGCAAGGCAGCTCGCGGATCGGTGGGAAACCCCCCTCGTTAAGGAAGTAGCTCGCGATTATTTGCAAGGCAAAGACTCTTATCAGAAATCAGATTTATTGAAAATTGCAAAACTACAATACGCAATGGAGCAAGAAAGTATTGCGTCATCTCCAGAAAAACTTGTGTGTGACACCGATTTGCTAGTCATCTTAGTATGGAGTGAGGTTAAGTATGGTAGTTGCGATCCTTGGATTTGTGAAACTTTTGAAAAGTGCTTAAATCAAAAACCATTTACCAGACATTACTTTCTATGCGATCCAAAGATACCCTGGCAGCCTGATCGACTCCGAGAGAATCCGTATAACCGAGATGAACTATTCGCCTTTTATTTAAAAAAACTTACAGACTACAAGTTAAGTTACAGTATAGTTAAAGGTGAACCACATGAACGATTACGGCAAGTATTAGAGCGCTTGAAATGCTAATAATACCCTTGTCTTAAGCACCATACTATATTAATGTTATTTAATCCTGAGGGGTGGCTTCGGCCTGAGAATTTTACCCTTTGAACCTGATCCAGATTATACTGGCGTAGGAATAGGAAGCATCTTTACTTTCAGAGAATTCTTGCCCTCCGTTGTATTAAT
This sequence comes from Gammaproteobacteria bacterium TMED139, assembly GCA_002172295.1. Taxonomy (GTDB): domain Bacteria; phylum Pseudomonadota; class Gammaproteobacteria; order Pseudomonadales; family Pseudohongiellaceae; genus UBA9145. The sequence continues at coordinate 52,321 of NHGO01000036.1, read as the reverse complement.
CTATTTTTTTGATAAATGTCGGAGCGATGACATGCTTAGAATTTTTCTAATCCTTTTCTACTTCTTCTTTTCCTACAACTTAAATTTCGCACAGGAAAAAGACCCTCTTACTATAGAAGAGATTGTTGTCAATGCTGACTACCGCTCGTCTGACCTGAATGATATTCCCAGTAGTGTAATTGTCTTAGATGAAAGTCTAATTCAAAATAGGAATGCTCAGCATTTGGAGGAGGTTTTAGCTAACGCGCCAAATGTAAATTTTTCTTCCGGCAGTTCTCGATCGAGNTTTTATCAGATCAGAGGTATCGGTGAGCGAGGACAGTTTTCAGANCCATTAAATTCCTCAGTTGGAGTAATCATTGATGGTATCGACTTCAGCGGTATTGGAAATGCAGCACTGCTTTACGACATCGATCAGGTGGANGTTTTTCTCGGTCCTCAGGGGACTCGTTATGGTTCGAATGCGTTAGCCGGCCTCATTAATCTACAAAGTAAGCCGCCAACTCGGGACTTTCGCTACGGACTTAAATTGGAGAGTGCGGATTACAATAGCAATGGGCTAGGAGGTTATCTCTCAGGCCCACTGTCGGAGCAGTTTAGTTATCGTATTTCTGCGCAACAAATTAAGTCGGATGGATTTAGTACGAATCACTTTTTAGAGGATGAAACAAACACAAGAAACGAAAATGTAATTCGGGGAAAAATTAATGGGAAGCTATTCGATGATGTTGAACTCGATCTAACCGCAAGCAAAATTAAACTCAATAACGGATATGACGCTTTTTCACTTAANAATGAGCGAGACACCTTATCTGATCAACCTGGGTCAGATAATCAAGATTCTGAGTTGCTTAGCGCAAAAATAACAGTTTCTCGTTTCAAGAAGTTTACCTTTAATACATTGCTTGGGTATGGAGATTCGAAGACTGAGTATTCTTATGATGAGGATTGGGTCTACGATGGGTTTCACCCTTGGGGATACACTTCTTCTGATCAATATAATCGGGATAGACGGACAGGTAGTACTGAATTTAGATTTACCTCATCGGAAGAAGGTAAAATTCTTCTTGACACAACTGANTGGATATTCGGTTTTTACTACCTTGGACAAGAGGTGAATTTAGAACGAATATATACTTTTCTGTCACAAGATTTTATGAGCAAATATGATACAAGTCGTTTCGCCATTTATGGTGAGACAGATACACAATTAAACAACGGTTGGAGTTTGACCTTAGGAGTACGTGGCGAGAGATTCTCAGCAGATTACAACGACTCAAGTTTGGTAAATTTTAGTCCTACTGAAAATCTTGTAGGTGGAAGGGCAACCATAAGGTATAACGCATCAGCCAATGCTTTGATCTATTCCACTATATCACGCGGCTATAAAACTGGTGGTTTTAATACCGACGGTACCTTAGATAGTGACTTGCGAGACTTTGGTTCTGAAGGGTTGCTAAATTACGAACTCGGTTTTAAAGGGGTTCTCTTTGATAATCGGCTACAAACGCAATTAGCGCTTTTTTTCATGGATAGGGATGATGTTCAAATTTCAAGTTCAATAGTTAGAACCCGCGGTGATGGAAGTTCAGAATTTATTGACTACATTGGCAATGCAGCTGCGGGTTCTAATTATGGGGTGGAGTTTTCAGGTAATTTTAAGGCATCTGAAAGTTTCATTTTCTATGGTTCACTAGGACTTTTGAAAACACGATATGATGACTTCATCAATTCTGCGGGAGATAATCTTGAGGGGAGAGAGCAAGCTCATGCTCCATCTTACCAGTATTCTTTGGGCGTAAATATTAAACTAGGGAGCAACATTGATTTGGGCCTTAATGTATTAGGGAAAGATAGTTTCTATTTTTCGGATAGCCACGGAATCCAATCTGGCGCGTANAATTTAATCAANGCGNATCTTAGTTATTCATGGAAGGATTGGAAATTAATGCTGTGGGGAAGAAACCTAANTGATGAAGACTACTTTGTGCGCGGGTTTTATTTCGGAAATGATCCGAGGGATAATTATCTTGCAAAAGGTTATACTCAACTTGGAGAGCCCGCGCGTCTTGGAGTGACTTTAAACTTTGATTTTTAGACTAGCGAAATAATAAATCAGAATATTGGAAACACGCTCAAGGTAAGTGTCAGATTGTTTTTATTTAGGGAAGTAAATTCCTTCGATTCCGAGCTCGGGCACCACCGAAGAGCCCAAGTTGCTGTAACCTGATATAAATATAAATAGTGTCTTTAAGGAATATTAATGATCAATCCAAATAAGTTTGCAACCGCATTGATAATACTCATTGCAGGTCTTGTTTCCTTGCNCAGTGTATTAGCAGCCGAGATGGATACAGGTGATATCCAAAATGATGTCATGGATGTCACGCTTTTTCGAGGCGCGGCCAATAACACCTGGTTTGAGGTCTACTTTAATGCTGTGCCGAGCGATGGCGCTGAACTTGTTCAGATGGAGAGTCATGCCGTCGATCTTCGTCCGGAGCGTGACGTCACCCTGCATGTTGAAATTTACAATCCGACTGCCAACATTCCATTAATCATTACACCGGGAGGTAATGGCGATACGAGCGGTTTTGGTAGCTTTGCGCGGAACGTAGCGGCCGCAGCGCCTGAACTAAAAGTCATCATTTACGATAGGNGAAACTTGGGTCAATCGGAAGTCTCGTTCGGTAGCGGACCCCAGATGATAGAAGAGGGCGAAGATTTGCATGTTTTAATTGATAGGCTTGCCGTCGCACCCGTTGCTCTTTATGGTATGTCGTCTGGAGGGCGTTCGAACCTAATACTCGCAGCCCGATACCCAGAGGATATAGCCGCCTTGGTGCTGGCGCCTNTAACGGGGGGTCCATTGGCCGCGGCTCGTTTGTCTGAGGAATACTTTCTAAAGTACTTATATGACGAAACACTCACTACCATGGAACATATAGTTGAAAGGCCTATTACAACCATGGAGGACTTGAGCGAAACACCACTCTGGGAGGCCTATTTAGCGCGCAACACTTCTGAGAAAGGTAAACGTTTTTTTAACGCTGACATCGCCGATTTTCGCGCTGCAATGAAAACCTCCGGCCAGCATATTCGAAAGACGGGCGACCAAACGGCGCTAGGAATGAATGACGAGGAATTAGCCACGTTAGAAATTCCCGCTACACTGATCCTTCATCATGGTTCCTATATTGATTATTTNCACCCAATCACTAATACCAGGGCAGCGATCACACTGATTCCAAACTCTTCATTTGCTTTTGCTCCGTACCTTCCGGAGATACTTGACGAACTGATACCCTTTATAAAAATGCATACACCGAGTTTAACTCAATGACACTTCAATTAGATTGCAGGGTGCTANAATTNATATATTAGCTTTGTATTGCTAATTTGAAATCCATAAGACCTGGTAAGGAGATAGGCTTAATTGTTCTTGTATATTGAAATAAAGCCTGCCGCCAATTAGATCCTTCCATTCATCGGTATTAATGAGATTGATATCTCTCAGGTTTATCAACTTTTCTGTCGCTGTTACATTACTGATACAGAAAATGCTCTGATCACGATTTATGCTCTGACGCCAGAAAGCAAAAATATCATCACTTATATGCAAGGTATATTGGGTAGCGTTGGGGTGAAATGCCGATTGCTTCTTTCTGATAGAGAGCAAACGTTTTAACTCTGCGAATATCCTTGCATGTGGAGACTGACGATCACTTAGCTCTTTCTCCAACTCGAACTCATCCCATATGTGCCTATTAATGGAACGATTTCGTTGAGTGTGCTCCAATCTTTCGAGATCATTATGAGATCCAAAAATACTTTGAATGTATACTGCAGGAATACCTTCGAGCGCGAACATTATTGAGTGCGCACATAAGAAACGCTCGACCGAGTAATTGTCTTCATCGCTATCAAAAGTGCTCTTTAAGAGATCGAATAAGGTGATATTTAACTCATACGGCTTATCAGACCCTTCTCTTGACTTCCTGTAAGTAACTCGCCCTCCGGATTGCTTCGTTTTTTCCACCAATTTATCGACTTCATCATCGGAAATAAGCCCATCAAGTGGCCTTAATCCGATCCCATCATGGGAAGCAATAAAGTTCAGGTAAGTGGTTCCAGATTGAGCAGGAGGCATGCTCATCATCCAGTTCTTCAGGTGACTGCATCTTCCCGTTAGAAGGGTGTAGATTAAAAGGGGAGGTAAAGAGAAATTGTATATAACATGAGCCTCATTTGCGTTACCAAAATAAGTGAGATTCTCATTACTTGGCACATTATTTTCACAAACGATTAAGGCGCTTGGGAAATAGTACTCGATTAGTGTATGAAATAATTTAATAATTTCATGGGTAGGTTGAAGGTTTGTACATGAGGTTCCTTTCTGCTTCCATAGGAATGGGACAGCATCCATTCGAAAGATTGTTATACCGTGGTTCAGATAACTGCGTACAATACTGACAAATTCTTTCAATACGTTTGGATTTCGAAAGTTTAAATCAATTTGATCCCCACTAAAAGTGCTCCAAACATGCCGGATGCCTGCTTTGGTCCTTACCTCTGTGAGCAGGGGTGAATTTCTAGGACGAACTACTTTGCTAAAGTCATCANTTGGGTTCCCTTCTATAAAGTAGTCCTTGCCGGGCTTGACACCGTTCTTATAGTTCTCAAACCAGCGGCTACGGCTGGATATATGATTGATAACGAGGTCGGACATGAGCTTATATTTCTTACTAATAGACTCGATATTTTCCCAGTCGCCTAATGAAGGATTCACGGTTGAGTAATCGATAACAGAAAATCCGTCGTCTGAGCTAAATGGGAAAAATGGTAAAATGTGGATGGCCGTGAATTGTCTTTTAAGGTATTTATCTAGAAATCGGGATAGGGTGACGAGGGGAAGTTCGCCGCTGCTTTGAATGGTATTCCCATAAGTTATTAGTATCGCATCGCCTTGGTCCCAGTGATTTCTATGCGGTGTGGGTCTTTGAATATTTCTACCCATACCCATCTCAGCAATTAATTCCGAAGCTAATTTTTTTGTGTTGAGGTCCGGATAGATAATTGATAGATGTTCTGATACTCGTGAGTACANTTCTTGATCTAGCTGCGGTTGCTCATCAGATATCTCTAGCATTTTGAATCATACTCTAAACGGTCTTCCTCTACCGCGGTTTTAAGCTGTAGGAGGATGTCTGGTATTGCACTGATAACTCTGTTCCAACTTGGAATGAATGGCTTATCCATTGGCCTTTCCAGAAACTGATCGCCAGCACTCATGAGATTTTTTGCGAAGAGCTCAACTGCTTGCTCTTCAGTATGACGGTCATAGTGAAGACCATTGATTATTGCATCGTTCTGATANGTATCTATAAGATCAAGAGCGACTCTGTAATAAGTTGCTTTTATGGTTCGGAAAATTTCNGATGAAAACACTTCGCCATTAGTGGCTAATTTTCGGAAAAAAGCTTTAGCGATATCTATGCTCATACGAGAAAGGCCCTTTTCAGTATCCTCAATTGATAGATCCTGATGCTTATGATCATAAATATCTGCAATATCCGCCTGACATAGTCGATTGGTGGCATAGTTTCTTTTCATTTCTGATAGTACGCCAATCTCTAGACCCCAGTCACTTGGTATGCGTAGATCGTTTATGACGAATGCACGCATACTGAACTCACCGGCAAGCGGATATCTAAAACTATCCATGTAGTCTAGGAATTCCGAATTACCACAAACTTTTTTNAGAGATCTAATAAGAGGGGTAACGAATAAACGCATAACCCTTCCAGAGATCCNATTGTCTGCAATTCGAGAGTAGTAGCCTTTGCAGAAAGCGTAACTAAAATTTGGATTTGCTACTGGATAAATTAGACGTGCTAACAGGCTTCGTTCATAGGTTAGAATATCACAATCATGGAGTGCTACCGCCTCTGATCGCCCAGAGGCTAATATATAGCCATAGCAATACCAAACATTTCTNCCTTTACCTTTCTGGGTTGGTGCCAGTCCNGCTTTTTGTAGTTTTTGGTCAATTTCTTTTAAGCGAGGTCCATCGTTCCATAAAATNCGGTGGTGGTGTTGTAATTTTGAAAAATATTCAATCGAATATTTATACTGATCTAAAGTCGCGTTATCAAGACCGATAACTATTTCCTCTAAATAAGGGACCTTTGAAAGCTCGCTGACTATGCCAGAAAGTGCTGGCCCTTCTAATTCGGAGTAAAGTGAGGGTAAAACTAATCCCATTGGTCTCGATTTCTTAAACAGGGACAGTTCTCTCTCTATTTCCTCCGTTGGTCGTTGGCCCAAGTTGTGCAACGTGCTAACGGAACCGTTCTGATGAAAATCACCCATTACTTGCCCTCGACTTTTACTTGTGACTGAGAATTAATTAAAGAAGTGGCCTTTATGATTCCCTCGCTCCATCCTTCTGGGCCTTCTTTAGCCGTGTAGATAATTTTTTGAGGACCTATGATTTCTAAAGACTCTGACTTCGCTGATCGGATAACAACTGCAATATCAGCGGCTGAAAGCATTGCTGTGTCGTTAGGACTATCACCTAGCGCAATTATTGTCGGACTTATTTTTTTAAGCCGTGAAATCCACCATCGCATGGCTAGACCTTTGTCAAAGTTGCTCTGAATGCTGATAAATTGACCACCTTCCAATGCAACCAAATTTAGAGCTCTCAATTTTATTTTAAACTGATCTAGCTTTTCTCGACTGTCCTTCCAGGTTATTGGTTCTGAAAATTCGCGAGCTAGGGAAGCTGCTGCTGCTTCTGCTGATAAGCCAGTGAGGTTGATTAGCTCTGTAAGAGATAAGTCAGCAAAGCCGGTGAAATCTGCGTCCAACTCTTTACGTAAACGGTTTAAATCTGCCAACCATGTCGCTCTTGGTTCACCNAACACTTTTATCAGTGTGGTTTCANTNTCACTATTGTCGAATATTGCAGCGCCGTTTTCGCAAATCAGGGGACCAAATAAACCAGTTATTTTCTGAAGGTTTGATATTTCTTTGCAGGTTTTACTTGAGGCGAAGACNGGGACCGTATTGTTTGCACTAAGTTCTCTGAGTCCGGGTTTAGCCAGCTCAAAAGAGTAGGTTTTAGGCTCAAGTAAAGATCCATCCAGGTCGGTGAAGACCATTAAATTTGGGGAATTGAAGGTAGATTGAGTACGCATGGAGTACTATCTTCAATTTTTAGGCCAATGTTGCTTATAAAAGACGAAAGGGGATGAGATTAAGGATAATTATTTTTAAGTTGTTGATGTAGAAGTTAAATATAATTTTTATATCATCCTACTGTAAACTAATCTTTATAAACGGCTTTCCAAAAGATTCTATTAGCTCCTAAATCGCACCAAAAGAGGGCAAAAAGTAAGATTAAATTTATTTTTACTTTAGTCCACTGTATTCGTTATGATTTCTTAAATTCAATATTTGGGATCTAGGGCATGAGCAAAATCACACGTCGGAGTTTTATTCAGAAGGCAGGCATCTATGGCGCTAGTGGGGCAGTCGTTGGTGCAGGTCTGCCGGGACGGATAGGAAAATCGGTAAACGCCCAAGTCGCACCGGACTGGCTTGAATTAACTAAAGAAGTTGCAATCGAGCCTGCACTTCCAATAATCGACCCCCATCATCACTTCTGGGATAGGCCAAATAATCGGTATATGCTCGAGGATCTCCTCGAAGATACAGCGGCACATAACGTTAGGCAGACAGTTTTTGTTGAATGCACCTCGATGTATCGTGCGGATGGCCCTGAAGATCTGAAAGTTATTGGTGAGACAGAGTTTGTGCAGGGCATTGCTGCAAAAAGCGCTAGTGGCAGTTATGGTGATATGCGAGTTGCTTCAGGCATTGTAGGTTCTGCGGACCTTACTCTTGGGGATGGTGTCGTACCTGTGCTCGAAGCCCATGTTGCTGCCAGTCCTCAAAGATTTCGAGGAATAAGGCATCGCGCAGCTTGGGCGGATCGGTCAGTCCTTCCGAACCTGCCTGCAAACGCCCCGCAGCACATACTGTTGGACCCAGATTTTCGCAAGGGTTATGCACACTTGCGAACCTACGGGCTTTCATTCGAGGGCTGGCTCTATCATACACACATTGCTGACTTAACTGATCTGGCAAGAACCTTTCCAGACACGACAATTATCTTTAATCACCTCGGTGGACCAATCGGCGTTGGTTCTTATTCGGGGCGTCGAGATGAAGTATTCCAATCATGGAAACCAGCCGTTACTGAGCTTGCAAAGTGTCCGAATGTGGTGGCAAAAGTTGGAGGCATCCAAATGGTTGTTAACGGCTATGGTTGGCACGAAATGGGAAAGCCTCCTACATCTGATGAACTGCTAGCGGCGAATAAAGATTGGTATAACTACATCATCGATCAGTTTGGGCCTGACCGCTGTATGTTCGAAAGTAATTTTCCCGTCGATAAGCTGTCTTGCTCCTACACGGTTCTGTGGAATCAATTCAAAAAACTAACNGCTGGGTTCTCAAGCCAGGAACGNGCTGCCATGTTTCATGACACTGCCATGCGTGTTTATCGATTGCCGAGGGTTTGATCTGGGCAGCCTACTTTATTTCAATTATTTTCAGGTATAACTTGTTTTGCAAACTGAATTCTCGCTAGAGGCGGCGATAGAAGGACTTAATAAAGCTCTTCAGGCCGACCCAAAAAATGCAGAAATTCATTGTAAATTAGCTATTGCTTTAGCCGAGCAGGGTAATTCGAGCGCGGCGATTGAAAGCTATCAAGCTGCTATTAATATCGAGCCAAGGCATATTCCTGCCCTTAATAATTTGGGTTCAATCTACCGATCGCTTGGGCGGACTGAAGAAGCCTTGAGTGTATTTGCGCAAGTTATTAAATTTGAGCAGAACGACGTCTCGGCTTACGTGAATTTAGGATCATTGTTTAAAGAGAAAGGGGATATCAGCGCCTCAGAAATGCACTATCGTAAAGCCTTATCTTTGACGCCAGCTGATTATGACGCGAATTTTAATTTGGCTAATGCGTTACGGTATGAGGGAGATTTAAACATAGCAATAGAGTGCTATGAGAGAGCAATAAGGGTAGAAGCGAACTTTCCGGTTGCTCATTATTATCTGGCGAATGCGCTAAAAGATGCCGGAAGAATGCTACCTGCAATTAACAGTTATTCTGAAGTTATAAGTCTTGTCGGTGACCCTTCGTTTCTTGCCTCTAGTGCCATGCAAATGTATCGAATGTCAGTTGCGCATAAAGCGGAATGTCTTTATGCGTTAGATGAAACTGTAGATTTGAGACAATTTATACAAAAAGTTACGGAATCAGATCAATCTAATATCCGACTTGCTTCATTAACGGCATTCATAGCACACCAGTATCAAGAAGCTGATATGTATCCCTTTTGTAGAGATCCCTTAAATTGGATAAAAATTTTTGATATCAAGCCACATTTCGAAAATTTCGAAGAGTCTAGAGTTGGATTAATATCTTACCTTAATGAAATTCCCCAGATTTGGGAACCTTCAAACGCAACCACAAAGAAGGGCTATCAGACTGAAGATCAGTTATTCAACCTCCAAAATTCTATGCTGAAGAAACTTGAAGAAGTGATTAAGCTTAAGATAGATGAGTATTACACTGAATTTTCGTCCCGGTCTTCAGTTTTTACTTCTCGGTGGCCAAAGCAGGGGAAGATGAAAAGTTGGTATGTCCGTTTAGTTCAAGGGGGGCATCAGGATGCGCATATGCACCACCTCGGATGGTTGAGCGGAGTCGTGTATTTGAAAACTATTAAATACCCCAGCAATAGAGAAGGGTCTATTGAGTTTGGTCTTCATGGCTATGATTACAAAATTATAAATGATCAGATTCCAAATAAGATTCATCAACCAAGTGATGGAGACCTTGTGCTCTTTCCTTCTAGTCTCTTCCATAAAACAATACCGATACAACAGAACATTGATAGAGGGGTCATTGCCTTCGATCTGATGCCAGATCCTTGACGTGAATTTATCTGACCTTGTTATTAAATATTATGAGTGGGTTTAATGCGAATCATAGAAGCTAATGAGTGAATTAGAAGAGTCAGAGGATAAGCCTTACAGTTCCGGTAGTTCTACTCCGCCGGGCCGTTTAACGCTTGGACAATATCAAGAAGTTTTAGCTAAGCGAGCTGAAATTGAGAGTAATGGTTATGTCTCGCAATTAGAAGACTGGTTGCTCTGTGATAAGTGGCCTGAGTTGGATGCCTGCTATATTTTAGCTGGGTTGGTTCCGAAAACATTAAAGTCAGATGAAGAGCAGTTAGTCCGTGTTTTAGACGGTAATAGGCCATCAAGGTCCGATATAGACGAATATGAGCGTATAAAAAGTTTATGGTTACGTTCAGATCACGACAAGCTTAATGAGAAAAATTTTGTTGAGGTTGGGGAGGCTTCCTTATCCAGCGCTGTTAGGCCAGAGTACGCGTATGAATGGGCGAAAGGAAAGGGAATAGAATGTTCTTGGCTAGACACAGCCATAAAATCTAATACATATACTGAGGGGGAGAANGAAAGCGACCTTTTTGCAGTATTCGAAGCGCAGGCTGAGATTCATCATCAGTTTTTAATTGGGTTATTGTTGATGGTCTCNCTAGAGGAAGGTCGAGAAAAGATTTTCGATTGGATCTTTTGTTTGTTTAGATCTCTTCACGAACAGAAGTTTATTTCAAGTTTCTCTAAGCTTGGGTTAGAAAAATTGCCTCATGCGGTNGCGTGTGCAAAATATCATGTACTTTCTAANTCGCTGGGCGGCGTATCTGTTGAGTATATGGAAGAATCTGACAAGAAAGCATGGGTGCGATTTAGGTATCCTCGCTGGTTGTACTCTAGTGCTGCTATCTGTGGTATTCCGATTGAAGTTAGCCGAGGATTTTTGCATGGTTGGTACGCACATAATGGAATCAGTTTGAATAACCCGAAGCTTGGTTTTGTTTGTGTTTCAGAGGATATGACGGGACAGTTTGGTTTGTGCGGCTACTTTAAGGAGTTTGATCATAAACTGTCACTAGAAGACCGGCTGCAATTTTCAGCAGATGAGGTCGTTCCAGATTTTAGTTCCCATAGTCAACCATCTCTGCCTGATGAGTTCTGGGGGTGTGAACGTCTAATCAAAGCTAAAAGAAATTATGCGATTGATTATTATTGCAATAGCTTAGTCGCTTTGGGCGAGATAATCGGTTTTGAAAAAGCAGAGCAATATGGCATGCGAGTAGGTCGTCTAATTGGTGCGCAATATTATCGGGATCTTGCGATGAAAATTAATGTAATAGATGGTGGTCCAAAAGAAGCCATTATCTTTATTGAAAAAATGATGAGTGGGCTAGGAGATCTAAGCGTTGCAAAAACGGAAAATCAGGATTACCTAACACTGCGTCATGTGTTGCCAGGGTTTCTAAGGGGGTTAGGGGCAGAAGCGAAAAGGTGCCTGCTGAACTCTTGGATAGAGATTTGGAAAGGTACAATAATTTCTCATCAGACTCTAATGGAAGTGCAATGTGTAGAAAATAAAAACGGAGAGGAATTAGAATGGAATATCAAAAGTAAACAAAAGAAAAAATAATTCGTTTTAATTTACTTGCTTCACTTGACCGGAAATTGGAAATAAGTGTTTGGGAATGGCTCGTCGACTAAATAAAAATGCCACCATTCCTCCTTGATCGATGCAAAGCCATGTTTCTGCATAGTTGCCGCTAAGAGCCTTCTATTGGCTCTCTGTTGTTCGGTAACTTTCTCGCTTGTAGGCCAAGAAATTGGATCAAAAAAATCCCAAGGGGAACCCATATCTATTTCTTGCCCGCTCTCAAGGTCCACTAGGGTTAGGTCGACTGCGGATCCGCGAGAGTGCCCGGATCGCGCCGCGATATATCCTTCTGAGAATAAATTTGATTTTTCTACATTAGGATAATACTCGGACTTGTTTTTCAAGTCCTGCAAGTCCGAGGCCCAATTTACAAAGAAATCAACCGCAGTTTGTGGTCTGTAAGCGTCAAATATCTTTATTTTATAACCGAGTTGAATAAAATCTCTTTGAGCTAGTAACAATGCATTTGCTGCTTTTCTCGTTAAGATAGCTTTATTGGACTCATATCCTGGAATTTGCTGCCCAACAAAGTTTTGTTCTGAGAAGTAGCGGAGCTCTAATTCGTATTCTGCTTGATTATCTCTGGTTAGAGTATTTAACTCCACGAAAGCAGGGTGCATCTTCGAATCATTCTTGGTGACTACAATAGAGCAAGATGTAAAAAGCACTGATGTCAGAAAGTATAAGGAGATTGTGTAAAAGTTTTTCATAAGCAGCGTAGTTTGTCAGCAGGGTAATTCAGGTTTTCTTGCAGCTACCAACGAAAGCTAATACATCTATCCCGTAGTCAAGGTATACAAGTATAAAGTTTGAATCGTCAGGGTGAATTGAGAAGATTGCCTCACCATAAGGGGTGTCTGTCTTACAAACTGTATATCCATTTTCGACGGTGCAGCTCCCACTGAAGGTTTCTATATCGGAACGCCTCCAGCCTTTGTTGGTATCAATAATCCAACTATTGATGTTCTTTTTACTAGGAGCATTATGAGAGGTATTAGAACCAAACATATCAAGTTCAGTTGACCCACTATCTTCGCAGGAAAAAACTTCTGCCTTAAGTTGGAGCGGCGAAATAAAGATAAGTATACAAACTAGCTTAGTTGGTTTCATGAAAACATTCAAAGGAGTTTAGATATAAAACCATACTCCTAAAGTAACACATTCGGTTTGCTTTAGTTTCTAACTTAAAGGTCTTTTGTAAATGGCATACAGCGAGTTGGTTCCGAACGGAACAACATTTACCAATTCCCAGCCAGCTACGCCCTGTCTTTTCATCATAGCCTCTAGTTTTTCGGCTGTTTTTACCCTATCGCTCTCATCGGCTATGACTGTGCTGACATAATATTCCCATTTCTCTTCCATTGCTCTCTCCTTAATTATTCAATTCAAGGATCTTCTTTAGATTTAAAACTAGCCCGTATAATTTGCAACCTTTGGTTAAAAGCGTTCTTTCAGATAATAGTTTATTGCATATAGCTTAATACAATCCTACAGTATGGCAATTCACTAAATAGATTATTTGAAAAATTTGCCGATATTTTTATAAACCGCNGATTTTTGATGATTAAAGCTCAATAAAGCTGAGTTGCTACTCAATTTATATTAACTATAGGGTTTATTGCTCCGGATTGAATTGATCCTATTTAGCTGTTGTTATAGACATTTAGTTATCTTATTAAAATTTACTGAGGGAAATCNTATGAAGAGTCAATATTCGATAGGTTTTGCGTTCTTTCTTTTTGTCTCAAACCTTATCTCAGCTCCGTCCGCACTCGGACAATCAGCTCCTCCAAGCAAGCCTCCAGCTAGTTGGGGGCCAATCTCTATCAATATGGAAGAAATTGATTACCCATACCCTATCAGCTATTTTAATTTTTCCATTTATGGGGAGGATGTACGCATAGCGTATATGGATGTAGCACCTAGCGGACAACCAAATGGTCGAACGGTCATTTTTCATCATGGAGGCTTGTATTATGGCTGGTACTGGGCAAAGCAAATCGAATCACTTTCCTCGGAGGGTTATCGGGTCATTGCGAAGGATAGACTAGGGTGGGGGAAGTCCTCTAAGCCAATCATCCCTTATAGCATCAATCTGTGGGCCTCTAATACCGCTCGCTTAATGGACCATCTAGGGGTAGGTGAAGCCTCTTTAGTTGGCCACTCAATAGGTGGGCAAATGGTGACAAGGTTTGCGTTTCTGTATCCTGAGCGAATTACGCACCTCGTTACTGTAAATCAAGTTGGCTTAACTGATAGAAGAGCCGGGAAAGGGTTTCGACCACTATCTGGGCAAATTGATGCAAACCCAAATATGATTGAGGTATACGATTCGTTACTCCGTTGGGCAGACGACAATTATAGCAACTGGCAGCCTTCTTTCCTGAAGCATATGCGTATTCGCTATGGGCAAAGACTGAGCGGTGATTGGCCTCGCCTTGCTCAAGTCAGCCAGTTGACGGGTCACATGAGGGCTATGGATACGGTGGTTAATGACTGGCAGCATATTCAGGCTAAAACACTAATTCTCGGAGGCGAGGAAGATTATCCCTCATTTGCTGACGAGGCCAGGAGGGCGGCTAGTGTCTTTCCGAATGCGGAGACATTTTTAATTCCGGGAGTAGGCCATAACCCTCATGAGGAAGTACCAGAAATTGTAAGTGCTGAACTCATAAGATTTCTAAAATAATTTATATTNAATANTATATATCAATATTTTATATAATAAATTTAATGTATTAAGATAATTATATCTGTCAGCAGACTGGAAAATTTAAGTGCGTTAGAAACTAGTTGATCTCTAACTTCTTAATAAGTGATGAAGATCTTTATTTTCGCTTTTCTAACTAGGTAAGTTACGTATATTATTGATAAAAATGGTTGAAACTATAACTTATTCGCCAGAGGAAGCTTCATGTTGAGAATCAAAAGTATGCCCAGCCTTGCTCTAATGGGCCTGTTTGTCGTGTCGTTTCCTCTCCAAAGTGTTGGTCAGAACCGAAACTATAGTTCGTGGGAGAACGATCTTGGCCCAATCTCTGAGATTGATTGGAACTACGAGCGCGCAGCTCACCTTCTAGAGCGTGCGGGCTTCGGTGGCACTCCTGACACAATACAAAGATTCGCCAATATGTCTCCCAGCGCGGCTGTTAAAAGTTTGGTTCATTTTGATAAATCGTCACCAAACGTTAATTCATTTGATCATTCAGGTATTCATGATGCAGGCCTTGATCCTTTCCCTCCAAGCAGGCCAGCAACAACAGAGTTAGCAAAAAAAAATGGAGAGGCACTCGGGGTCAAGGTCAAGCCCACGGGTAACCGTCGCCTTCAACCAGTTGTAAACAAGTTCTTCTATTGGCTAAGAGCCAGTGTTTTAGAAACCAATAGAGTGTCGTATTGGTGGGCCAATCGCATGGTCGCCTCCGAACATCCGTTACAAGAAAAGATGGCTTTATTTTGGCATGGTCATTATGCGGTTAATGAAAGTAAGGTAAGGGACTACCGAAAATTACTTAAAGAATTGGAATTGTTTCATGAGATGGGTACAGGGAATTTTAGAGATTTAATGGTTGCTGTTGCTAGAGATCCAGCAATGCTGTCATTCCTTGATGCTGGAGTAAACATCAAAGGTGCCCCGAATGAGAATTTCGCCAGAGAGATCATGGAACTTTTTACCATGGGGGTTGGGAACTATACAGAGGGGGATATTCGTGAGGCAGCGAGGGCCTTTACGGGTTGGAATTATGATGGTCTCGAGTTCGTTGTTAATGAAGTTGACCATGACAATGATCAGAAAGATTTTCTCGGCCATACTGGAAATTTTGACGGAATTGATATCATCGACATAATTATGGAGCAGCCAGTCACCGCCGAGTATATGGCGGGGAAGATGTACCATTTTTTCGTGCGAGATAGCGTAGACCCGGAACTTGGAGATCAGCTTGGCTCGCTTTTTAGAAATGTTAATTATGATATTTCTTTATTTTTAGAAACTCTATTTCTCTCAAAGGATTTTTATAGTGAGGCCAGCGTTGGCACGCATATAAAAAGCCCAGTCGAACTAGCAGTATCAACCTATGTGAAGTTAGGACTATCGGAGGTACCAGGTGTTCCTGATTTTAATCAGACTACGAGTGCGCTTGGTCAAGCCCTATTTAGACCTCCAACTGTAGCAGGTTGGGCTGGTGGGCGGAGTTGGATTACACCCGGTTTGCTCTTGGAGAGGGGTAATTTCGCGAGGGATGTCTTATTTCCCGACATTAACTTTATACCGCCGGATAGAATGAATGGTAGTAGGGAAATACAGAGCGTAGCCCGGAGGGTGCGAGAGGGGTTGGACATAACTGCAGCAACTCAGCCGTCAAGCATTGGAGAAGGTCAGGTCATGGCTGAGTCCAATATGTTGGCAGACCGTGATGAGGATTTTAACACGCGTTATGGGAGTTTTAGAGGTTGGCAGATGGCCATACAGAGGGTTAAACCAATTCCGCGCCATACAGCCCAGGTTGATCTAAGCGCTATGGTTTTGAAACAAGAAATCAACACTACTTCGGAGGTTGTAGATTTTTTAATTCAGAGATTTATGCGTGTTCCTCCTGGAGCCGACTCAAGGAATATGCTGATTGAATTTTTGACGAATGAACTCGGCACAGAAAACATTGTCGAAGCTGAATCTTATATGGAGGATTCTCTTCGGATGACGTTACATCTATTATTGAGTCAGCCAGAATATCAACTGAGCTGAAATATTATCTGAGACATGAGAGCACATTGTTATGAACCTAAAAAACTCAATGAAGAATAAATTAAAGCGCAGAGAGGTTCTACGCAGAGGAATAGCAGGACTCGGGGTTGCAGGGGTTGGTGCTTCGATACTTCATTCATCGGTAATGTCTCGTGTTGCTGAAGCTGCAACGTTGGCAGAAGCTAACGGCAAAATTTTAGTGGTCTTGGAATTATCGGGTGGAAACGATGGCTTGAATACTGTCGTTCCGTACGGGGATGATGCGTATTATCGACATCGACCCGAAATAGGGCTGCCTAAGAATGAATTAAAAGTCCTTGACGATCATTTCGGTTTAAACCCGGGTATGGCTGGTTTCGAAG
Organism: Gammaproteobacteria bacterium TMED139; assembly: GCA_002172295.1. GTDB lineage: Bacteria > Pseudomonadota > Gammaproteobacteria > Pseudomonadales > Pseudohongiellaceae > UBA9145. Next base: position 35,574 of record NHGO01000036.1, on the reverse strand, counting down.
GGTTATTTAAGGATGGCAAAATGGCGATAGTCCATGGCTGTGGTTATGAGAACCCTTCATATTCACATTTCACTTCCATGGCTTACTGGCACACCGCAGCGCCTAATAGCGGAGAGGAATATGGTTGGGTCGGACGTCTTGCTGATAACTTAGACCCCTCTGGCTCCTCTAATTTTTTAGTTAATGTCGCGGCAAGACAATCTCTGGCGGTTCGGAGCCAGAAACACGTACCGGTAGTATTTGACCAGCCAAGTCGGTTTATGCGTGAGGCCTTCTTTGAAGAAAAAGAAGCGTTGGATCGTGTTCCAGACGTGGGGAGTGTTGAAAATCCTTCACGTAGATTTCTTCTCGATATTGCTAGGAGTGCTAACGATGCCTCTGAATTGGTTAGGGATGCATGGTCGAACTATCGCTCTCCAGTCGACTATGGAGTAAACAGTCTCGACCTCCCGAAAGTCGTATCGCTCATTGACTCTGGGATGCCGACAAAACTTTATTACGTGTCCTATAGAAATAACGCCTTTGATACCCATGTATTTCAAAATAACGTTCATAGAAGGTTGCTTACCTATACCTCTGACGCAGTAGCTGCGTTTGTTAGAGACTTGGAGCGAATCGGGCGGGCGGATGATGTTGCCCTCATGATCTTCTCTGAATTTGGGAGGCGTGTTCCTGAAAACGTAACTTTAGGTACAGATCATGGTGCGGCAAACGTAATGTTTGTAGTTGGCAATGGGATCAAGGGTGGACATTATGGGGAAATTCCTAGCCTGACTAATTTAGCCGAAGGAGATAATCTTGCGTATACGACAGATTTTCGTCGTGTGTACCAGACACTAATAAACGGCTGGTTAGGTCATGGCGATGGGCCGAGTATTCTGAATGGTGATTTTGAATCTTTTGATATGTTCTCTTGAGCCTATAGCAGATAGCCGCCAACTTGATTAGCAAGGCGTTAGGGCGATAAATTTGAGCCTTCATCCTTGGCGGTAAGCGTTCGATCTACAAAAGATACAAAGTCTTTTTCTAACGCTGGCTTTGCCCAGGGACTTTTCTCCCAGCACATTCTTACACCTGGATTTGTATAGAAACTATTGATGATGCCTTTTAACTCTTCTAGATCTGAGTTTCTGGTCTCAGAAGCGAATTGGCCCCAGTGAAGCCAGAACCAATAGAGCATTGCCCAGTCAAAGGTAGATGCCTCTTCTGGTGTCATATTTAGGTCTGTCCCAAGCTCTTCGTAGTAATTCTCCAATTGTAACCCCTTAGTTATAATTTCTTTGAATTCAGCGTTTAATGAAGTCGCTAGCATCATCTCTCTGACACCTTTTGCTCTCTCTAAACGATTCGCGTCAGNCGCAGCGTCCTTTGAGGCTCGCAGTTGAATTGCAAAGTATCCAAGGGTGAGAGCTACTGCAGCTGCACCAATGATTTCGCCTATTGCTCCAATTGCTTCCCAGTTCATAAAATGGCCTCCAAATGTAAATAATTTCTATACTATTACAATTATTCCTCATCAATGGTCGATCACCCAAGCTTTCCGTAGACTTAAGCTCCGAGATAGAGAGGCAGAGTACATTGAGTTAAAGAAATAAGTAAAAGGAAATCAGATTTGTGTGAAAACAAACGCTAGTTTTCTAAAATCAAATCTAGTTGGAGGGGTGTTCTCTCACTTCAAGCATTATCTCGTTGCGCCTCAGGAAGGGCGGTGTGAATGGCGGATTGTAAGCAGCAGTTTCCGCTCCAGAGACTGTATCTATGCCATGGCTTTGAAGGTTTTCCCTCAAACGCTTCTCATATTTCGCCCTGTTTCGGTCAGTCCACCGTCCTGAGTAACGAATAACTGCCATAATGCGGCCAGGGATCTCTCGGATGAACACTCGCTCATCCGTAGGAGTCGGCGCAGTATCCATGTTAAATTTACTTGGGAGCATGAAAGCAACCTGCAGGAAATCGCCATTTGACTTTTGTTGCACAGGCGCTGTCATCGCTATTTTCTCGCCTGCGTTATCCATGTTCATTTGAACAGGTGCAGTCATAGCGATATCGATGTCTGTATTATTCGCTCCTGTAATATACTTAAAGAGTCTCCGAAAGCCTTCGTTGGAGGCTCCATTATACTCATCTTCCACTGATACATTCGTTTGAGCAACGATATATGGTTGATATAATCGATACTCGATTTTACCATCTTGATAAAGAACTTCGTATTCAGGTTTTTCGAGAGCCACGGCGGGTAGAGTAAATAAGATCAGTATGCTTGCCAGGAAAAAATGATGCTTTATCATTAGTCATGCTCTTTATTGTTCTGTTANCACCCTTTACGTCCTAGAAACCCATTTGGTTCACTTTTATTAAGATGTACGACCCCAACTTCCTATCTATTCTCCCATCCATTATCGCAATAATCTTGGCGATCACTACGAGGCAGGTAATAGTCTCTCTAGGGGTTGGAATTTGGCTTGGTAATGTTCTTCTGAATGACTTTAATTTGTTGATTGGCCTAGCATCTGGAATTGAAAGTATTATTGGGGTATTTATGGACCCCTCTGACACAAAAGTATTAGTGTTTACATTAGTAATTGGTGGCTTGATAACAACAATCGAACAACTTGGAGGGGTTTCGGGATTAGTTGATTATTTAAACCAGAAGACTTGGGTCAATACTCCCACTAAGGCAAAATGGTTAGCTTATCTGATTGGAGTTTTCATTTTTATTGAATCAAACATTACCTTGTTGATTGCCGGGGCTGTTGCTCGGCCTCTTTTCGATAAATTCAAAATCGCGCGCGAAAAACTCGCCTACATTATCGATTCAACGTCCTCCCCAATCTGTATTATGATTCCGTTCAATGCGTGGGGAGCTTTAATCATTGGGCTCGCGGCGGCATCGAATATCGATAATCCGCTTGAGGTATTCGTTTATGCCATACCGTTTAATCTTTATCCTATTATTGTTATTTTATTTTCGGCTTTTGTTATCTTATTTAATATTAATTTGGGACCAATGAGGCAAGCTCAAGAGGATTTAAGTATAGGGGCTCACTCTGATATAGTTTTAAGTGATGAATATAAACAGGGAAAAGCGAAAGCTGTAGGTCAAGCTCGTTATATGCTCATTCCGATAATTTCGTTAGTTGTGGCTATGCCAGTGAGTCTATACATAACGGGTAATGGAAATATTATCGAGGGTTCAGGTTCGACCTCGGTTCTTTGGTCAGTTCTTTTCGCTCTAGCTTCTTGCTGGGCGATCGCGTTATCGAGCCGAAAAAGCAACCTAGATTTTTTGATGCGCCATTTTTTGAAGGGGGCAGGTGATTTCTTGCCGATTTCTGTCATATTGCTCTTTGCTCTGACGCTAGGTGACGTGGCTGGTTCTTTAGGCGCAGGAACCTATGTTTCTGCAATAGCTCGGGATACTGTGAATATTATATTATTGTTGCCTATCCTTTTTATCCTCTCCGCCGTTATCGCGTTCTCAATTGGGTCAAGCTGGGGAACCTTCGCAATTATGATTCCAATTGCGCTTCAAATAGCACTGGAACTGGACTCAGCGACATCTCTTTTCTTAGCCGCCGTTCTTTCAGGTTCTGTATTCGGTGATCATTCGTCACCCATAAGCGATACGACAGTGGTGGCTTCATTAGCTTCTGGGTCAGATCATATTGAGCATGTTAGAACTCAGCTTCCGTATGCATTAATTTGTGCTGCCTTAGCTTGCGGAGGATTCTTTCTTCTGGGCATGATAGCGTTATAGGTAAATAATGATGGTAATTAAAACTTCATATAGGCGCTAACATGGGTTTTCAGAGAATTGAAATTATCGACGCTAAAAAGAAATTTTTTACGATTGACGGAGCACCCAAGAAAGGCGTGAAGGTTATCGACATCAGGGATGAGACATCCTTTAAAGAAGGCCATATTAACTCAGCAGAACATATCGATAATTCAAATTTCTCCGAATTTTTAGAGTCGACGGAAGATAATGATTCGATAGTAGTCTATTGTTATCATGGGCACATGAGCCAAGGAGTCGCTGCACACATATTCGAACACGGGTTTTCGAATGTGTATAGCTTAAACGGTGGTTATGAAGCGTGGAGTGACTGAATCTCACTCGCTCTGTGATGCGTTCTCGTCACCCTTCTGGATTATTCTCTTTATTGTCATCACAGTAACCATATAGACCATGTTGAACATTGCCCATGCGAAAAGTTCGAATGGCCACAATCTGTGAGTATCAGATGATTGAAACTTTGAGAAAATGATTATACTTATCCAGACAGCCAATAAAACAAGAGGAATTTTGGCAGCAACGGACCAAGAGCTTTGCCACTGTCGAGCTGCTGCGACGGGGAGGGCTGCGCTGGCGGCGGTGAAGACTATCACAATTAGAGCAATGACTAAGTTCCAAGCTAATTGAGTCGAGTCAATACCGCTTGACGACTCTGTTTGCCCGTAGATAGATATTGACAATAATAGCGTAGTTACAACTGTCAAAATTTTACTTAGGTTTTCACGCATGCCGCTAGCCTAGGTTGGNTGGTTGTTATATAAATTTGATTTAAATATGTAAAAAAGAACTAAATTGTAACATCGCTGATGTAAATACCTATAAAAATCGATTTTCAAGGTAAAATATTGAAAGAAAGTTATATTTTCAATTTTAGATAAAAATTATGGTTCAAACGCAAGTAGAAGATCATTACGAAAATTTGGTTGAATTGAAATATCAACTCTACAATAGCCTGTTTCTAACACTTCCGTTGGATACGGTAGAGGAGATCGGTCTATTGTTGCCTCTACTTGAAGAGCTAAGTCATAAGGGGTTGGAGAGTGGGGAAAATCCCGAAGAGATATTAGAGTCATTTTTCACCGCGCATCTCCCAAATTTATCAGACGATGATAGAAATAAGTGCCTCTTTAAAATAATTCAATATGTAGAAAGGCAGGTTGTCTTGATTGATGCATTGGAGGATGCTGCCTACAAGGAAATACATAGAACAGAAGAGTCAAATAAACTTCGACAGTTAATTGAGCGAGCAGAGTCTCTAGGCTTGAAGGAGGAATTAAAGACAATTCTGTCAGATTTTGGAGCAAGGGTAATTCTCACAGCTCATCCGACACAATTTTACCCAGGGACAGTCTTAGCAATTATCACAGATTTAACTGAGGCAATTAAATCAAATGATATAGGACTGGCCAGGCAATTATTACAACAGCTCGGCAATACTCCCTTTTTTCAAAAAGAAAAACCATCGCCCTTTGATGAGGCTGTGCAATTGTCTTGGTATTTGAGCAATGTATTTTACGAAGCAGCAGGAAATATCCTTGATCACCTTGAAGATTATATTGATAGTGAACGCAAGAGAGAGCCGCTAATCAGTATAGGCTTCTGGCCAGGAGGAGATAGAGATGGAAATCCCTATGTCACCTCTGAAATTACTAAAAGCGTTGCTAATAAATTAAGAGCACGAATTATAGAATGTTATCGAGGCGAGGTTCGGGAGCTGCGGAGAAGACTTAGTTTCGCTGGGGTACTCAATAAGGTCGAGGCGATTGAGCGTAAGCTTCATGAAGAACTAACAAATCAAATTGATTCTTGCTACTCAGATCCCATCGAGCTTATAAAAGATCTAGATTCGATTCGCTGTATGCTGGAGCATGAGTATCAGGGGCTTTTCGTCGAAAGAATCGAATCCTTCAAAAGGAAAATAAAATCTTTTGGTTTCCACTTTGCAAGTTTAGATATACGGCAGGACTCCCGAATTATTCATGGAACGTTAAATGCCGTACTCGAAGTACAGCCAAGTTTGAAGCCTGATAATTTTGATGATCTTCAAGAACATGAACAGCTTGAAAGCTTGTTATGTCTCNGGGGCTCTATNGATTTGTCTTTGATCAGGGATCCGATTTATGAAGATACCTTAAAATCACTTATTGCTATGAAAGAAATTCAAATAGCGAACGGCGAACGTGCTAGCCATAGGTATATTATTAGTAATTGTAGAGGGGCATTGGATGTCGCTAGGTTAATCGCATTGTTTAATATATGCGGCTGGGACGATCAGGATCTTAGTGTAGACATTGTCCCTCTGTTTGAAACTATTTCAGATTTAAGAGCTTCAGATCATAGTATGCAAGCACTATATGAATCTGTTACTTATCGAGAACATTTAAAAGGAAGGTCTAATAAGCAAACTGTTATGCTTGGCTTTTCTGATGGGACGAAGGATGGTGGCTACCTTATGGCCAATTGGGCTATTTATTCCGCCAAGGAATCCTTGACTAAAATTTCTCGTAGGAACAATGTCGAAGTTATTTTTTTCGATGGTCGAGGAGGTCCTCCCGCTCGAGGCGGGGGAAGCACCTATAAGTTTTATTCATCACTTGGGGCCAACATAGAAGCCAATCAAATTCAGCTAACTGTTCAAGGGCAAACTATTAGCTCTTATTATGGGACGGAGGTTGGAGCGATCCATAATCTCAGACAGCTTATCGCTGCCGGTTTGGAGAATAATCTTAAGGATCGACCTAAGAGAGACTTAACGCAGCCTCAAAGAGGGCTAATGGAAGATCTAGCTGACATCGCGCATAAGAAGTATTTGGATTTTAAGTCTAATCCTTTATTTTTAAATTACCTAAATGAGATGAGTACTTTAAACTATTATGGACAGTCAAATATAGGCAGTCGTCCGACTTCAAGGGGGGGCGCCAAAGACTATCAATTCGAGGACTTAAGAGCGATTCCTTTTGTTGGAGCTTGGGGCCAGCTAAAGCAGAATGTCCCTGGGTACTTTGGCTTTGGCTCAGCACTTAAGGCGATGGAAGACGCTAAACGACTTGATGAATGCATCGAGCTTTATGAGAATTCTGAATTCTTCAGAGCGCTTTTAGCGAATAGTATGCAGAGTATGAGTAAAACGAACTTTTCTCTTACNCAATACATGAATAATGATCCTGTCTTTGGAGACTTTTGGAAGGAGATTTATCAGGAATTTGAATTAAGTAAAGAGATGGCCCTAAAGATCTCGGGTCAATCAGTATTGCTTGAGGATAACCCGGGAAGCCGCTCGAGCATTTCGCTGCGGCAGAAGATTGTCCTACCGCTCTTGATNATACAGCANTTCGCTTTAATCAAAATTAGAGCGCTTAAAAGAGATGAGCTTGATAATCAGGATAAGATAATAATGTTTGAGAATATGATCGTTCGAAGCCTCTTTGGGAACATTAACGCCTCACGGAATTCGGCTTAAAACTAGAGCTTAGTGTTGGGTAACCAAATGTCTGCGATGGAAAGTGCTGCCTCTAGCTCTCGCTCAATTTCGAGATCTGATGAATCAAGCTTTGTCAGAGCTTCTTTAACACCCCACANAGCCCATAAGTTATGAGGGTGCTCAGTTAAATCCTTTTTATATTCTTCCAGAGCGTTTGAGTGTGCCCCTATTTCCATGTAGGCCGCACCTAACCAATGACGAGGCGAGAAGGGCAGAGGCTCTGGTTCATCATAATTTAAGTTTTCATAAAAAGAGGTGGATTTCTTAAAAGCATCCACTGCAGCTTCCATTTTTCCCTCGCTCCAAGCTATTTCTCCTTCTAATATGCCTGCCATCGCCCCCACAATATCTTTGCCAGCATGAAATCTAAACCTTGCCGCAGTAGTTTTAGTGAGATCCTGCAGTGAATCTAGAATCGCCCTTGCGGCCTCAATATTACCTTCCTTTAGAAATGCATAGCCTCGGGAGAAATCATACATGCTCCTGTTTATCTCTCCGTTTGGTTCATCTTTGATCTGTAAGACCTCATCGAACCGTCCGAATCGGATCAACGCCATCGATAGCATTGCAGTATTACCATTCAGTTTGGCAAGATCTTTAGCGGCTTGGATCGCGGAAGCGCTCTGTCCACTCATGCTAGCCGCATAGTAAAGCATTGTAAGGTTATGCGTTGGATAAATAGCGAAGCCTTTGCCATACGCTGCTTTTTGATCCGAGTGCCACGCCTTGGTATTCGATCTAACTGCCTCTTGCCAAAGCCCCATCTCATTCCAAGTATGACTGGGCATGTGATTGATGTGGCTTGCACCAGGAATTGTATCTCCTAAATGCTCAGCACAGGGTGCGGCTAATTCTGGTGTGGGAGTCGATTCGGTCGCATGGACCAACAGATGACAGGCACCTGGGTGAGTTATATCCCTGTCTAGGACCGATAAGAGTACACTGTGGAGTCTTATCACGTTAGGGTCTTCCAGGCTACGATAGCCGCGCCTTTCCTCTAGCAGAAAAAGTGCATCGCCATATAATGTTACAATGGTTAAATCGTCCGGGTACTTCCCCGCTAAATCAGCCATGGCATCTGCGTATGCCTGATCTTGTTCTCGGCGATTTTGAGGCTCAAAACTATCAATATAGCGGACCTGAAGTGCTTTTATCATATCGATTTCTTTCTGAGTCGCATTGTCGAGCCTACTAAGTGCTTGTTGCACTGCAAAAAAGGCTCTTGGCGCCTGTGTAGTTGTCATAGCACCATTAAGATAAGAGCCCCAAGCCCAGGCCTCGCCCCACCAACAAATCGCGCAATCTGGGTCCGCCAAGTGTGAAGCTTGGAATGAACGTGCAGCCTCCTCTTTAGCAAAAGCAAACATTAGCTGAAAGCCTTGATTAAAGTATGCTTGTGCCAATTGATTTTCGGATGAAATTGTGAAGTGGAAACTACCCATGGCCTCCGGGTAGAGTTCCATGGGTTGATCAAATGATTCAGGATATTCAACGTTTTGTGACAGTAAAGTGGAAGAAAAACTTATTAAAAGTACTGCAATTAAAACTTTATTGGTCATTATCGATCCTGTTAGAGAGAATTTAGATTTTTTTTAATGATCACAGAGAGAAATCAAATGGTGCATTTGGACCAAGTGGCAAAGCGAGAATGACCCAAATTATTGTCATGACTAATCCCGCAAATAGAAGCGATATTGAGTAAGGTAGCATTGTCGCGGCAAGGCTACCGATCCCAAATTCTTTTTGCCATCGTTGGCAGAAAATAAGAATAAGAGGAAAGTAGGGCATAAGAGGGGTAATAATATTCGTCGCGCCGTCACCCACTCGGTATGCGGCGGTACTCATTTCTGGGCTTATACCCAGCAGCATCAGCATTGGAACAAGCACGGGGGCTAACAGTGCCCATTTTGCGCTCGCTGAACCTATAAATAAATTGATAATAGCGCCAAACACGATTATGAGAGATAGCAGAACGGCATCTGGTAAATTTGAACTCTGCAAAAAAGATGCGCCGTTTATTGCGAAAATCAAACCCAAATTAGACCAAGCAAACATCGCAACGAAATGAGCTGCTGTAAATGCGAGAACCAAATAGTAAGCTAAATCAGACATCGACTCGCTCATCATTTGAACCACATCTCTATGGTTCTTAATAGTTCCGGCACCATGCCCGTATGCCCAGCCCATAGCCAAGAAAACTATAAAAAATCCTGCAACAAAGGATTGAAGCAGTGGATTATATTTCGCGATGCCCACTTCATTGTCATCTATAAGTGGTGTGCCTGGCACTATACACAACAAAATCCATAGAGCTATTATACTTATTAAGGCGATCCCACTATTTTTTAACCCGTTAACTTCATTTTCTTGGAGTTTTGAATTCGGAGATTTAACGATTCCTGCTGTCTCACTAGCACCGTTGCTCGGCATTAACCGATCTAAGCGTGGTTCAATAATCTTGTCTGTGACATACCAGATTACCGGTAGAAAAATGAGTGTCATCCCGCTTATAAAGTACCAATTACCAAGCATATTAGCATTCCAAGTTGGATCTAGTGTCTCTGCAGCTGCTTCGGTAATGCCGAATAATAGCGGTTCTAATTGGCCTGGAATTAGATTAGCTGAAAATCCTCCAGAAACTCCAGCAAAGGCGGCCGCGATACCAGCGATTGGATGCCTGCCAGCGGCGGCGAAGACGACGCCAGCCAGTGGTATCAAAACCACATATGCTGCGTCGGCTGCGAGATTCCCTAGCATACCAATTAACGCCACAGCGGGTGTTAGCAGATAAGACGGGGCTTTTGACATAGCGCTACTCATTGCGGTTGCGAACAAGCCGGACCGCTCAGCTACACCAGCCCCAAGCATAACGACCAGTACATAGCCTAGCGGGTGAAATCCTGTAAAGGTAGCTGGCATGTCTACCAAAAGTCTTCGTATATTATCTGAAGAAAGTAAACTCTCGGCCCGGATCATCAGCGGATTTCCGGCATCGTTAAGAATCGTGGGATGGAGTGCTGAGATACCAAAGAAACTTGCTATTACGCTTATTGATACAACGACTGCAATACACCAAATGAAGATAAATACGGGATCAGGCAGCTTATTCCCGGATCTTTCAATCCAGTTTAGTAATCCTTGTGTTGAAGAAGGTTGTGCGCTCTTAGTCATTTATTTTTGTTGTTTACACTGCGAGTTAACTATAGCTTGAAATTAGCGCAATAAACGAAAAAACGCGCGTAAATCTTCCAGGTAAAGTCTCGGCTTTTCGAGAGCAGCAAAATGCCCACCTTCTTCCATAACCGTCCAGTGCCTCAAATCATAAGAGCTTTCCGCCCACGCACGTGGTGTTATAAATATTTCGGCTGGGAATACAGCTGCACCAGTGGGTACATTAATAAATTCCATCGGTTTAATTTGCTCTGCATTCCGGTTTTCAAAATAAATTCTGGTAGAGGAGGTGATCGTATTGGTAAACCAGTAGATGGATATATTAGTGAGTAGTTCATCGTAGGTGAAATGGTTTGCTAGATCGCCCGTGTTATCTTGAGGCATGTCAGTCCAACCATGAAACTTCTCTACAATCCAGGCGGCTAATCCCGAAGGCGAGTCCGCTAACCCATATCCGAGGGTTTGAGGCTTAGTTCCTTGGATCTGCTGATAAGCCACCTCGTTCAGCATGTATGCTCGTCTATCAGATTGAGCAGAGGCTTCAGTTTCGCTGACATTAGCCCTTTGCTCAGCATCAGATGGAGGTGAGGCAAGGATCATATTTGAATGGAGACCGATTAGCCTTTCCGGAAAATGATTTGCTAAGTGCCGGTTTATGATTGCCCCCCAATCACCACCTGCGATTGCATATCTTTCATACCCTAACTTCTGCATCAACTCAGCTAGAATAACTGCGATTCGTTCTGGAGAGTATCCTGGCTCCGATGGTATTTCTGAAAAGCCAAAACCTGGTAGGGATGGTGCGACAATGTGAAATGAATCAGATATGTCCCCGCCGTGATTTAGCGGGTCTGTGAGCGGGCCAATTATCTTGCTAAATTCTGAAATAGAACCTGGCCAACCATGGACAATCATCAAAGGTATAGCATCAGGATTAGAAGAGCGTTCGTGAATAAAATGTAGTTTGAGACTCTCAACTTCAGTTGTAAATTGATCGAACTGGTTGAGCATTTCTTCTTGAGCTCTCCAATCAAATTCATCCCTCCAATAGGCTAGAAGATCATTCATCAGGGAGAGATCAGTACCGTATTCCCAGGCTATATTATTCAGCTGGTCTGGTATTCGTGTGTTATCAAGGCGCATTTTCAGATCTATAATGTCTGCATCAGTTATCGATATCTCAAAAGGCGAAATCTGGTTATTGGCCAGCTTTGTATTATTCATATTGTTAACAGAAGGGGTGGCGGAATCGTTCTCGTATGTTGACAAACGATCGGAAAATTGATTATTTGATAATGCGAACTGTGAAAAAAATAGAGCGCTCAAAGCTACGAAATTGAATATCATAGAGTAAGGTTGAAATTGACAATATATTCTCATAATCCTTTCTAAAGACCTTCTAAGAGCAGTTGAGATAAAAACTAATTAAATACTAAAATATCCAACCGTATTTTAATGCTAGTCGCTGTCATTGGTTATGGTCTAACCGCAGGAATCATGCCGTAATAGACGTTATCAATCAACCAGCGGAGGGTCATAATCAACAATGAGTTTGTTTAAATTTGCTAATAAAACCCAAGAATTACCTAGTTCTGAATTAACGCTACCCGATCGTCCTGTCGCAATAGACGTGAATCCTATCCATTATGTATCAGGCCACCGGTTTGTTGAACCTATTCCCAACCACATGAAGAAAGCCGTGTTTGGTATGGGCTGCTTTTGGGGAGCTGAACGTTTATTTTGGACTCTTCCAGGAGTTTATAGTACCGCTGTTGGTTATTCTGGAGGGATTACAGTCAATCCTTCATACGAAGATGTTTGTTCGGGGCAGACGGGCCATAGTGAGGTGGTCTTAGTCTTTTACGACCCGGTAATAGTGACTTTCCAGGAGTTACTTAAAGTTTTTTGGGAGTCTCATAACCCTACACAGGGCATGAGGCAAGGAAATGACGTAGGCACTCAGTATCGGTCAGCTATTTATGGAGCAGATAAGTCTCAGATGGACGAAGCAGAGGAGAGCCTAATAACATTTCAGTCGGTACTAGCGGAAGGAAACTATCAAGGAATTACTACAGAAATCAAGATTTTAGATAATTTTTATTATGCTGAAGATTATCATCAGCAATATTTGGCTAAAAACCCCAATGGGTATTGTGGGATATTAGGAACCGGAAAAATATTTCCGGGTAAATAGTCAGGTTAAGCTCATACTTCGACGATAATAATTGGTGAGCTTAAGGAGTAATTATTAACGAATTAAAACAATTAGTTATTGGCATATCCTCACGAGCATTATTCGATTTAAGTGATAGTCACCGAGTATTCGAAGAACAAGGACTTGACGCATATCAAAAGTATCAAATTTCTCGAGAGGGCGAGCCATTAAAAGAAGGCTTCGCCTTTACCCTGGTCAAAAAATTACTGAATTTAAATGACTCTTTGCCCCATAAGCCTGTCGAAGTAATTCTTTTATCCAGAAATTCAGCCGATACCGGGTTGAGAATTTTTAACTCTATTGAGCACTATGGTCTAAATATTACCCGTGCAGCATTTACTGGCGGTGATTTTCCATACCGATATGTTTCCGCTTTTAACTGCCATCTGTTTTTATCCTCTGATGGCGCAGATGTCCGTAAAGCCCTAGATCTAGGGGTGGCTGCAGCTACTATACTGCCTTCAAAGAAGAGCAATGCATCACGGAGAACATTGAAGATTGCTTTTGATGGCGATGCAGTTCTTTTTTCTGATGATTCCGAGAGAATCTTTAAGTCCTCTGGTTTGGAGGTTTTCACTCAGAAGGAACAAGAAGCTGCGGAAGAGCCTTTAGGTGGAGGTCCATTCAAACCATTTTTGTTCGCGTTACAACAAATACAAAAGGCATTTCCGGACAACGATGTCCCNATTCGAACATGTCTAGTTACAGCTAGGTCTGCTCCAGCCCATGAGAGGGTAATAANAACACTTAGGGCATGGGATATCAGAATTGATGANTCTTTATTTTTAGGCGGTTTAGAGAAAGGNGAATTCCTGAAGGCCTTTGATGCAGATGTTTTCTTCGATGACCAACAAAGCCATTGCGCGTCGGCTAGCGACCACGTCACTACAGGTCATGTGCCACACGGGGTAGCTAACGAGTGAATCTCTTAAAAGCTATAAATAGTTCCCAAGANAAGTAATATCAGCGCGAGAATTCGTTGTAATAGCTTATCTGGTAGCCGAGCGCTGACTTTTGTTCCAATATGAATCGCTGGTAAGGATCCTATAAGTAGGCTCACTAAAAGAATTAGATCAACGTATCCGCTTAAAAGATAGCCTAACCCGGCAATAAGAGTTAACGGAACCGCATGAGCTATGTCCGTGCCCACGATGCGGACAACTGTAGTGTTAGAGTAGATTGTTAAAAGAATGGCGGCGCCGAACGCTCCTGCGCCTACCGATGACAAGGTCACACAGACTCCGAGGAGTAAACCCATGACCCAAGTTATTGCAAAACGATGCCTATGCAATGGGATCATAAAAAACCCTGGTCGCTCTGCTACTGAATTTTCTCTTATATAATCTTTTAATATCAATATTATACTGGTTACTATTAACATAATACCTAAGCTTCTTGTCAGCAATTCCTCAAATCGCGGTGACTCTTGAAAGCTAGTATCTAAGAAAAATACATGTAAAAGCACAGAGACAGGTATGCTGCCGCAAGCGAGTAATGCAACGATTTTCCAGTCAACATTACCTCGCTTGTGGTGGGCTATAGCGCCATTTGCCTTTGTAATTGCCGCATATAATAGATCGGTTCCTATAGCGATTGGAGGTGGATATCCAAAGACTAGGAGAAGAGGTGTCATTAATGATCCGCCACCTACGCCAGTGACACCAATAGCGAAACCGACAGCCGCTCCTGCCATTATGTGGAGAATGAAATCCATGTCCTAAAATCTCATGACTTAAAATAAAGTACTCACGTCCAAATTGTTGCAACCATTAACGGGTGTGAAGACCGCATTCCCTGTGCCCTAGAACCTTGGTAGGATCAAAGTAGTTGGTTTCATTGGGAAGGTTGTTAGCCCTCAAATATCCCTCAATGTCTTTGTCACTCCAATAAAAGAAAGGGCTGATCTTTAAGACTCCATCGCTCGAACTGGAAGCTATGTCTAATGAATCTCTGAATTCNGTCTGNCCTTTTCGTAGGTTGTTAAACCAAAGGTCGGGTCTGTGTTCTGCCATTGCTCGTCCGAAAGGTTCTAATTTCACTTCTTCAGTGAAATCCCGATGCAGAGGGTCACTAATTTCTGGGATGCCACCCATCAGGGCATTTCTGTGTGCGGTGGATTTTCTAGGGAGATAGACAGATAGTTGAAGATGTAATTTGCTGGTTAACTCGTCGGCATGGCGATAAGTATCTGGAGTATTATAGCCCGAATCACACCAAATCACGGTCATATCGGCTTTCTGTGCTACGCAGGCATAGAGCAAAGCTGCCTCATANGGGCCGAAGTTTGTGGTCACAATAGGGCGCTTACTTCTTGAGACCGCCCAATTGATGATGCCTTCGGGGGTTTTTCCGCGCAACTCCTTATTGATTTCTATTAAATCTAGATCCATTTTTGCCTCAACTGCTTTATTTTTATTCTCTGAAAATCTGGAATTCAATCTAACGCATAGGTAATGACTCGTATAAACCTACCCATCTAGACTACCGCCTAAAGGGAGGGCTGGTATTTTACACTATTAAAGCTAATAATATTATGATCTTAGATCTTAATATGAAGATTCGTTAACATCTTAATTTGCTGGGAAAATAACAGTTTGCTTGGGAGGCTGGTCGAGAATGGAAATTGCGTGTTTAGATTTAGAAGGGGTGCTCATTCCAGAAATTTGGATAGGTTTTGCAGAAGAAACTGGAATAACTGAACTGCGGGCGACTACGCGGGACATTCCAGACTATGACGTTTTGATGAGGCAAAGACTTCGAATATTGAAGGAGAATAATTTAGGATTGACAGATATACAGAGCGTGATATCCGGAATGTCCCCGATGGAAGGAGCCATCGAGTTTGTCACTTGGCTTAAGGAGAGATTCCAGCTGGTTATTCTATCGGATACATTCTATGAGTTTTCAGAGCCTTTGATGCGTCAACTAGGGCTTCCCACTCTTTTTTGTCATCGTTTGATTGTGGATTCTAACGGCACTATTACGGATTATAGGTTGCGTCAGAAGGATCCTAAAAGGCAGTGCGTCAAAGCGTTCCATAGCCTTAATTTTAGAGTAATTGCTTCCGGAGACTCTTACAACGACACAACGATGTTATCCGAGGCCGAAGCAGGTATTTTATTTCGAGCCCCGGCGAATGTTATTGAGGAGTTTCCTCAATACCCATCTGTCTCGAGTTATGAGGAACTCAAGATGGAGTTCCTTAAAGCTAGTGAGAGAGACTTAAGCTATAAGTGAAGNCCTTTTTACCCTCAAGGATAAATAAAAAAAANTTGNTATGANAGCTCAAGAGAGCCGAAGCGCACCATATCTAATAAAATCTTNGCACANCTACTAGTATGATTTTTATCGATGAAGCTTTTATAGCAACACGTGTGGTTCATCTGCCTTACTAAATCTATTTCTTCTAAATCAACAGGGTAGGTTCTNCCGTCGTTAAAAAAAAGTACCAAACCTTGTTTTTCGAGTTCGCAGAAGGCTATGCGACTAGCAGGATGAAGGTTTATTTTCATCTCTGTGTCTATTAAATGTAAAAGATGTTTTAGCGAATCAATTTGTTGATCTGCAGAAAAAATCTCTTTATATCGAGGTTGCGTNACAAATGCTCCAAATGATCGACAAAACCCTTCATAGTCGCAAGAGTCTGAGGAGTTGAAAGCCTCGCGAAGATCTCTGTTAGCTATTTCGCAATCATAACTCGGAACTTCAGAATCATTAATATTCTTAAAACGACGAAAAGGATTGTCAGATCCNACATTTCCCTCCTTATCATGAGGGTACATCTCAAATGCTGATGGTGCTCTAAATCCAACTGAGTAACATAAACTGTTTGAAATAGAGGTTCCGTTATGCGACATATGCGGAGGGATATAAAGAGCGTCCCCCTCTTCAAGAACAAATTCTTTAGTNGGTGAAAAATTACGAAGNAAATCTAGCCCCGAAGAATTATCGATTTTGGTATTAGGGTCGCAAAATTGTCCCAGTTGCCACTTTCTNCGTCCTTCTCCTTGAATTAAAAACACATCATAATGATCAAAGTGAGGGCCAACTCCTGCTTCAGCGGTTGCGTAAGAGACCATAATGTCATCTAGCCTCCAACTGGGGAGGAAACTGAATGAATCTTTTATCATTCTTACTCTGCGGTCATATAGATCCACACTTTGAACAAGCAAAGTCCAATTTTCATTTGGAAGTTTTTTAAAAACCTCCTCCTTGAAGGGGCCGTGTCGAATCTTATGAGGAGGATTCTCTTCAATTAAACGAGATTCGACGAAATCTTCACAGGCCAAGCCAGCCAGCTCGTTTGGACTAATCAGCTCATTGTATGGGAGAAACTCTTTGATAAGTTTCGGTTTCTTCTGCCAGGTGTTGGTCAGGAAGTCTTTTGGGTTGAACTTAGGATAAAGCTTGGTTGACATTAAACGGAATTTGCCTGAGAGATCGAATCTCCGATGTACCCCCGCGGTGTGAGTTCCAAAAGTATAGCTTTAGAGGATTTCGGAATGTCTAAAGTTAAAATAAACGCTTTCAAGGTTTCTTGGTTTATCTCTTTCCCACGAGTAAGTTCCTTAAGTTTTTCGTAAGGTTTTTCGATTCCATGTCGTCTCATCACTGTTTGAATTGGCTCTGCTAATACTTCCCAACAATTATCAATGTCTCTGTCAATTACTTCAGTGTTAAGTTCTAACTTGGCAATTCCCCGAAGATGGGAACGATAGGCGATTAAGCTATACCCAAAACCACTCCCCAAACTCCTTAGTACCGTTGAGTCAGTAAGATCCCTTTGCCAGCGAGATATCGGTAATTTTGTAGATAAGTGATTAAAAATCGAGTTTGCTAGGCCGAGATTTCCTTCGGAATTTTCAAAGTCAATTGGGTTTATCTTGTGAGGCATAGTGGATGACCCTATCTCCCCGCTAACAATTGATTGTCTAAAATAATTGAGAGATATGTAGCTCCAGATATCACGATTTAAATCAAGTAGGACCGTGTTATACCGTGCAAAGTCGTCTAATAGTTCTGAAATGTAATCATGAGGCTCTATTTGGGTTGTATAAGGGTTCCATTGAATACCTAAATCAGATACAAACTTTTTTGTAAGATCTGACCAGTCAATTTCTGGGTATGCAATTATATGAGCGTTATAGTTTCCGACTGCTCCGTTCATTTTTCCAAGAATATTACTGCCTTCAATAAAATTAAGCTGCCTTTTTAACCTATAAGCAACGTTTGCNAATTCCTTTCCTACGGTTGTAGGNGATGCCGGNTGCCCATGGGTTCTTGAAAGCATNGGTTGCTCTGAGTAACTTCTTGCTAGCACTGAAATTCGCTCAAGGATCTCTCGCATCACTGGGAGCAAAACTTTATCCCGGCTATCTTTAATCATGAGAGCATAGGCTAAATTATTTATATCTTCCGAAGTGCAGGCGAAATGTATAAATTCTGTAAGTGGNTTAAGATCTGAATTNTTCTCTAACTTNTCTTTTAAAAAGTATTCAACCGCCTTTACATCATGGTTCGTAATTTTTTCAATATCTTTAACTCTTTGTGCATCTTCCAAACTAAATTTATCAATAATAGAGTCCAATGATTGCAGATCACTGCTTTTGAAAGCNCTTAACTCAACTATCTTCGAGCAGTTGCACAGGGTTTTTAACCACTCGATTTCCACTCTTAAGCGATAAAAAATCAAGCCATATTCGCTGAAAAAGGGACTTAATTCTTCACACTTAGCTTTATAACGTCCATCAAGAGGGGACAGTGATAATAGCGGATTTGTTTGAGGTGTTTGCATATTCAATGATTCCGAGTATCAATTATTAATTGCCGTGGCTCGACGGTCCCCTTCGTAGCTAATTGTTGCACTAAGGCTGCGCATTGGGCAACTGAGCACAATGCNATATTTTGATTTTCCCANGTATTAAGGCTNAATGTATTAGCCTTCAATTATCGCACCTCCTAAACATCGCTGATTAGTATAGAAAACTACATGCTGTCCAGGTGTGATTGCTCTTTGAGGCTTTTCGAAGTCAACCTGAAGGAAACCATTTAAGTGGTTTGTGACTGAGCATTTTTGGTCTGTTTGACGATACCTAACCTTTGCAGAACAATGTAATGGTAATTTTGGTTTTTCTTCGTTAATCCAAAAAATTTGACTGGCAACTAAACTAGTCGAATATAAATCGTCATGCTCGTTACCCTGAGCGACTACTAGAACGTTCCTTTTTATATCCTTATCTATTACGTACCATGGTTGCTCTNGTTGATTTTTGACTCCACCAATCCCCAGACCTTGCCTTTGGCCATGAGTATAAAACATCACCCCTGAGTGCTTTCCGATGACTGTTCCATCCTTAGTCTCAATATCGCCACTTTTCCCTGGGAGATATCGAGATAGAAAATCCTTGAATTTGCGCTCACCAATAAAGCAGATGCCTGTACTATCTTTCTTACTATGCGTGGATAAATTTAAACGCTTAGCAATATTTCGTACTTTGGATTTTTTTAGATCACCAATTGGAAATATACTCTTATGAAGGCACTTTTCGCTCACTTGGCTTAAGAAATAGCTTTGATCCTTTTGGGTGTCATTGCCTTTAAGTAATCGAGTTTGGTTATTGGTATATTCTTTTCTTACATAATGACCTGTAGCGATTAAGTCAGCGCCCAGCTCTGTCGCGTATTCTAAAAAAGCTTTAAATTTGATCTCTCTGTTGCACAAAATATCGGGGTTTGGGGTTCGTCCGGCCTTATACTCTGTTAAAAAGTGTCTAAACACGTTATCCCAATATTCCGCTGAAAAATTGGCGATATGTAAATTAATGCCTAGCTTGTCGCAGACACTGACGGCGTCTGCCAAATCCTCTTTAGCAGTGCAATATTCTGTGCCGTCATCCTCTTCCCAGTTTTTCATAAAGAGCCCCTCGACGTGATAGCCGGACTCTGTCAACAAATATGCTGCGACCGAGGAATCGACTCCTCCAGACATCCCAACGATTACGTGTTGGCTAACATTCATGATTGAAATCTCTCCAGCACCTCGGGGAAATAAGCGAAAGAGGGTAATGATTTCTCTCTTTAAAATCGTNCAGATTTTGAAGGACGAGAGGGCTGCGCATCTGATGCTTTACCGCTTTTGCTTCTTCAATGCTCATCCAACAGGTATCGATTATATCCTTATCCAGTTCAATATCTGCTCGAAAATTATCGGCGCTTGCTACAAACAAATGGCGCACATAACAAATACCAGTCTTATTTGAGGTGTAGTGGTAAATACCTAGAAAACCAGTGATTTCCGCTTCCCAGCCNGTTTCTTCAAGCACTTCCCGTTCCGCCGCCTCTATGAGAGTTTCATTAACTTCTACATGGCCAGCAGGTTGATTNTATACCACTTCATCAGCTTCTTTTTCTCTGACAAATAAGAATTTTCCATTCTTGTGGAGAATACACGCTACCGTTAAATGCGGTTTAGGCATAGAATAATCATTCTCTTAAAGTATCTAACAAAATCACATTATATACTTTGTTTGAAAAATTGTATGATATTCAGTAATAGGACGGACGTGATGGTATTGGGGTGAAATATCCATGAATGAGCTAAGTCATTTAGACGATAAAGGCAATGCCAGCATGGTAGATGTTGGTGAAAAGTCTAATACAAAACGAGTAGCGATCGCCATTGGTTCTGTCTCGATGACAAGAGAAACATTGGAAGTCATTCTTAGTGGTAACAATAAAAAGGGCGATGTATTTTCGGTGGCTAAAATTGCTGGAATACAAGCTGCAAAAAACTGTTCACAGTTAATACCCCTTTGCCATCCTTTAATGCTGACTAGTGTTAAGTTAGATTTTACGATTGAGGAAGATAAGTGCAAGATAGCGATAAAAGCAGAATGCAAAGTTAATGGGCCTACTGGAGTTGAAATGGAAGCTCTGACGGCGGTATCAGTTGCTGGTCTAACTATCTATGATATGTGCAAGGCGGTTGACAAGGAAATGATAGTCGGACCTTTTGTTCTGCAAGAAAAGTCTGGAGGAAAGAGTGGTCACTTCGCTCGTTAGAGGCATAAAAATAACATGCTAAAAATAATTTATTTTGCAAGCTTAAGAGAGCAACTGGGTGCTGAGCAANATGAATTTTCNCTCCCAAAGACTGTCACAAACGTTGGAGAGCTTGTCGAGGTTCTTAAGGAACAAAACCCTGATCTAAAAGATGTCTTTGATTCCGCTCCAAAGATATTAGTAGCGGTTAATCAGGTNGTAGTCTCGAAAGATTTTAAGTTAACTGAGAATGATGAAATAGCATTTTTTCCGCCAATGACTGGTGGCTAGTTTGTTTGGTGTAACAATATGATTGCTGTGCAACAAGAAGATTTTGATCTAGGTGTCGAGCATAAAAAACTGATAGACAGCACACAAAGTGTTGGCGCAATTGTTACTTTTACTGGGTTAGTTCGGCAGATCTATGAGCGACANTTGAATGATGAGTTGGTTCAATCATTGTANCTTGAGCATTACCCTGGCATGACTGAGAAGGCGCTGGAAAATATTGAAAGCCAAGCTAGTACTAAGTGGGACTTGCTCGGGACGAGCATCATACACAGAGTGGGGGAACTCAAAGCNAATGAGCAAATAGTTTTTGTCGGCGTCGCGAGTCGTCATCGAAAGGACGCATTCCTTGCAGCTCAGTACATTATGGATTTTTTGAAAAATGAAGCACCGTTTTGGAAAAAGCAAAGGACGGAAAAGGGTGGTAAGTGGATAGAGAGCAAACAGTCTGATATCGATGCTGCAAAGCAGTGGCTTTAATTAAGAGCTTTAACTATTTGTTTTGAGAATTGGCCAGGCAACAAATCACCTAACTGCCAATTACCAACTGTGATTCTTACTAATCTTAATGTAGGAAAACCAACAGCTGCAGTCATTCTTCTAATCTGTCTATTCCTCCCCTCATAGATTGTTATTTCAATCCAACTTGTAGGTATGGAATTTCTTACTCTGATAGGTGGGGTTCGCGCCCAAAGAGCTGAAGGTTCAGAAATTCGACGAACTAGCGCAGGCTTCGTTATACCGTCGTTGAGCTCAACGCCTGTTCGCAGCGTCTCTAGCGCCCGTTCATTGACGATCTTTTCGATTTGTACGATGTATGTTTTTCCAATCTTAAATCTGGGGTCACTAATTTGGCTCTGGAGTTTCCCATTATCCGTTAGGACTAATAAGCCTTCCGAGTCTTTATCGAGGCGGCCTGCAGGATAGAACCCTTTCTCTTGAATAAAAGCTGAAAGGGTTTCTGCTTTATTTCCGCCNGAGAATTGAGAAATAACTCCGAAGGGCTTGTTCAGCAAAAGTATATTCGGCATTAAAGTCGCTATCCGCTAAACAGAAGCAGTCAGGCTGCTTTAAAGGAGTATTCATGCNTTATAGATAAAAAAGCTAAAGTCTAAGAGAGAACTNGCAGTCTACTCGTTATTCGCGTTCTCAGATAGCTCTGTTATCNCGGATGGCTCCGCCTCATCNAATGGTTCAGGNTCGTCANACGGTTCGGATTCATCTGATAAGTCTTCATCACTCTGTGAAGAGGAGATATCGCTTATTGGATGAATATTTGCTGCATGTAGACCTTTTGGTCCTTCTATAGCATCAAAAGATACGAGTTGGCCTGCTTTAAGAGTCTTATAGCCATCCATACCTATGGCGGAATAGTGAGCAAATAAATCGTCACCACCGTCGTCTGGCAAAATAAACCCAAACCCTTTGGCGTTATTAAACCATTTAACTTGTCCCTTACTCATGGAATCTTCTCCATTATTCTTATAATTATTTGGTAATGACACAGTCAAGATCGTTGTCGTACACCATAGTTCACTTTATGTCAAAAATGCAATAATATTTTTGAATTGAAATATGGTTTTCTGGCTGAAATGAGCAAAATTAAACAGGTTTCAGGGTATAATGTAAAACTGCAGCCATTCCGCGGTATGGGTAAACTAACGGGGTCTAAACTAGATTCCTCCAAATCAAGTATCAACTATCATGATTAGGCAGACAGAATCTCCCACCAAAGGCTCATTATTGCTNGCAAAGAGAATTNATTGCAGCTCAGGTGATGANTCGGACGAAGATCAAGGACAAGATCTTGGTACAATAATAAAAGAAGAAAAGCCGAAGCTAGAGAAACCTCCGCTTTATAAGGTGATCTTGATTAATGACGATTATACGCCAATGGATTTTGTAGTTGAGATATTAAGAGTATTTTTCGGCATGAATATAGAAAAAGCGACGCAGATTATGTTGAAGGTTCATACAGAAGGAAAAGGAGTGTGTGGAGTGTATACTAAGGATGTAGCCGAAACTAAGGCAACTCAGGTAAATGACTATTCGAAAGAATGCGAACAGCCGCTGCTATGCTCTGTTGAAGTGGATAGGTAAAGACTAAGCCATTTGAGAATAAGTAAATGTTGAGCAAAGAACTAGAAATCACACTTAATTTAGCTTTTAAGTCTGCTAGCGATAACAAACATGAATTCATGACTGTTGAGCACTTATTACGGGCTTTGCTCGATAATGAGACAGCATCGAATATCTTAAAGTCTTGTGGTTGCGATTTAAATGCATTGCGCAGTCTACTGGATGACTTTATACAATCAACGACCCCAATTACGAATGGCTCTGAATCAAAAGCAGAGACTCAAGCTACACTTGGTTTCCAAAGAGTGCTTCAAAGGGCTGTTTTTCATGTCCAGTCTTCTGGTAAGCAAGAAGTCACTGGAGCGAATGTATTGGTCGCTATATTTAGCGAACAAGAAAGTCAGGCTGTTTATTTTCTGAAGCAACAGAAGATAGCTCGACTCGATATAGTCAATTTTATTACTCACGGTATCTCAAAGACTTCTCAAGGCGAGGATTATGAACAGGAAAATCATGAGCGGGACGGCGGTGATGGGCCCAATACTCAAAACAGCCCATTAGTTGAATTTTCAACTAACCTTAACGAGCGNGCTGAATTAGGAAAGATTGATCCTTTAATAGGGCGGGAGAAAGAAGTTAACAGAGTTGTTCAAATTTTATCACGACGAAGGAAAAACAACCCATTACTGGTCGGAGACTCAGGTGTGGGAAAAACTGCTGTAGCAGAGGGCTTAGCTAGATTAATAATAGAAGGCCGCGTGCCCGAAGTATTGTCCAAAAGTATAATTTTTTCTCTTGATCTCGGCGCACTTCTCGCAGGGACCAAGTATCGAGGCGACTTTGAAAAACGATTTAAGTCACTTCTAAATGAGTTAAAGAAAAATGAGAACGCGGTATTATTTATTGATGAAATACATACGATTATTGGCGCTGGCGCAGCATCTGGAGGTGTAATGGATGCGAGCAATCTTCTGAAACCAGCATTGACCTCGGGTGACCTAAGATGCATTGGCTCTACAACCTATCAAGAATATCGTGGTATTTTTGAAAAAGACCGAGCCCTTTCTCGTAGATTTCAGAAAATTGATATCGAAGAGCCTGATATTGATACCACTTACAAGATACTCAGAGGCTTAAAACCACATTTTGAAAAATATCATAATCTTCGATACAGTGATAAATCACTTAAAGCGGCCTCCGAGCTGGCCGATCGATACATTAATGACAGATTTATGCCGGATAAAGCCATTGATGTTATTGATGAGGCAGGGGCTTTTCAAAGACTGCAACCAAGCAGCAAACGTAAAAAGTTAATACAAGTCTCCGATATGGAGCGAGTCGTTGCCTCTATAGCTAATGTCCCTCCAAAACACGTTACGAAATCTGACATAGATTCGCTTAAGAGCCTTGCGACGAATTTGAAAATGGTTGTTTTTGGTCAGGATGAGGCTATCGACTCTTTAGCAACGGCTATTAAACTCTCGCGAGCCGGCCTTAATGAAAGTGAGAAACCAATCGGGTCGTTTCTATTTTCTGGACCAACTGGTGTTGGCAAGACAGAGGTAAGTCGACAACTAGCTAATATTCTAGGAATAGAACTTCTTCGGTTCGATATGTCTGAATACATGGAGCGGCATACCGTTTCTCGGTTAATCGGAGCCCCACCCGGATATGTCGGCTTCGATCAGGGGGGGCTCATGACAGAAGCTGTTACCAAGAATCCTCATTCTGTTTTGCTTTTGGATGAAATCGAGAAAGCTCACCCAGATGTTTTTAATTTGTTGCTTCAGGTGATGGATCATGGAACCTTAACAGATAATAATGGGAGAAAGGCCGATTTTAGAAATGTGATCCTCGTTATGACGACCAATGCAGGAGCTCAGGAAATGGCGCGATCCTCTATTGGGTTCTCTGAGCAGAACCATACAAGTGATGGCTTAGAAATTCTTAAGAAAACTTTTACCCCTGAATTTCGAAATAGACTAGATTCGATAGTTCAGTTTAGCTCCCTTAGTAAAGAAACAATNCGAACTGTTGTTGACAAATTCTTAGTAGCATTGCAGGTGCAACTTGACGATAAAAATGTAGTTTTGCATATTGATGGTTCAGTGGTCGAGTGGTTNGTAGAAAATGGATATAGTAAATCNATGGGCGCACGNCCAATGGGAAGATTGATTCAAGAGAAGCTAAAGAAACCACTTGCTGAAGATATTTTATTTGGCAAGCTGTCACATTCGGGAGGGGAGGTATTCGTAACCGAGAGTGGCGGGCACATAAAATTCAGAGCTGAGAGTAAAGTGAATGAAAAACAAGAATTAATTACTCGCGAAGAAAATTGATTCTAAAGCTTTAGAACTTTTATCTACCTGGCTCGATAAGTAATTCGACCTTTCGTCAAATCATAAGGTGTTAACTCAACCTTGACTTGGTCTCCAGTCAATATTCGAATGTAGTTTTTTCTCATTTTCCCTGAAATATGCGCAGTTACTACATGCCCATTCTCTAATTTAACCCGAAACATTGTATTGGGCAGTGTGTCTACAACTTCTCCATCCATTTCAATTTGATCTTCTTTAGGCATACAAATAAANCCTCGTAGTTATGAGCCGCCGCATTGTGACGTAATTTTGTGTAAGACGCAAAGCTGATTCCTTCAAATTACTCAGTTAATGGTTATCCATTGAGTGCCGTTTAACATCTGCAAAGGGCGGAATTTTATTTTGTAGTCCATTTTACGGCAGTTTTTTACCCAATATCCAAGATAAAGATAAGAAAGCTCCCTTTCAAATGCGGATCTTGTTTGGTAAAGAATGGAGTAGGTTCCAAGAGACCTTTTATTTTCAAACGGGTTGTAAAAGCTATATACCGCGGATAGTCCATCAGAAAGAACATCTGTGACACTCACAGAGACTAATTTGCCTTTATTAAAAAACTTAAAGAAGACTGTTTCATCGGTTTTCTTTTTAAGAAACGAATTAAACTGATCTTTAGAGGGTGGAAACATATCCCCATCCTTATGGCGGTTATTAATGTATAACTCATATAGATTATATGACTCATCACAATTTAGATTATCTGCTTCTACGACACGAAGGTCACTATTACCCTTGATTATTCTGTGATGTGACTTCTTTGGCGTGAAATCATTTATTGGTATTCGGCAAGAAATACATAAATTGCATGTATCGCAGTTCGGCTTGTATAAAAGGTCGCCACTACGCCGAAAACCTCGCTGGCTAAACAAGGTATTAATTTGCTTAGTTACCTGTATTTCAGGATCTAAAAAAGTTGTCGATGCGCTGCGACCTTGCAGGTAACTGCAGGGATGGTTAGATGTTCGAAGTAATCTAAAAGGCACTTTATTCATAATATTTGTTAAAACTAGCATTTATCCGCTGATCAACCTGCCACTCCTCATTGTTTGGCTTGCCCTCAGTTAAGGCCTCCAATTTTTTCATGAATTCGCAACGAGGTATTTCCAATGCTCCTAAGCTTTCTAAATGATTACTATGTACTTGGCAGTCTATAAATTCAAAACCCCATTCCTTGAGATGTAAAGTCAAGTAGAAAAGCGCTAATTTAGACGCATTATCAACTTTGCTGAACATAGATTCTCCAAAGAAAACTTTACCTACCGCAATACCATAAAGACCACCAACTAAGGATGAAGAAGACCAAACTTCTACAGAGTGTGCGATACCTTGAAGATGTAAATTTGTGTAGGCAACAGCAATGTCGTTAGTTATCCATGTTCCTTCGAGCTTTCTGTAGCCGTGCTTACATCCATTCAATACACCTGAAAAATTCTTATCAAATGAGATCTCATAAACCTGCTTGCGAGCTAATTTTCGCAAACTTTTTGAGACTCTAAAATCCCCTGGTAGTAAAATTAACCTAGGGTCAGGAGACCACCATAAAATGGGCTGCCCCTCTTCATACCAAGGGAAAATGCCCTGGCGATATGCTTGAAGTAACCACTCAGTTGATAGGCTACCCCCTGCCGCAATTAACCCATTTGGCTCTTTGAGCGCGTCTCCAGGGTCAGGGAACCATATGGAATTTGGGTCAAGATAAGGTATAGACACCTCTAGTGTTACTCGTCCAAATATTTTTCTGCATCTAACGCCGCCATGCAACCAAAACCTGCGCTGGTTACTGCCTGTCGATAAACCTGATCTGCTATGTCTCCAGCCGCAAATACGCCCGGCACACTCGTTTGTGTCGCGTTGCCAGCTATGCCAGTTTCGACGGTTACATAACCATTTTTCATAGCAAGTTGCCCTTGAAATATCTCCGAATTAGGAATGTGTCCGATAGCTATAAAAACACCGTCGACGATTAGCTCATTGGAGGTGTCATCTTTAACAGACTTTATTTGGATAGAGGTTACCCCCATTTCATTCCCTAATACTTCGTCGAGAACATGATTCCACTGCACCGAAATTTTTCCTTCCTCAACTCTCTCAAACAACTTCTTTTGGAGAATTTTCTCGGCTCTCAGTGAGTCCCTTCGATGGACCAGAGTCACGTGAGAGCATATATTTGAAAGATAGAGGGCTTCCTCAACCGCAGTATTTCCGCCTCCAATAACTGCAACAGGTTTATTGCGGTAGAAAAAACCATCACAGGTTGCACAGGCACTTACGCCTTTACCCATAAACGCAGTTTCAGAGTCGAGTCCGAGATACTGAGCTGAAGCCCCTGTAGCAATTATTAGCGCGTCACAAGTATACGTTTCACTTTGACCAACCAAGGAAAAAGGTTGTCGGCTTAAATCCACCTTAGTTATATGGTCAGAGATCAGCAGTGAGTCGAATTTTTCTGCATGATTTTTCATCCTCTCCATTAAGTCGGGGCCCTGAAGTCCTTCTATATCGCCAGGCCAATTGTCGACATCAGTTGTAGTGGTTAATTGCCCACCTTGTATCAGTCCTGTAATGACAACAGGGTCCAAATTTGCCCGCGCAGCATATACTGCTGCAGTGTACCCAGCAGGGCCCGATCCAAGAATTATCAACCTGTGGTGATTTGATTGACTCATATTATGACCTCCTTTTTAAAGTTAACACTGCTCTCTCGATCCGGATAAGAGCAGGAATTATTAATTAATGTATTACTACATTTTACTGCACGAAAGCCTTATTTTCTTCGGTATTCGCCCGATAACTAGACTGGATAGGGTGTTTTAAAATTAAACTTAGAACCATTCTAGGTTTATGTTGTCAGAATACTTTAAGTAGATTCTAAATATAATTTATAAGATACTGTTATATAGATATAAATATGTCTCAAGGTAAACTAAAAAAGCAAAGTGAATCCAGCNCTCTNATACAACGTTTGATTCGAGAAGGTAGCTTACTTTGTTACTTTTTACTGGCATTGTTTTTGTTGATTGCTCTTTTNAGCTACTCTCCGAATGATCCGGGTTATTTTAATACAGGCCTCGAAAGCGATGTAGGAAATTCTGTAGGAGTATACGGAGCTTATATTGCAGACATCCTACTGCAGCTGTTTGGGCATTTATCCTACACTGTCCCGCTACTCTTAATTTATAAAGTTTATTCCGCATTCAAGGAAACTTCACTTGAAGAGGAGTTTTCCTTACCTTTGTTTGCTTTCCAATGTTTTGGTTTCTTATTACTCTTATTTTCAGCATGTGGTTTATCTGCGATTCATTTTGAGGTGTCAGATGACATGCCTTACCTTTCTGGAGGGGTTGTTGGTTCCTTATTGGTAGAAGCAAGTATTCCAGCGTTAGCAGTCTTAGGTAGTACTTTATTTTTCTTTGCGTTATTTCTGTTCGCTCTGACCATAACTTTTAATGTTTCCTGGCTAGACGTGGTAGATCAGATCGGTCTATGGAGCATTAAAGCATCTGTTTGGTCGATAACCAAAGCGCGGAAATGGATAGAGAAAAAGAAAGAGGACTTTGAAACAAAAGCTCGCTTAGAAAGCCGAAAGAAAGTACTTGATGTTCATATTAAAAAAGAGAAAAAGCGAATTCCACCAACTATAAAAGAATTGCCTCAAAAAACAGCCACAAAGAGCGCACGAGTCGAAAAAGAGCGCCAAGGCCGATTATTTACGGCTGCTTCAGTGAAGGAATTACCGGCCATTGGTCTTTTAGATGCCTGGCAGGAGACAAACAAATCGGGCTTTTCAAAAGAATCTCTATCGGCCATGTCAAAGCTCCTTGAATTGAAACTTAAAGACTTCGGCATAGATATCGAAGTAATTGCGGTCAACCCTGGTCCGGTTATCACGAGGTTTGAGGTACAACCAGCGCCAGGTGTGAAGGTAAGTCGTATAAGTAATTTAGTTAAAGATCTAGCTAGATCTCTGGCAGTAATATCAGTTCGCGTTGTTGAAGTAATTCCCGGAAAAACAGTTATCGGAATCGAAATNCCTAACGAGAAACGAGAAATAATTCAACTAAGTCAGGTTCTATCATCAATCGAATTTGATAGCGCAGGGTCTTCATTAAGTATGGCTCTTGGCCATGACATTATTGGAAGCCCAGTTATAGTCGACCTTGCAAAGATGCCCCATCTTTTAGTTGCAGGTACCACTGGGTCGGGTAAGTCTGTAGGTATAAATGCAATGATACTTAGCCTGCTATTCAAATCTACTCCGGANCAGGTTAGGTTAATCATGATTGACCCCAAAATGCTTGAGTTATCTGTTTACGACGGCATTCCGCATCTTTTAACTCCTGTTATTACAGATATGAAAGACGCAGCCAATGGGCTTCGTTGGTGTGTCTCTGAAATGGAGCGCAGATATAAGCTGATGTCGGCTCTCGGAGTTCGAAATTTGGCGGGCTTCAACAAAAAAGTATCTGACGCNAAGCGAACGGGTAAGCCCATTCCGGANCCAACATGGGTAGCAGATCCGTTATNATCAGAAAGCGAACTATTACCTCCAGAGTTAGAACCTTTGCCGANTATTGTGGTTATCGTAGACGANCTTGCTGACATGATGATGGTAGTCGGCAAAAAGGTCGAAGAGCTTATTGCCCGAATCGCTCAAAAAGCGAGAGCTGCTGGGATCCATTTGATCCTTGCAACTCAGCGGCCATCGGTTGACGTGCTGACAGGGCTGATAAAGGCGAATATCCCTACGAGGTTATCATTCATGGTCCAGTCTAAAGTAGATTCGAGAACTATCTTAGGAGAGGGAGGCGCTGAGCAACTTCTTGGGCATGGTGACATGCTATTCTTGCCCCCAGGCGCTGGTATTCCGACAAGAGTCCATGGCGCATTCGTAAGTGATGAAGAAGTTCATCGTGTCGTTGCTGACTGGAGGCAACGCGGGGAACCTGTATACATAGAAGCCGTTACNCAAACGGCTGATTCCTCAGAACTTGGCTTATCTGACGCCTCGGCAGATGGGGCAGAAGACGACGATGCTCTATATGACGAGGCGGTTCAATTCGTTACTGAATCAAGAAAAGCATCAATATCGGCGGTTCAAAGAAAATTACGCATTGGCTATAACCGCGCTGCACGTATGATAGAATCCATGGAGTCAGCGGGTGTGGTATCAGAGATGGGGACNAATGGTTCGCGTGATGTAATTGCTCCACCACCGATTCGAGAATAAATAATTAAAGTACAGCAAATGAATAGANTNATTTCAGCTATGAGTATGCTGATCTTGTCAGCGACTAGCTTTGGACAAGAGAGGCCAATAGTTAAGCTAGACAAGTTATTAAGCAATATCGATACGATAACGGCGGAAATNAATCAGCTAATTGTTGAATCTGACGGCGGCATTTTAGAGGAAAGTCAGATTATCATGCATATAAAAAGGCCAGAGGGTTTTTATTGGGAGACCGTCACTCCTTTTCCAGAACTGTTGGTGACTAATGGTAAAAGGCTTTGGAACTANCAGCCGGATCTTGAGCAAGTNGTCATTGAAGATTGGAACCCAGACCAATCNGCTCTTGCTGCGCAGCTGTTATATGGAAAGACNGAAAATTTGGAGGAGGATTACTATATAGTCGCCATAGACGCGGAGCAATCTCAGACTTTCGAGTTGAAGCCTAAGTCACCTGATAATTTATATGAATTGATAACGATTAGTTTTATTAATAGTTCATTAGAACTCATTTATATTGAAAATAGTAGCGGNGAACGAACTGCATGGCAATTTACAAGCTCCGATATTAATCCACCCCTCGGAGAAGATTTATTTGAGTTTATTCCACCCGATGGTATAGAGATAATTTATAATTCGATAGATTAGTNTTAGAGAGACTTTAATGGAACTTTATCTTTCGATCGCCCTAGGGGGATCATTAGGTGCACTCACCAGGTATGGGATTAGTACTTTCTTTGAAGCTAATTACCCATCATCAATTCCCTGGGGAACGATGCTTGCTAATTTAATAGGAAGTTTTCTTATAGGGNTGATTTTTATTATTCTCCAGGACAAATTCCAACAGAATGAATCTTTGAGAGGATTATTAATAATTGGATTTTTAGGCGCCATGACCACTTTTTCCAGTTTCTCACTTGAAGCTCTGCTTTTACTCCAACGGGGANACTACACTTATGCAATTGGTTATGTCTTGTTTAGCGTGGTGTTTTGTTTGCTAGCTACTCTACTAGGTATGTACTTTGCGCGATCATGGATATAACGATAAAAATAGGCAGGTAANATGTTAGACCCTAAGCTTATTCGAACTGACTTAA
Organism: Gammaproteobacteria bacterium TMED139; assembly: GCA_002172295.1. Lineage (GTDB taxonomy): Bacteria > Pseudomonadota > Gammaproteobacteria > Pseudomonadales > Pseudohongiellaceae > UBA9145. The sequence goes on along the minus strand of NHGO01000036.1, from coordinate 3,808 downwards.
ATATNTTAGCTGACCGACTTAAAGTTAAAAACTTCGACTTAGATGTTGCGCTGCTCGAAGGGTTAGAAGANGCGCGCAAAGTGTTGCAGCTTGAAACGGAGAAACTCCAAAANGAGCGCAACACCAAATCTAAGTCTATAGGAAAGGCAAAAGCTTTAGGGGAGGACGTTGGAGAAATACTAAATGACATGGAATCCCTAAAGAGCCTTTTAGAGACAAAGAAAAATCAATTAAACGAGGTACAAGAAAAGCTAAAATCGTATTTGCTGAGGATCCCGAATATTCCTGACGATGAAGTTCCTGAAGGGAATGACGAGTCCGATAACAAAATAATAAGCTCTTGGGGAGAATTGCCAGAGTTCACTTTTGATGTGAAAGATCACGCTGATTTAGGGGAGGCTTTGGATCAAGGATTAGACTTCTCCAAAGCTGTTAAGCTTTCAGGCTCGCGTTTCGTAGTTTTGCATGGTCGGCTCGCAAAATTGCATAGAGCACTCGCGCAATTTATGTTAGATGTTCATACGCTAGAACATGAATATGTTGAGTTTAATTTGCCTTTAATAGTTAACGATGACTCTTTGATAGGGACCGGGCAGCTCCCGAAATTTGAGGAAGATCTATTTAAATTGCACAAAGATGGGGATTTTTATCTAATCCCTACAGCAGAAGTCCCGCTCACAAACTTAGTAAGAGATGAGATTATTTCTGGAGACTCTCTACCTCTCAAATACACGGCCCACACTCCTTGCTTTCGATCCGAAGCTGGTAGTTATGGTAAAGATACAAAAGGTATGATCAGGCAGCATCAGTTCGAGAAAGTTGAGCTAGTACAAATAGTTAAACCTGAGACCTCAGAGGAAGCCCTTCATCAACTTACAGGGCATGCGGAAACCATTTTACAAAGATTAGAACTGCCTTACAGGAAAGTCCTGCTCTGTGGTGGAGACCTTGGCTTTGGTGCGGCAAAGACATACGATTTGGAAGTGTGGGTCCCTTCACAAGGAGCCTATCGAGAGATCTCTTCCTGTAGCTTATTTACAGATTTTCAAGCTAGGAGAATGCAAGCTAGATGGAGAGAATCGGATCAAGGGAAACCGCAATACTTGCACACCTTAAATGGGTCTGGNTTGGCGATTGGTAGGACCCTAGTTGCCATATTAGAAAATTATCAAGACGAGTCTGGTCGAGTCCGCGTGCCAAGCGCGTTGCTGCCTTATATGCCAGGCCTTGAGTTTCTTGAATAATGAAATTTCTACCCATTTTTTTAGATTTAGCGGATAAAAAATGTGTGGTTGTAGGGGGAGGCGAGGTAGCACAGAGAAAAGCTAAATTACTTCTGAGGGCCTCCGCTAAAGTAAATATCATTTCTGTTGAGTTCACACAGAGTTTAAGGGAGCTTTCAGACAGTCGCAGCACGTTAATTGAGCAAGCATTCACCCCNAGCCACCTAGCTGGAGCCGCTCTAATTGTCGCAGCCACGGACTCCGCTACGACAAACAAAGAAGTCGCAAAAATAGCAACGGAACTAAATATCCCCGTAAATGTNGTCGATATGCCTGAATTATGCTCGTGTATNATGCCTGCCTTAATNGANAGGTCTCCCGTAGTCATTGCAGTCTCGACAGGNGGAAATTCACCAGTACTAACTAGAAAAATTAAAGAGCTTGTAGAGGTCGCACTTCCAAATAATGTTGGCTTACTTTCACAATTAATGGGCTCATGGCGAAATAAAGTCAAAAAAAGATATACATCATTCGGCTCAAGATTAAATTTTTGGGAACAGATTCTGGAAAGTGAGGTGCCAGACCTAGTTTTTAAGAATAGATATGAAGAAGCTGAAAAACGGATTGGAGAATATTTAGAGCAGAATAACGTAACTAGAAGCCAAGGAGAGGTTTATCTGGTTGGTGCAGGGCCTGGCGATCCCGATCTACTCACACTTCGAGCTCTTCGTTTAATGTATCAGGCTGATATCGTGCTTTATGATCGTTTGGTATCGAAAGAAATTCTCGAGAAGGTGAGGCCTGATAGTGAGCTTATCTCAGTTGGGAAATCTGGCACTAGCCATACTGTAGAGCAAGAAAAAATAAATGACATGCTCATTTCCTTTTCAAAGGAAGGGAAGAAAGTTCTGAGGCTCAAGGGCGGGGATCCTTTTATATTTGGCCGAGGTGGCGAAGAAATAGAGGAGTTAGCGAAAGAGGGTATTCCATTTCAAATAGTGCCTGGTATAACAGCTGCTTCTGGATGTGGTTCTTATGCTGGGATTCCATTAACTCATCGAGACTGCGCTCAATCTGTGCGTTTTCTTGCTGGGCACATGAAGGACGGAAAGCTGAAGCTAGACTGGAAAAATCTTGTAAGCTCGCAACAAACACTAGTTTTTTACATGGGGCTACTTTCGATAAATACGATCTGCGAAAAACTTATCAAACATGGAATGGACTCCTCAACGCCTATCGCAGCGATTGAACACGGAACAACTAGAAATCAAAGAGTGATCGTATCTAAACTCAGGGAAATTTCATCTGTTTTAGACAAGGGTGATTTTGAATCGCCCACTCTGTTAATTATTGGTGATGTCGTGACTCTCAGAGAGCGTCTTAGTTGGTATGGCTAACATACTAGATGCAATTATCTGGCTTTGGTAATCCAGATATTTTACTGACCATTTTGGCAGGGCTGCCTCCGAATAGTTTCATTAGNTATAGGCTCGTTCCTTTTTTGCCGCCTAANTCCTGCTTTACTAAATTTGTTAAGGCCNTAGTGGCTGGNGAAATTTGATAACGNTCATAGAAGTCTCGCGTAAGCACNATTATCTCCCANTGTGCATCTGTTAGCNTNAAGTTCTCTTGCCTAGCAATNTCGGACGCAATTCGCTCATTCCAATCACGNAGGTCCTCNATATANCCATCACTATCAANCTTTTGAGAAACCATAAATTAGAACCAGTTTATGACCTTATCTGATTTTTCGCAAAGCTTCACAAAGCCATTATAATCAACTATTTCAATCTCAGCTGAGGCTTCCAATTTAACGCCTCTCGCAAGCAAGTCCNCTTTTAGNGCGTAACATGTAAGTTTAGAAGCACACCCAATACTCTTAAATTCGGTTCGAGCGTAATAAATCCCGTCTTCTAAAAATAATAAGCTGTCNTCATCTGATGCTACTTCAAGGCAAGATTCAAGCAGTTTGCTTGACGGAGTCTTATTTATTGTATGAAGAATACTCATAAAGAAATTACGCTATCTGAACCTTTAATCAGAGCCTTAAGTTCATTTTGATTCAAAATTTTGGCTTCCAAGATAAGATCTTCTTGAGCGATTGATCTTTCCTCTAACGAGCTTTCTTGTATGAAAATATTATCAATTCCATAGAGGCTAAGAGCTTTCAATGCCTTTCCTAAGGTTTTTGATTTTATTTGATCGGCATCCTGANCTTTAAGCAACTGAAAGACGCCATCACCCATGAATACGTAATTTGTATTGTGTTCAAAGATAGATGAAGTAAGAGCTATGTCAAGTAGCAGGCTGCTCCTGTTGCTTCCATAGGGAGGTGTTCTTGCAAGGATAGTAAAAGTCTGAGTTTCTCTAGCCATTCGCGTTACCCAAAACTGATGATCCTATTAGAGTTACTATAAGCATCGATGAGCTGACCCAAGCCTGATAGTTCTGAGTTCGGTTTTATTGAACTAACGTCAAGTTTATGCCTCTTAGCTTCTCCTTCGTTAATGATCCCCCGCTTTAACCCCGATGTAACACACACAATTGAATCGATAGAATATTCTTGAATCAATTTCTCCCATTCA
>NHGO01000035.1 GCA_002172295.1 Gammaproteobacteria bacterium TMED139 | reverse complement strand
CTTAGCGCTTGAAATGAATGGAGAGAATTTACCCCAGGGTCATGGACGACCAGTGCGTCTCCTTGTNCCCGGTTTCTACGGCGTNGCTAATGTTAAATGGTTAACTCAAATACACGTTCAAGATAGGCGGCATATGGGGCGGTTTATGGGTCGGGANTACGTGACCTTAAANAAAGAAATGATTGGTGGTGAAGAGAGGTGGGTCGAAAACTCAGTCACNAGGATTCAGTTAAAATCATCAATTGTTNGAGTAACCAAAATGGGTANTCAGCATAANATAACNGGNTTTGTGCTGACGGATGGTACNCCGCTGCGCAATGTNGAGGTAAAGNTCGATAANGGCCCNTGGCAAGAAGCANCTATCGATCCNAGGTCNACNANATATTCATGGAAATTATTCACGATGGATTGGGACCCGACTCCAGGCGACCATACGTTAGTTTCGAGGGCCACTGATGTAAATGGGCATGTTCAACTTACAGCAGAAGAAATGCCCGAAAAAGCGAGCCGTTGGGAGAACTATGCACAATTTCCAAGGACCATCAGGACATCATAAGTTAAATTCAAGTAANTGANTATNCCAACAAAGGCGTCCACCAACGTAAAACTCTTACTGCGTTGGTGGCCCGCCTACTGGTTTACTCCGGCAAATAGCCAATTAGTTGATTCAACACCTCCGAGCAATCTCCACCGACCTTAAGAGAAAAAAGGCTATCGCCTCGAGTAAGGCCTTGGTTTACGCAAGCCATAGGTATTTGATTCTCGTTCGCATACTTACAAAAACGAAAACTAGAATAAACCATCAATGACGTACCAATAACTAATAGAGCTTTAGCTTTGCGCAAACGGTCAAGGAGATAATTCACAACTTCTTTATTGACAGTGCTCCCGTAAAAAACCACATTCGGTTTCAATAAACCGCTGCAACTTGGGCACTGAGGCACCTTAATTTCATGAATAAGTTTATCGCCTACGTCTGCGTCTCCATCTGGTCTTAATGCAGACTTTTCTACCTCAATGCCAGAAATATGTGGATTGTGATCTCGAAGCCATGCTTGAATTTGATCCCGTGAGGTTATTGAACCACAGTCCATACAAACAACTTGATCCAATCGCCCATGAAGGTCTGTAACTTTCTTATGACCCGCTTTTTGATGAAGTCTATCTACATTTTGGGTGACTAGAGTTGAAACATAACCTCTAGATTCCAATTTAACTAGGGCTTTGTGAGCGTCGTTGGGTTTTGCCGATGCCACGTTAGGCCAACCCCCAAAGCTACGTGCCCAATATCTTTTACGAGCGGCTTCTTTGTTCAGAAATTCCGAGTGCTGAATTGGGTTATTGCTTTTCCAGTTCCCGATTTCATCCCGATACGTTTGGATGCCAGAATTACTGCTGATTCCAGCCCCTGTGATAACAAAAAGCTCTGGGTGTTTTTCAATAAACTCTAAAAGGTCATACGCAGAACCAAGACGAGTGTCTACAATGTTCTGCCCCGACAAAATTGGTCTCAATGGTGACATAGGGTTACTCAAATCCTCCAAAACTTAAACAGGGCATTGGAGCGAGAAACTTAAAGGCTACCTAGTACAATGCAAGCGCAGCAATGTTTAGTCGATTAACGAATAACAAGTTTAATGCTATTCAAAAAAAACGGCCTAATCTAGATAACAATAATCAAGGAGCCGCGCTTATTATCATCAGAGGCTTTTACGCATTTTAATAATAATATTATCATGCCCATTCGCCGCCGTTCTCTTCTCTCTTGAGACCTCCGAGTACCCCTGGGCCAGATACAAAGGTTCCCCGGGGATGGTTGACCCCAATTCAATTTCCTTGAAACCAGCCTCCCTAGCTGCTTGTTCACCCTTTTGCAAAAGGAGAGTTCCTATACCCCTCCTTGTCCAATCTGGATGCGTATACATCGCTCGAATTCTCGCGGGTTCTTTCTGAGGGTCTGAGAAACTGTCGTCCCTACCCCTAGTATGTTTTCCCCCAAACAGCGTCCGACGCTTACTCCAACCCCCACAGCCAACTAGAGGTTTTGGTTCGCCTTCTGATGCCTCTACTACGAAATAGCTACCGTCTTCGATCAACGTTAGATCTACACCCATAGATTCCTTGTTAGCCTCTATTTGCTCAGGACTAAGGAACTCTTGCATATTGATCTCAATTGAGATCATCATCAGATCAGTAATCGATGCAATATCGTCTTTATTTGCCACCCGGCAAGAAAACTCGGATTCTTTCATGGTCTCTTAAAACTGGAAACGCCTTGAGGTTTTTACCGCACTACCCAATAGCAGGTCTCTTGTGATAAGCCTAACCTTAGATCGGTCATAGGAAAATTAGACTGCTCTCAGATAGCTTAATCTAAATTTTTGACTAACTACTCTTAATGAAAAATGCAGAGCAAAGCTCTGCATTTTTCATACAAGAACAGGTTTTCGTTATAGCCTTGAACGCTCGAGTTCAACGTCAGCATTTCGCCATAACTCTTCAAATTGTCGATTAACAATTATTGCCTCCTGGTCTTTACCTTGCGCTTCTAGTGCCTGGTATAGCCCAAAAGTTGTCCANCCATTGCGCTGGTTCCACTCCAAATCCTTACGGTAGACTTCCTCCGCCTCAACAGCTTGGCCCGCTTCCAGCAACGCCGCGCCTAAATATAGCCTAACTGACTGAGACCAATCGGGTGGCTCGGTGTAACTCAAATTGTCTTGAAATTCGACCGCATGACCGAAATGCAAAATTGCACCATCGAGATTACCTTTGGCCTGCTCGATTTCACCCAGTAACGCATGCATGGCCAAACTGAGAACATGGTCCGCAGGCGTCGGACCCACGCCTGAGTCATTTACGCCATCGGCTGATATCTGCTCTCTTATAATCGCTAACTCTGCTTCTGCAGGACCAATGTGCCCCATCGCGGCATGAGCACTACCCATCACATAAGCCCACATACCCTTAAGGTATGGAGTATCTGCTAGCTCTTTATTTTCTGCGTTGGATGCATGTATCTTATCCCATTTGCCGAATACTTTATCCATCATCCAAGCATGAGCTGTATTCTTATTGCTGCCTCTAAGAGCACCCATGCCTTGGCCAGAGTTACGATAAGCCGCTTCGCTGGAATCTTCATAATTACCTTGGAGCATATTTGCATAGCGAACAAAATCCAGAGCATGAGGCTTGTGAATTTTGTGTGACAGCGGATAGGTTCCAATTAGAGGAAAATTAGTATCACCCCAGATCTCTGCAAATTGATCATCCACGATTTGTGACCGCTCATTAGACAAAATAGCTTTCTCATACTCGCCAACCCGCAAATAAATGTGCCCTGGCATATGGACCATATGACCAGAAATCGGCAGAGAACCTTCAAGTTTCTGGGCTGCCGGCATAGCAAGTTCTGGCTGGTCAGAACCCTCCATTAAGTGAATATACAGATGGTTCGCCCCGGGATGGTCGTGCTCCAAGGCCATCGCTGCCTCCAAAGCAGCTTTACCCTCGGCAGTACCTGGCTTTGCCGCACCATCAGCCTCCCAGTAATCCCAGCGGGTCGTGTTCATGTACGCTTCACCAAACACCGTCGCGATATCTGCATCGTCTGGATACTTGTCATGCAGTTCGCGCATAGCTGCCAAAAACGCAAAATCCCTCTCTCTGTCGTCGGATACCGCATCCTTGTTATAGAGCACATAGGTCGCNTTAATNAGGTCGCGNTCTAAATCTGAGCCATTGCCAGCCAATTCCATCGCGCGGCGAATCGCCGCCAGTCCCGCGCCCTGTGGGTCATCAGGCAAGCCTTGGTATCGNCTATTCGGATTNGGGCCAGCTGCATGGGCTATTCCCCAATGCGGCATGGGACTATCCGGATCAAGCCTAGCTGCCTCCTGGTAAGAAGCGATAGACTCAGGGAAATAAAANCCCCANGCCATTCGAATCCCCTGGTCAAAAAAGGCTTGNGCCTCTTCTGANTCGGTAGAAATAGNTCGGCTATAAGTNCCTCCACCCGGNACCATAATGGCTAAAGCCCCGNCGTCTGCCTGAGCGTAAGCCTTTGATAATANGTTANTTAATAAAAATGNCGCGCCAAATAGTGCTATTAGTTTGCGCATCTACCNCACCTCACATTTAAAAGTTAAACCANCCCCCCTTTCGATTNGACATTTACCGCGAATCGGAGAGCCTTAAAATATTAAAGCAGTATAACCTTAATCATATGGGTCATCCTAGTTTGTTTAGTAAATTGCAAAAGTAACTTGGTCAGAGTACGTTTGGTAAATCGCTAACTTGAGTGAGTCATAATGAAAGCAATCAAATTATGTTTCTGTCTACTTATTCTGACAGTTGGTTTGTCGTCAAAAAAACAATCGATGGCCCAGCAAGAGGCTGAAGCTTATTCTGGTGTTACTGAATCACGCTTGATGTTTCAAGATAATTGCGCAGTTTGCCACGGTGAAAACCTGGAAGGCACAGGTCAGGGATCTACACTTCAGGGTAATCTAATTCATGGACATTCCATAGAGGCTATCGTCACTAGCATAACTAACGGTTATGAAGTTCAAGGCATGCCGGGTTGGCGAGACATTTTCAACCCGACCGAAATCCGCGGCTTGGCGATGTACTTGATGGAGACGCGAAATAATGTGGGCTATGTCACCTCGAATTATGACACGGACTTTGAGGTGCCTAACGGAATCTTCGAAACCTCTTTGCATGACTTTCATTTGGAGATTATCGCTGAAGATATAGACCCACTCCCCTTCTCAATAGAACCGATGCCTAACGGTGACATTCTAGTCACCGAAAAAACTACGGGGGTACGAATTATTCGAAAAGGNGAGGGAAGGTCCGAACTTATTCANGGTACTCCAACTGCTTTTGATGATATCTACAGACTAGAATCTCGGATTGACATAGAGAGGGGCATGGGTTGGTTATTTGATATCAAACTTCATCCCAACTACATTGAAAATGGTTGGATTTACTTGTATCACAGTCACCGCTGCAGTAACTGCAATGAAGCAAGTCGTCAAGAGGAGAGGCCTGTCTCCATGAATAGGCTCGTTCGCGGTAGATTGGATGGTACTGAATGGGTAGATCAAGAAATAATCTGGCAGGCACCCCTAGAAGACTATTTCTTTGCAGGAGACGTCGGTGCCGGAGGACGGATAACATTTGATAATAAGGGTCATGTGTTCTTTTCAATAGGCATGAAGTGCGGTGGCCAAGGGGGAGGTATTCAAAACTTGGCCACACCTTGCGGTAAAATACATCGTGTTAATGATGACGGTTCTATTCCCGAGGACGGTCCATATTTTGGGGTTGATGATGTTTATGAAAGCATTTACACCTATGGTCACAGGAGCCCGCAGGGACTTGAGTACGATCCTATCAATGGTGAACTCTGGGGAAGTGAGCATGGCCCGCGAGGAGGCGATGAAATTAACCGGTTGCTGCCTGCGGAAAATTATGGATGGCCTCTTTATTCGACAGGACTGCACTATGATGGAAGTCGAGTAAATGGTCTGGACCTTGGGATTGCCTTTGAGCTATCTGACATAACGCAGCCAGTGGTGGATATGACACCGTCCCCTGCTGTTTCCAGTTTCATAATAAGCCAAAGTGAAAAATTTCCGAATTGGAATGGCGACTTCATTGTTGGATCTCTCAAATCTCGGAGCTTATTTCGGATAGATATCGAGAATAACCGTTTTGTCGAGAGAGAGACGCTATTCGAAGGCATAGGTCGCGTTAGAGATATCGAAATGGGTGTAGATGGCTCTATCTATCTACTCTTTGAACATGGTGGAGGTGGCAAGGTTGTCACATTAGTTCCTAAGAATCAGGCTGAAGAATGAAAAAAAGTACATTAAAGGTCTTCATAGATTACGTCTGACCGTGGTGCTATCTCAGTACTGTAAGTACTGACAAATTGAAGGCTCATTACCCTGTTGAAATTCAATTAATCCACTTCCCCCTGCATCCAGGGACACCTAGTGAAGGGGCAACTCTTGAGGAATTATTTCCAGGCAGGGATCTAACCCCAATGAAAGAGAATATGAAGAAGTTAATGAGGGAAGCTGGATTAGATTATGGGGAGCGCACTCATACTTTCAATAGTCGTCTAGCTCAAGAACTTGGAAAATGGGCTGATACTCAGAATGAAACATCTGACATACATAATTTAATTTACCAAGCTTACTTCGTCGAAGGAAAAAACATCGGCGATATCGATGAATTATTAAAAATCGCTGAAAAAGCAGGTTTTGATAAAAAAGACGCGAAGAAAATATTGGATAATCGGTTATTTAAGTCTCTTGTAGATGAGGACTGGCAAAAGAGCCGAGAATTTGGCATCACTGGTGTTCCAACTTTTCAATGTAATCAAAATTTTTTAGTTGGTTGTCAACCCTACGAGATGCTTGAACGTTTTATTAGCAGATCCACCGANTCTTGACGGAATGATTTAAATTTCTATTATCATAATATTTTCTTCGCGTCTTTTTCATCAAACCAGCTTGTTTTTTCGACCTTCCCAAAACGGTTTTCGTAATTCTGTTTTCAAAATCTTATTGATTGGCGATAGTGGCATTGGGTCTAACCTGAAAGTGACACTAATAGGACATTTGTAACCCGCGATTGCTTTCTTACAAAAAACAATAAGCTCTTCTTCGGTGGTTTCGCATCCATCTTTTACAGTAACNACGGCGTGAACGGCTTCGCCCCAAGTGTCATGCGGGATCCCAATAACAGCACATTGATGAATGGCCGGGTGGTTTTCTAACACGTTCTCAACCTCAATCGGATAAACATTTTCACCTCCCGAAACAATCATGTCCTTAACTCGGCCCTCGAGATAAAGAAACCCATCTTCATCTAAGTATCCGGCGTCACCAGTATGGTACCAACCCCCCTCAAGAGCTTCCTGGGTAGCATCGGCCAACTTCCAATATCCCTTCATAATATTCGGCCCCCTGGCTAAGATTTGCCCAGTCGTGTTTGGCGGCACTGCGCGATCTTCCTCGTCAGCAATNACAAGATCGACATGCTCGACTGGACGACCCACTGAGCCTAATTTNCCTGAATTTGGACCCTCAAGGACGTGGTACTTGGAATCTAAGCTGGTTAGGACTGGAGATGCCTCGGTCATTCCGTACGTTTGAAAAAATTCTGTTGTAGGGAATGCCTCCAGAATACGCCGAAGCAACGCAGCTGATAATGGTGCTGCNCCTGANGCTAGCATTTTTAAAGAAACAAGATTAAAAGAAAGAAAATCCGGATGATCTAAAATCATNTGATACATAGTGGGAACTAAGGTAGCTGAATTAACTCCATAACTTTCTATTGCATCTAGCAGCGAGGTAACATCAAATCTCGGCAGTATGACGGCGTGTCCGCCAAGTGCTGTGCTGCTAAATACACGGGAGCCCGCCGCCAAATGAAATAGAGGACCAACGATTACAAACGCCCAATGACGCTGCAACCTATAAAGAGGAATGGTACAGTTAGTGTTACAGATAAAGTTACTGTTCGTTANCATGACCCCTTTCGAGCGACCAGTAGTTCCTCCCGTATAAAAAAAGGTAGCTACCTCATCGTTGGAACTNGGCAACAGGTCACAATACTCCCCTGACGACGATACCTCTTGAACACCTTTCTCATAAGAATTCCAGCTCTNCATCAGCTCCGATTGCGCAGCATAAAGAACTCCCTTCAAACTTACACATNCCTTAAGAAGGTGCCCAGCTTGCTCAANGAAGTTCTCATCAACTATTAAAATTTTTGGNGTACAATCTTCAATACACTCCACCATCTCTCGAATAGATAATCGATGATTAATTGGAACAAAAATCGCGCCGATTAAAGCCGGAGAGTAATAGCTCTCAAAGCAAACATTGGAGTTCAATCCCAAGTAGGCAACCCTATCTCCTGCACCTACTCCTAAACGATGAAACAGAGTTGCCGCTGCATGACACCGATTTCTAGTTTCAAGCCAAGATTGAGTAGCACCCGAAAAAGTAATAGCAGGCTTATCAGGCCATTGATCAGCAGCATGAAATAGAAGTCTACTTATCGAATTATCTTTAAATTCTCTTGAGTTCATTTTTCAGCTTACTTCAGGCCCAGCTATAACTTTATCATCATGCAATTTCGAAATTTCAGCACTGTCCATGTTAAGTACTTCTGAAAGTATTTCGTCTGTATGTTGACCTAGAAGGGGCGCTGGATTTGGAGATTCAAGTTCGAAGCCTGAAAACCGCATTGGTTGAGAAGGAGTCAAGTATTCCCCTACTCCAGGTTGGTCTACCATCGAAAAGAGCGGGTTCTCTGCCGAACACTCTGGATCATTTTTCACGAATTCCTTTATTGTTTGATAACGCCCCCAGCAGACCCCTGCTTCATCCATAGCCTTCTTTGCATCAGCAAAACGATTCTTCGCAAACCAAGGGATAAAGAGTTCGCATATTTTTTTTCGAGCAGCAAAGCGATCACCCTCACGCGAAAAATCTAAATTTAGTTCTTTCTCAAGGGCGATGATGTCGTCTTCCGTTTGAGTCACTTGAACAATGGCACCCCATTGCTTCTGACTTATCCCAACGATCATGACGCGAAAACCATCTCTACATACGAAATCATGACCGAAAGTCCCAAATATGTGGTTGCCGATTGCCTGTCTAGACTCATCAGAAAGTTGTGCTTCAGCTATATAGCCGAGGTGACCCATTGTTGCCATTGCAACATCTGCCAAGGCAAGCTTTACAAACTGCCCTTGCGAAGATTTTGATCTGTGACGCTCTGCAGCCAAGAGTGCAATTGCAATCTGCTGACCAGCTAATACATCCCAGACGGGAAAAGGATTATTCACCGGCTGTTCCCCGTCACCAGTTAGAAAAGGCAACCCAATTCGACTATTCACCGTGTAGTCCACAGCGCTTCCGCCGTGCCTGTCGCCAGTCAGATTCACATAAATCAGGTCGCGTCTCTTTTCTCTTAGCACGTCATCCGACAGGAAACCTTTAGCGGGGAAGTTCGTCACAAAAAGCCCATTATCGTCGCCTGGCTCTGTTATTAAATTTTGAAGAAGCTCCCGACCCCTCTGATTTCGGAAATCGACAGCAATCGAACGCTTCCCTTTGTTGAGGGAGTTCCAATATAAGCTCTTGCCAGTTTTACTTAGAGGCCAACGTTTATAGTCGATACCGCCCCCGAGCTGATCAAAGCGTATGACATCTGCACCGAGCTGAGCCAAGGTCATACCGCCTGAGGGTGCAGCAACGAACGCACTACCCTCTATCACTCGCATTCCTTCGAGTATTTTCTGCAATTACGATTCCTATTTAATCCTTAATGAGCAAATATCCATTGTTGATAACAATCTTATTTTGCTCGAGTGATTTGCAGCGAAATGCTATCTCGTTACCATTTTTCCAGATTTCAGTTCGTATCGTTTCTCCAGGATAGACTGGTGCTGAAAATCTCAACCTCATCCTCACAAAACGATTAGAGTCATAGCCACAACAAGTTTTTACTAGCGCATGNGTCATAACTCCGAATGTGCAAAGNCCATGGAGAATTGGTGCCTTAAACCCCGCACTTCTAGCGACCGANGGTGAAGCGTGCAGTGGATTGAAGTCCCCAGAAAGCCTGTAGATTAGAGCCTGCTGTGGTAACGTCGGTAAATCACAAATTTGATCTGGATCGGAGGTCGGAATAACGTCCGGCTTTGAAGCNGANGGTTTCCGTNCTCCNCCGAACCCTCCATCCCCCCTTGCAAGAATTGTCGTTACCAAAGTACANATATCTGTGCCTGTAGCAACATCACGGACAACTCTCTCAGAGTTTATTAGCGCTCCAATCCTATCCCCTTTATCGTTTACCTCGGTTATGCGAGTTGTTGCCTCAACNGTCCCCGAGCTAGGTATCGGATTATGAAAAATGACTTCTTGTCCGGCATGCAGAACCTTAACCCAATCAATGTCAGTATCTTCATCTTTTGCCCAAAATCCTGGGTGAGCCATAATAACTGATTGGCTAGGTAGTACCTTTAANCCNTCCTCGTAAACATACTTAAGACATTCCTCGTCCAGCGGGTCNATGCCCATACCNACACCTANCGCATACAATATGCAATCTTTTTCTGTGTAGGTCTCNTGAACAGAGCCGAANTCTCTGTTCAACAACTTTTCTGGATTAATTGTCATAACTTNCCTTTTTGTTTTTATATTGGNTCCCAACTGAAGATATCTCCCGACCTCTCAAGCGGAAAGAAGTCNGATTTGAATGCCGGAATGACTCGCTCTATCACCGAATCGGGCGTCCAGCCCTCTTGAGTATGAGCGAACCGAAAAGGGCGATTTTGATTGAATAGGAAAATTTCGTTGTTTCTCACACCAAATATTTGACCAGATACCTCGCTTGCGAAGTCACTGCAGAGAGCGACCGCTAGGGGCGCGATTTTCTCTGGAGTCATCTGCTGAATCTTTGCAACGCGGGCTTTTTCCTCATCAGTATTAGTTGGAATTGTCCCGATAAGCCTACTCCACGCAAAAGGTGCGATACAATTAGATCGGACGCGGAAGCGACCCATATCCAATGCCATNGACTTNGAAAGACCAACGATGCCTAATTTAGCAGCCGCATAGTTTGCTTGGCCAAAGTTACCAATCAACCCTGAGGTGGAGGTCATATTCAGAAAACAACCACTAGTTTGTGCTCTAAAGTAAGTTGCCGCTGCCCGGCTCACGTTGAAAGTGCCTTTTAAGTGCACATTAACAACTGAATCAAAATCCTCTTCAGTCATCTTGTGAAAAATTGCGTCTCTAAGATTGCCCGCATTATTCACGACACAATCGACCCGGCCAAAATAATTAACAGCGGTTTCAACAATTTCATGAGCGGCGTCCCAGTCAGTAACACTGGCATACGAAGCTATTGCATCTCCACCGGCNGCCTTAATCTGATCAACAACTTCATCTGCAGGACTNCTATCAGCGCCGGAGCCATCCTCTGCTCCACCAAGGTCATTCACGACTACCTTTGCGCCATTTGCAGCGGCCATCGACGCTATGCCNCGACCNATTCCACGTCCAGCGCCAGTGACAATTACAACTTTATCCTGTAACAGTGGTGTCGACATTTTTCTTCTCTCCACTTTTATATGTTTAAAAAAAATGCTCCTATTTCATCAAGAGCGACTAAGCTTTTTCGATGAGCTCTCTCGCAATTACTTTCAAGGCCAACACCTCTTCCGCTCCCTCAAATATTGANAGTACCCGAGCGTCAACAAAATACCTTGATACCGCGCTCTCTTCGGCGTAACCCATCCCGCCATGTATCTGCATGGCCTCACGCGTCAGCCATTCTGCCGCTCTGCAGCTAAAAAGCTTAACAAGGCTGGCTTCCATTTGGCCTTCGCCTTTGTCCAGAAGATTAGCCACCGCGTAACTAAATTGGCGACAAGCCGTTATCGTGGATAACATCCTTGCTAATTTGATCTGAGTGAGTTGAAAATCATTGAGTGCCTTTTCAAAGACTCTGCGTTCCGCGGAATACGTCACCGCTTTCTCAAAAGCAGCTTGCATCAACCCTGTAGCGCGAGCCGCAGTTTGAATTCTACCCCCAGAAAAACCAGCCATAGTGAAATAGAAGCCTTTTCCTATTCCCTCCGTTTCACCGACTAAATGATCATTAGGTACAAAATAATCTTCAAAAAATAAATCAAAGGAATGCATACCGCGATAGCCTAAAGTTGAAATCGATTTCCCACTCAACTTTCCACCTTCGATCTGACAGTGTTCAAACTGATGACCAGAAAACGCCGGCTTCTCTATAAGAAACATGCTCAAGCCTCTATGGCCCAATGAACTATCCGAATTAGTGCGGGCAAGCATAACAATCAATTCAGAGCGGCCTGCGAAGGTGCACCAAGTTTTACTTCCNTTAAGAATCCATCCTTTTTCNGTAGCCGTTGCCTTCATGCTAACAGCCGCTACGTCAGAGCCTGTATTAGGCTCGGTTATTGATATCGCACAGAGCATTTCGCCTGACGCTAATTTCGGCAACCAAGCTTGCTGCTGCTTTTCGGTGCCGCCTGCTAATAAAGCCCTCGCCGCAATCTCTGGTCGAGTTATTAAACTTCCAGCAGCACCAAGGGACCCTCTCGATAATTCTTCGGTTACAACTATCATGCTCAAACTGTCAGAGGTTTCATCTGGCTGAAGCCCACCAAACTTTTCTGGTATACAAGTTCCAAAACATCCTAGCTCTGCCGCAGCTTTAATAATTTGCTCAGGTATGTCTTTATCCTCTCGATGTATCTCCTCTGCAAGAGGCGCTACAATTTCATCAGCAAATCGAGAAAAGGTCTCTCGTACCAATTCTTTTTCTTCACCTAATCCAGAGTGCAATCGACCTACTTTTCCGTCGGCGATATCGGAGCCAAGCATCGAAACCATATTCGGCCCGCTATTCAAGAAAGCCGCTTTAGCATTGGGGCTATTCTCGATGACAGTTAGTGTTTCCAACTCAACACCAACTTCAAGACAGACCGTTTTCAATCGGCCCATGACGGTTTGAAATGTATCGCTGGNAAAAAGTAAGGCAAAAGCATGTTCATGAGAATCTGCACTGCTGCCTTTTGAATATTCGAGAAAGTAGGTGGCTGCGGCAACCTCCGCCGTGCAGAAGGCCAGCTGGTAACTCGCAAACTGGTGCTCATCTAAAAGTTTAGTGTCTAGCTTCTTTTCTACCGTACAAACAGTTTTTAGGGTGCGCAATCCTATCGCAACACATTCCTGAAGAGATTTTAGGAGCTCCTCTGCTGATTCTAAGCTGAGTGAAGCGGCATTCTGTTCGGTAATTTNGNTAGCTTGCATGTGAACTTCTGAGGAAAATTTAGATTAATTCTAATAATAAATTCATCTCTTCNCATCCGGGCTTACTAATTNTAGGGTCCAACAATNGAAATTGANCAAATNTTTTGATGAGGNAATCCGCCTAGATTATGNTTTAAACCTAGCCTAGGCTCTGGTAACTGCCGAGCGCCTGCCCTGCCGTTTAGTTGCAGGTAATTTTCATAGATCATGCGCAACCCAGATGCCCCTATTGGATGACCAAAACATTTCAGTCCACCATCAATTTGACATGGGGTCTTGCCATCAGCATCAAAATTGCCGTCTAAGACTTCACTGACTCCTTTTCCTTCCTCGGCTAACTGTAAGTCCTCCATGGTCACCAGCTCAGTGATTGAGAAACAATCATGAACTTCTGTCATGGTAATCTCTTCTTTTGGTTTACGAATACCCGCCTCATTATAAGCACGCTGCGAGGCTATACGGGTGGTTTTTAAATACGAGCCATCCCAACTTTCGTGACTTGATTCTGTTCCATTAGAAACNGCCAACTGCAAAGCTTTTACGGAGATCAGATTCTCTTTGCCCAAACTTTTCGCCAATTCTGGAGTTGTAACTATCGCACATGCAGATCCATCACTGACTCCACAACAGTCATATAAGCCAATCGGCTCTGCGATGTATGGCGCATTCACCGCCTGCTCTGAGGTTATCTCTCGCCGTAAATGTGCTTTAGGATTTTTTGCCCCATTCGCATGACTCTTAACGGANACATGTGCCATCGCTCTTTTCAGATCTTCTTTATTGTGACTATGTTTTGCTCGATAACCAGTAGCGAGCTGAGCAAACGCACCAGGCGCAGACAGATTTGGCCAGTACATGTCATTCTCCAGCCCCCTGGACCTTTGAGGTAATCCGCCGTAGCCGGTATCTTTNAATTTTTCTACACCGAGAGCTAACGCTATGTCACAGGCACCAGAGGCGACAGCATAGACTGCACCACGAAACGCTTCTGTCCCNGTTGCACACATATTCTCAACTTTAGTGACTGGTATGTAGTTCAATCGTAAAGCGATAGCAAGAGGCATGGCCGAGGCTCCGACATTAAATGCGTCGATGCCAGCTCCAAACCATGCTGCCTCAATCTGATTTCTTTCGATACCAGCGTCCTGAATNCATTCCTCGAACGCCTCTACCATAAGCTCCGAAGGGCTCGACTCCCAGCGCTCTCCAAATTTACTGCAACCCATACCTAGAATAACAACTTTGTCTTTTATTCCGCTTGCCATTTGCTTTTACTCGCCCTTTTTGCTGTTAACGTTGAACATCCCAAGCTTCCAACACATAAAATCGATTACTTNAGAAANTATCAAGCTCAGTCCTNGACTACCGCNTTCCAAAAATACTTTCTAAACCCGCGCACAGAATCAAACTGTCTTACNCGAAAATGAACAGAGACCCGAGAACCAGTATCAATTTTACCTTCCTCAACCTCGGTGAAATCCATCATAATTTTTCCGCCACCATCGAATTGTACCATGCCAAAATATGCGGGNGGATTCCAATCAAAAGTCAATCTATCNGCTGTCCAAGTAGCAACAGTGCCAAACTTGTCAGAAAAGCAGTAATCGTCCTGACTATCAAGCGCGTGACACTCTGGATTTACACAGTATTTCTCCCTTGGAATTTGAACTGTACCGCACACTCGACATTTACCTCCGATAAATCCAGTGAGCAGATCTTTTCTTCGGTTGTACCCCGAAAGGTAGGTTTGCTTGTCCACCTCCCCACGTTTGCCAAAGTCTTTCTCAATTAGGCCATTGAAACTAAGAAATTTATTATAGTTCGTCTCNTCTCGGCGATTCGCGATCGCTTTTTNAGCGCCCGTCGACGGCTTGTATTTAGCTATCTTGTCCGTCGTCTTAAACAGCAGGGCATCACACCCCTGCCCAAAGCCCAAAAGTAAGATGTATTCTTCAGGTTCNGCAATTTCCAAAGCTTTTGAAAATAGAACGATAGGCTGGGCTGCACCCGCNACTCCAACACTAGCCATCTGGTTATCTACTATAGCCTCTTGAGTGATTCCAATATTCTTTGCCACAGCACCTGGTGTTCGAGCTTGATCGCTCGGAAGAACAAAGTGCTTAATTTGTTCAACGTTTATGTTTGCTTTTTTAATTAGTTTTTTAACGGTAAGAGGAATCGTTTTCAAATAACCTTCGTCCCTTATCCAACGCTCTTCCCAATCGTAATCAAAGTCAGACTCTTCTCCGCGATAGTGATCAACAAAGTCGACTGCTAAGGTTTCTATTGCAACACATTCTGCAATCACATTCTTACGGCTTAAAAGTAATGCCGCCGCCGCATCTCCCCAAAGCATCTCCGAGCGAGAACCAGCCTTGCTCTTCCGATGTTCAGATGAGACCAAAAGTGAATCGCCTTCCGTCCCGGACTCAAGTAACGAGACGAGTGACGATGTTGCCGCCCTTTGAGATGCTCCGATATCCATAGCCCTTATGCTGCTCTCGAGATTCAAGGCCTCACCAACCACGACAGAATTTTGTCGATCAGTGAACGGGAAGGTTGTCGATGCAAGATACAAGGACTTGATGACTGAAGCGTTAGAGGATGCCAAACAATTTTTTGCAGCCTCCACCGCCATTGTTATAACGTCTTCATCCCAGTTACATATGGCCCGCTCACCTTTTGCTAAAGAATTCAGACTGGCATCAAACCAAGCATTTGCTTCAGCGATTGCTTTTTTACTTAGCCTGGCTCGAGGAATATAAACATCATGTGCTGAAACGCCTAACATATTTTCCCTCTCAAATAGTCCTTCCGATGACTAATTTCATTATCTCCGATGTGCCTCCATAAATTCTTCTCACTCGTGAATCTACGAATAGACGAGATATAGGGTACTCATTCATGTACCCGTAGCCACCAAAAAGTTGGAGGCAAGTATCAACGATTTTATTGCCCGTCTCAGTTGTCCATAGCTTTGCCATCGCGCCTTCCTCTGGGGTTAATTTGCCTTCAGTTATCTTTGCAAGACACTGATCGATGTATGACCAGCCAACAGCTAAATCAGTTTTCATTTCTGCTAATTTAAATTGAGTGTTCTGGAATTCATAGATTTGCTTGCCAAAGGCGTTACGCTGTTTCACATAATCAACCGCCAACTCATATGCACGTTGCGCTTCTGCGAGCGCCCGACAAGCAATAGTTATCCGCTCCCTGGGTAATTCGTTCATAAGAACAGCAAAGCCATTACCAGCTTGACCCAGAAGATTTTCGACCGGAACCCTAACATCAGAAAAGAACATTTCAGAGGTATCTGCAGCTTTCTGACCAATTTTTTCCAGATTCCTACCTCGACTGAAACCAGCCCGATCAGCCTCAACAATGATCAAACTGATACCTTTCGCTCCCGCCCCAGGATTAGTTGAGCATGCCAAGAGGACAAAATCACAATTCTGCCCATTAGTTATGAAGGTTTTTTGTCCATTGATTACGAACTCATCCCCTTCCTGAATTGCCGAAGTCCTTAAGGCTTTGAGGTCACTGCCACAACCAGGCTCGGTCATTCCAATAGCTGCTATAGCCTCCCCAGTTACCATTTTCGGCAGCCAGTGCTGCTTTTGCTCTTCATTACCGCCATGAAGGAGGTAATACGCAACAATATCTGAGGAAACCGAAAAGCCAACGCTGGCGCCGCCAATAGCAAAACCAACTTCTTCCGATAAGACCATGTTATACAGGAAATCTGCTCCTGCACCTCCATATTCAGCAGGAACACCACANCAATGAAACCCATTTTCACCAGCCTTTAACCANAACNCCCTTGGTAATCGCCCGTCTTTTTCCCACTGATCAATGTTGGGCTCCAATTCCTCTCTGAAAAACCGCCGGGCACTAGTCCGAAAAAGCTCATGATCACTGTTGTATATCGCACGGTCGTGCATTAAAAGATTCCCCTGATCTTGACACTCAAAGATTGGCGATTCTATTCGAAATAGTTCTGAAATGCGATGCAGAATACTAGCCGCTAAAGGCATCATGAGGAGACGACTTAAATTAACTCTGCTTACCGAACAAAAGGAGATCTTCAGTTCAGCTTCTTAATAGCTTCTCCCATTTAAAATTTTTATCGGCGACTGCATAAAAATGAGGGTTAAGTAATTCTTCTTTTTGATTGTACTTAAGCGGTTGGAAAGTCTTATCAAAAATCTCTCCTCCTGAAGCCAAAAGGACCGCATGAGCCGCCCCGGTATCCCACTCGCTGGTGGGAGAAAGCCTTGGATATAAATCTGCCTCTCCTTCAGCAAGCAAACAGATTTTAAGCGAGCTACCCATACTCACCACCTCGGTATCTTGGAATTTCACTGAGATATTTTGGATCAAGTTTTCTAAACTATCATTCTTATGACTCCGACTTGCGGCGATTCTAACCCGTTCATAGGATGGATTTAATCGGCTCGCCTTAATTTCTNTGATTGAGTCGTCTAACTCTACTCTCCATGCGCCGGCNCCTCTTTTNCCCAAGTAAGTCACACCGCTAACGGGTACATGGACAACGCCCACTTCTGGNAGNCCATNTCGAATAAGTCCGACATTTACCGTAAATTCACCGTTNCGCTTTATAAACTCNCTTGTCCCATCTAATGGATCAACCAGCCAATAATCTCTCCAGGCTTGACGTTCGCAAAATGGAATCTTTTCAGATTCCTCAGAAAGAATTGGCAAACCGCAAGATAATTGACTCAGAGCTCNAGTAATTAAAGAATTTGCCCGNCGGTCAGCTTCGGTAATTGGCGAATTGTCATCTTTGTAAGCGACTTTATAATCGTCTACCCGTGAATAAATAGAGAGTATCTCGGCTCCTGCCTCTCTTGCTATCTTGAGCAAGCTTGTTAGCTTTTCGTCTTTCCACATGAACAATTANAGTATTCGAATGATTTAGCGGTTGCCAAGGGTTCTTGCATTTGTACAATCGATAATGTTGCATTANTCTGAGNTGATTGCCAAGAGATACTTCATGAAATTCGAGTCACCCCCTTGGGTAGAAATTGATACAGTGATGTTTGATATGGACGGAACTCTACTGGACCTCCATTTTGATAACTTTTTTTGGCGAGATTTGGTGCCAGAAATTTACGCAAAGAATAAGTCAATTTCGAAAGAAGAAGCGCTTGCCATGATTACGGAAAACTACAAACAAGTTGAGGGTACTCTGAATTGGTACTCTGTTGATTATTGGTCACATCAATTAGAAATTGATATTCCTGAGTTGAAACTTTCAGTTGCAAAACAGATAGCCGTTCGACCGAACGTGGAATTATTTTTATCAAAACTGAAAAATATAAATAAGCAGCTTTTGCTAGTGACGAATGCACATCCAAAAACTCTTCAGATTAAAATGCAGCATGCAAGAATTTTTGATTACTTTGACCGGATCGTTAGCTCCCATAGCCTAAACCTCGCAAAAGAAAACCATGGATTTTTTAAACGTCTACAAAGTGTCGAAACCTACAACCCTAAACGAACAATTCTCTTTGATGACTCCCTGGCAGTGCTACGACAAGCGAAAATTGAAAGCCTCAAATATTTGTGGGGAATTAAAAAGCCTGATAGTCAGCAAGAAGAGCTAGTTTGCGGGGAATTCCCGTTAGTGGATGACTTCGAACAATGTTTCCCAACTTTAAACAATGGCCTCTGATGTGACAGATTTAATTGACTCAACTGGAAAGGAGCGAATTCGGATCGATAAATGGCTCTGGGCGGCAAGGTTTTTTAAAACCCGTGGCATCGCTAAACAAGCGATCGAAGGCGGAAAAGTGCAAGTTGACGGTCAGCGAACCAAACCAAGTAAAGAAATTGAAATCGGAGCTATCATTCGGCTGCGACAGGGATTCGATGAAAAGACCGTTTTAGTTAAATCACTAAATGATCAACGGCGGCCCTTTTCTGAGGCAAAACTAATGTTTGAGGAAACTCAGGAAAGCATCGAGCAACGAATGGTTCTTGCTGAGCAACGAAAAGCTCAGCCGATAATATGGCCTTCATCCTCAAAACCAAATAAAAAGCAAAGACGCCTGATACATGAGTTTAAGCAAAGAAATTGAAAGAATATGGGCTAGAACGCTCGAGAGACACCGCGGGATGTTCCCAAGCCTCGAAGATTTTTGACATAATGCGACTCCNTCGACGATACAGAATAACCAAATAAGTAGAATATATCGTGACAACTAGGAGTTATTTTGGCTAACCAGTTCAAAGAATGTCTCAAAAGATACCAGCTAACGGTATTTGAGGATGAGTGGGGTGCACTCCAAAGAGGAATTGAGAAAGAAAGTCTCCGAGTAAAACTTAACGGCCATATATCGCTATNGCCGCACCCTGCAGCCCTAGGCTCCGCTCTTACTAATCCCTACATTACAACTGATTTTTCGGAAGCCTTATTGGAATTAATTACACCAGTATCCCGAACTATCGACGGATGTTTNCAGGAGCTGGATAACATTCACCNATACACGGTGCAAAATATAGAAGAGGATGAGATTCTGTGGGCCACGAGTATGCCCTGTCCGCTGAGCAACGATANTGAAATTCCAATCGCCCAATATGGAAAATCTAACANAGGTAGGCTAAAGACTCTTTATCGGCAAGGCTTGCACCATAGATACGGCAGCCTCATGCAAGCAATAGCTGGGATTCACTATAATTTTTCCATGCCCGAAGCATTCTGGGAGTCTTACAAGAATAACTGCAAATTCGAAGGCTCAACNCAAGATTTTAAGACAAAGAAATATCTTCATTTGATTAGGAACTTCCATCGATTCTCTTGGATACTNTTATATTTATTTGGCGCCTCACCAACAGCATGCAGATGTTTTGTAGAAGGCCGTGATCATGATCTNACAGAGCTAGACAAGTCTACTTTATTTAAACCTTTTGCAACCTGCTTAAGAATGGGTAACTTAGGCTACAAAAGCGAAGCACAGCAGTCCCTTTTTGTTTGTTATAACGACCTCGAGACTTATGTGGAGTGTCTNGATAAAGCCATAAAGACTCCATTTCCAGAATACGTAGAGCTTGGCCATGCAAAGGATGGTGAATATCAACAAATAAACACTAACCTGCTCCAACTCGAGAATGAGTTTTATTCTACGGTTAGGCCCAAGCGGAATGTCGAAGATGGAGAAAAACCTCTAGAGGCTCTAACCAATCGAGGAATTGAATATATAGAGGTTAGGGCGCTCGACCTGGATCCTTATTCCCCCATGGGAATAAGCAGAGAGCAAGTTCATTTCTTAGATTCTTTTTTACTACACTGTCTTTTAGNTGAAAGCCCCGATTGCAATAAAGATGAATTTTTTGAGGTGGCCAATAATCTGAACCTGGTTGTGAACAGAGGCAGAGAGCCCAATTTGCTCCTCTCCANTGAAGGTAAAAAAAGGAAGCTAAAGGACTGGTCTATGGAGTTGATAAACGACATAAAACACAGCGCATGCATTCTGGATAATGTTAATCAGAGCAGCGAGTATTCTCTTTCAGTTTNTAGGCAAGAAGAGAAAATAGATAACCCAACCCTCACGCCATCTGGCCGTATGCTTGATCANATGAAGAACGAAAACCTTTCCTTCTTTGAATTTTCTATGGAATATTCAAAAAGACACTCAAGAACTCTTAGAGAAACAAAAATTGATAGCACTTTCTTAGAGCATATGCGGAGTATAAGCAGTAAATCTTTGCTCGATCAAAAAAACATAGAAGACTCTGATTCAATTGAGTTTGAAACTTTTCTAGAGCAATGGAATAAATTCTAATAATTTCTTTATGGGAAATCGAGGAAAAGTCTCCATTTGAAGACCTCCTATCACTTCCCACTGCGGCGCCACTNAAAGAANCGCTTTGCCCATGTCACGTATTTTTTAGGCAAATGANTTTTACGCCANTCATTAGCAGCAAGTTTGTTTGCTTCGTACATCGTCGGATAAACGTGAATAGCATCAATAATTTTTTTTAGCCCCATGTTGTGAGTCATCGCGAGCACAAACTCNCCAATGAGTTCGCNAGCCTGATGNCCCACTATTGTGACTCCCAGNATTTTGTCCTTCTTAGGTNCAGTTAGTATCTTNATAAACCCTTGAGATTCTCCGTCTGTTCGGGCTCTGTCTAANTTAGACAGCTCATAGTTGGTTACCTCNTAGCAAATGTCTAGCTCTCTCGCNTCGATTTCACTTANGCCAACTCGAGCCACCTCTGGCGTAACATACGTCGCCCANGGNACTNCTCTATNATTNGCTCGGATTCTCCAGAACCCACTCANCATTGCGTTGATCGAAGCGAAAAAAGCNTGATAGGAAGCCATATGAGTNTATTGGTAAGGACCAGCAACNTCCCCACAAGCAAAAATATTTCGNATNTTTGTTTGC
This sequence comes from Gammaproteobacteria bacterium TMED139, assembly GCA_002172295.1. GTDB lineage: Bacteria > Pseudomonadota > Gammaproteobacteria > Pseudomonadales > Pseudohongiellaceae > UBA9145. The sequence continues at coordinate 13,029 of NHGO01000035.1, read as the reverse complement.
ATTGCCGAGTTCACTTGAATCGCGCCNGCTGAANTTAATTTAACTCCGGCTTTTTCAAGACCAATACCCTCCACATTNGATTTNCTTCCAGCCGCGANCAGCACTCTATCAAATTCAATGCGNACANCTTGNCCCTTATGCAATGCTTCTAGATAATTTTGATCANCTTCTCGTCCCATTTTAANCGGCTCNTGTTCAGTNAANACNNNTATTCCNTCTNTTTGAAATTGCATTCTGACTAGNTCTGATACCTCGANATCTTCTCTTGGTAAGAGTCTTGACTTTAAGTCGACCTGAANAACCTGAGCTCCGAGNTGGCAAAATGCCTGTGCTAGCTCACAACCAATAGGCCCNGCNCCAATGACTAGCAAACGCTTNGGTAGAGACTTTAAGTTCCACACTGACTCTGAAGTCANGAAATCGACAGATTCCAGACCATGAATAGGAGGCAACATGGGACTGGCCCCGGTGGCAACGATTATTGTTCGTGTACTAATTGTTTTACCATTGACTGAAACTAAATAGGGCGATTCAATTTTAGCCGACCCCTTAATGCACTTGACTCCCAATGAGGCCAACCGCTCCGGAGANTCATGCGGCTCGATTGATTTTATTACTTTCTCTATCCGCTCCATAACTTTTCCGAAATTGAGCTTTTNCTCTCCGACTTCAATTCCAAATTCACTTGCACGATTTAAATCAAACATCAGGCGCGCACTTCGAATTAANGATTTACTCGGAATACATCCAGTATTAAGACAATCTCCACCCATCTTATCTTGTTCTATGAGAACTACCTCGCCATGCCCCCCCGCAAAAATGATTGAGGAAACTAATCCAGCTGCACCTGCGCCAATCACAACAGCGTCTGCGTCGAATGCGTTTGGCTTTCTAGATTTNTTCACNCTCTANCCCTATTGATTACACCTAACAGATATTTCGCAATGATTGGGCTTACCCCTAATAAAGCTAATGATAAAATCACTGATGGACNCATTATCCCGGATGGGGTATCCACCATTGCTAGCTGAGAACCAGCATTGACGTATACGATTGTGCCTAAAANCATTCCAATTTGACTCATAAAATAAAAAGAGGNTGCTCTAATGGTAGTTAACCCCATTAATAAATTCGTCAGAAAGAAAGGAAACATTGGAGCCATTCTTAAGGCGAATAGGTAAGATAATCCGTCGCGCTCAAAGCCTCTGTTGATGGGTCCTAAATATTGCCCAAACCTACTTAAAACCCAATCTCGTAACAAAATTCTCGAAACAAAAAAAGCAAGTGTTGCCCCAATACTACTCGCAAATGAAGCTACCAAAGTGCCCCAGAAAATACCAAAAATCGCCCCTCCAAGAAGTGTCAAAACTGCGGCACCNGGGATTGATAGCGCTGCAGCGAGGCAATAAANAGCGAAATAGAACAATAAAGNTAGTGCAAAATTCTCACTCNTATAGCTTTGCATGGCATCCAGCTGAGACTTCACAAGATCCAGATTTAAGAATCTACTNAGATCAAAATAGAAATAGCNGCCTATGCCTAAAAAGATAAAAGCTGCTACGAGNGTTTTTTTCCAGTTCACTTACCTTCCTTTGACGACACACCNTNANACTTCATATAGATTAGAACAATTAACAGAGCTAATTCTTATTTTTTTATGGTCCAGTATGTTATAAGACTGTTCCTAACTTAGCCGTCTGACCTTATTGCCTAAAGCGAAAAGCAATATAATACTTATAATTAAACAAGTTAAGAGAATCCTTAATGTCTAATTTTTCATTTGGTAGAAACTTCCCAAAGTCCCGTATGCGGCGGATGCGCAAAGATGAGTTCAGCCGGCAACTAATGCAAGAGACTCGACTTAGTGTAAAAGATTTAATTTATCCCGTCTTTGTAGTTGACGGAGAAGATGAGCGCCAACCAATTGAATCAATGCCATCGATATACCGTTTAAGCATTGATAACCTAATCGAAGAAGCGGCAGAGTTAGCGGAATTAGGAATACCAGCCATTGCATTATTCCCAGTGGTGGAAGACAAAAGAAAATCAGAAAATGGTGAAGAGTCTCATAACCCAGCCGGGTTAATCCAAAAGGCTATAAAGCAGCTTAAAGAATCTTTTCCTGATTTAGGAGTAATTTCTGACGTAGCTCTTGATCCCTACACAACGCATGGTCAAGATGGAATTATTGATGCCTCAGGATATGTGCTCAATGAAGAAACTGTAGAAACCCTAGTAAAACAGGCGCTTTCTCATGCTGAAGCGGGAGCCGACATAGTAGCTCCATCTGACATGATGGACGGTCGCATTGGCGCGATTAGAGATNTCTTTGAAGAAAGACAGCTCATTCACACGCGAATTCTAGCGTATTCCGCCAAATATGCTTCAAATTATTATGGACCCTTTAGAGACGCCGTAGGTTCAGGTGAAAATCTAGGGCAGTCAGACAAATCTAGTTACCAAATGGATATTTCCAACAGCGACGAAGCACTTCAAGAAATTGCGTCTGATCTCTCAGAAGGAGCGGATATGGTTATGGTGAANCCAGGAATGCCCTACCTGGACATAGTCCATAGAGTAAAAACAGAATTTAAGGTTCCAACATTTGTTTATCAAGTTAGTGGCGAGTACGCCATGCATATGGCAGCCGTTCAAAATGGGTGGTTACAGGAAAAAGAAATAGCCTTGGAGTCTTTAACTTGTATCAAGCGCGCAGGAGCAGATGCGATCCTGACATACTTTGCCAAGAAAGCAGCTAAGTTGATATTAAGCACTTGAAGATCGAGTTGCCGATCTCTTTCTGGGCGTGTAACAAGAATTAATTCGCACTATGCCTTGAATACTGAAAATTTCTCTTTATGATTAACATGCGTGATCTGATGGTAAAAACAAGACTTCGATTTAGATAANAGTCAAAAATTAACATTACACAAGGATTAATTTATGAGCGACAGTATCGTTCACACTTCAGACAGTAGTTTTGATACAGACGTCTTGCAAGCAGAAGGTCCTGTTTTGGTTGATTTCTGGGCTGAGTGGTGCGGGCCTTGTAAAATGATAGCGCCCGTCTTAGAAGAAATAGCCATTGAATATGGGGAAAAGCTCAAAGTTTGCAAAATGGACGTAGATGCGAACCCCGATACCGCTCCAAAATATGGNATAAGAGGTATTCCAACCCTAATCCTTTTCAATAATGGGGATGTTGCAGGTACGAAAGTAGGTGCGGTGTCAAAATCACAGTTAGCAGAGTTTATTGACAGCGCCATTTAAATTGCGTTTAATAAACGTGTTCGCTTGTTCGCGGGCCTCTAATTTGGTGATTTTCCGCTAGATATTAAGACGTTCCCAGCTCCTCGCTAATCGATCAAACCCATTTTTTTGCTAGCGATGATAATTTGGTGGCGTTATTTTAAAGCATAATAGTTTTCACGGAGATTACAGATAGAAGATTCGGCACCTAGCTTTATTTATAGAGATATAACTAACTAGGTTGAAAACGTTTCAGTCATACAAATTCAAAAACTTTTAAAATTCTTATTTATTCGTTAATCAATCCTAACTTATAACCTTTTTAGTCAACGTGCCATACCGCACTCCTTGGATGACTCTCACAATAAGCATATGAAATTTATTAATTCTACTAATCTACAGCGATAATTATGAACTTAACAGAACTTAAACAAAAACCAATCGCAGAACTTCTCGAAACTGCTAACGACATGGGGCTAGAAAATGTTTCTAGATCCAGAAAACAGGATATTATCTTCGTAATTTTAAAAAGGCACGCTAAAAATGGCGCCGATATCTATGGTGACGGCGTGCTAGAAATACTCCAAGATGGTTTTGGTTTTCTGCGCTCTGCAGACTCATCTTATTTAGCCGGCCCAGATGATATTTATGTGAGCCCGAGTCAAATTAGAAGGTTTAATTTGAGAACCGGAGATACGGTCGCTGGCAAGATCAGACCACCTAAGGACGGGGAGCGATACTTTGCTTTACTCAAGATCAGTGAAATTAATTTCAGCAAGCCTGAAAGTTCCAAAAGTAAGATACTCTTTGAAAATCTTACCCCCTTGTTTCCGCAAGATAGACTCGGGCTGGAATTGGGCAATGGAAGCACGGAGGATTTGAGTGCCAGAGTGATCGACCTTACCTCTCCGATCGGGAAAGGCCAAAGGGGATTGATTGTATCTCCCCCAAAGGCGGGCAAGACGCTAATCCTGCAAAATGTTGCTCAGTCAATAACAAAGAATAATCCTGAAGTTCGTTTGATCGTTCTGCTAATCGATGAACGCCCAGAAGAAGTCACTGAAATGCAAAGATCAGTGCGCGGTGAAGTAGTAGCTAGTACATTTGACGAACCACCTTCCCGTCATGTNCAGGTCGCAGACATGGTGATTGANAAAGCCAAAAGNCTCGTAGANCATAAGGAAGATGTAGTCATTCTGCTAGATTCAATAACCCGTTTGGCAAGAGCATATAACACGGTAATTCCTTCTTCTGGAAAAGTTCTNACTGGCGGAGTCGATGCACATGCGCTTGAAAGGCCCAAACGGTTTTTCGGTGCGGCACGTAATCTCGAAGAAGGTGGCTCGTTAACAATAATAGCCACTGCCTTGGTTGAAACGGGCTCCAAGATGGATGAGGTAATATATGAAGAATTCAAGGGCACAGGTAATATGGAGCTCCATCTTGATCGAAAAGTAGCTGAAAAGCGGATTTACCCGGCCATAAACGTGAGGAGATCTGGTACTCGAAGAGAGGACCTGCTTACTTCAGAGGAAGAACTCCAACGAATGTGGATACTACGAAAACTTCTCAGTTCTATGGAAGATGTTCAGGCCACAGAATTTATTCTGGATAAATTGAAAGGCACTAAAACGAATGATGAGTTTTTCAATTCTATGAAGAGAAATTAGTGCATTGGATTCCCCCCTTCACCTATATTACTCGCTAAAACTTTTTAAATAAGATTTGCTTAATGGCATTTAAAGATTTACGAGACTTCATCGACCTTCTTGAAAAAGAAGGTGAACTTAAAAGAATCAACGTTGAGGTCAGTTCGCATCTCGAGGTTACAGAAATATCCGATCGCACATTGAAAAAGGGAGGGCCCGCACTCCTTTTTGAAAATATAAAAGGTTCTTCAATACCTCTTTTGGCTAATCTGTTTGGAAATACTCGCAGAATTGCGCTAGGAATGGGTCAAGAGAACTTAGATGGTCTTAGAGATGTTGGAAAGCTGTTAGCCTTCCTTAAAGAGCCAAAGCCCCCTTCAGGCTGGAGAGATCTTTGGGAGAACCTTCCAAATTACAAAAGTGTGCTGAATATTTCACCCAACGTAAGACGTTCAGCCCCTTGCCAAGAAGTGGTGATTAAAGAAGGGGAAGTTGACTTATCCATTTTCCCTATCCAAACTTCCTGGCCAGGCGACGCAGGTCCATTAGTAACTTGGCCCTTAGTCATTACAAGAGGTCCGGATAAAGAGCGGCAAAACCTCGGCATCTACCGGATGCAACAAATCGGAAAAAACAAGTTAATTATGCGATGGCTTTCGCATCGAGGAGGAGCTTTAGACTTTAGGGATTGGAAAATTAAGCATCCCGGTAAGCCCTTCCCTGTTTCCGTTGCACTTGGCGCTGACCCAGCAACTATTCTGGCCACTGTTACTCCGGTCCCAGATTCGCTATCTGAATATGCTTTTTCAGGTCTATTACGCGGCAGCAAAACGAGCGTTGTAAAATCCCAAACTAATGATCTCCAGGTGCCAGCAAGTGCAGAGATCATTNTCGAAGGTTACATCGANAGTGATGACGTGGCCGAGGAGGGACCATTCGGTGATCATACTGGGTACTACAACGAAGTAGACAAATTCCCTGTCTTTACTGTAGACAGAATAACTCATAGACGAGACCCCATTTATCATAGCACTTACACAGGGCGTCCACCGGATGAGCCTGCGATGCTGGGGGTCGCGTTAAACGAAGTATTTGTTCCTATCCTGCAAAAACAATTTCCCGAGATTGAAGATTTTTATCTTCCTCCTGAGGGGTGCTCTTATCGAATCGCAATAGTGAGCATCAAGAAACAATATCCTGGTCATGCAAAAAGAGTCATGATGGGCGTATGGTCTTTCCTGCGTCAATTTATGTACACTAAATTTATTGTAGTGGTCGATGACCCAATCAATATTCGTAACTGGGAAGATGTTATCTGGGCTATAACCACTCGAATGGACCCAATACGTGACACGGTAATGATTGATAATACTCCCATAGACTATCTGGACTTTGCGTCCCCTATATCTGGGCTTGGCTCTAAGATGGGTTTGGACGCGACCAACAAATGGTCTGGAGAGACAACTCGCGAATGGGGAACTCCGATAGAGATGACTGATAAAGTAAAGCAAAGAGTAGATGAAATTTGGCCAGATTTAGGTATCGAAACACCTGATATAAAGAAACTTTAAATAGATANAGGTAAATCTGACAAATCAGTGGCAGTAAGCTTACGATACTGCGTTAAATTCTCCGTACTTGCCCTTTCGTCACCAAGTTTCCTCTGTAAAATTGATAGTTCTAAGTAAGCCTCGGGTGAGGGCGAAACACCGAGACTTGAATCGTAATAACCCCTCGCCTTTTCCCAGAGTTCATTTCTTAATGATATTCGAGCAAGAGTTAGGAATAGAATTTCGTTATTTCGGCTTTTCTTTAACCATTTTTCGGCGGTGATCAATTGCTGAGAGTTTCTATTAAAATCGTGTTCTCCATAAAAACGNCCAAGACGATTGCTCCATTTTTTTGAAATTGANTTTTCAATTACNCTCATTGATTCCAATNCTTCACCCAANCTAAGCAAAATATTTGCATAAAATAAGACTAATTCCTCATTGCCACTCAACTTTCGAGGCACTTTCCTCCATGCAGCTGACAAGCNGTTTTTCGCGTCGGGACTATTTTGGAAGTTATTTCCCTCCNCCAGAGTTCTAATTTTCCCCTTAAAAATTTGAACCCTTATTTTCTCTAACTCTTCTGGATCGATTAAATTGTCTCGTTCTAACGAAGGAAGCAAAGGCTCTATAGACTCAAAGTCCTCGAGCTTTAGATATAATTCAGCAAGAAGAATAGTTACCCTCGCGTTATAGCGCGAATTGCCTTTTAAGGATTCAAGAATCACTCTTGCTTGGTCGCACTGACCAGTCTCAGATAACAATTTGGCATGCAATAAATCTATCGCTGACTTATAGGTCGGAAATTTTTCCTCTGCTTCTTTCAAGAGTTGCTGCCATTTATCGGTTTTCGAGCTTTTGAACGCAGCATAAGACGAGGCTATATAAGTTATAACGTCCGTATCCTTTGCACCCATTCCTTTTTTCAAGGATTCATAACCAGCAGACCAATCACCATTAAGGATCTGAATCAAGCCTTCAACCTTCGCGCTCTCTGCCTTATCTTTCTTTCTATCATCAAGAAGTTTTCTAACTCTAAGAACTCTGCCTAAATCTATCCAGCTAATAAGTACTTTGAGTATTCGAAACAGAAAATATACTGATCCGCATAAAACTAGGAATGCGAAGAGGCTAGTCTCAAAAGTGTGGTTCCCAAAAGCGATTAACAAATACCCCGGGTCTGTTGGGAATCCGAGAGATAGAGTCGCCCAAAGTCCAAATGCGGAAATTGTCAAGCAGAACAAAAATAAACGTATCATTGCGAACTGTTTATTTCATATATTAGTTGACTGATTAGCCTGAGCGGCTCATCCAGCGAGGGCACTTCAGGATTAAATTCAACAGCTATTAATTCATCAAGCTCAGCATTTATTGACTGCCTTAAGAATGAATTTCTTGAGGAGTATTTTGAAGCCCACTCTTTGCAGTCTTTCAAACTTTGTCGGTAAATTACTTCGTTTTCGGAAATCAAGCCATAGCGTGCTTGCTCTAACAATGAGTACATACTCTGCATTGCTAGATTCCTTTCACTGATTGTTAAGATTNTCTCCGAATTATCGCTCCACTCTTGCCANACGAAAATAGAGGACAATAAGTTAAAAAATGAATCAAGGCCCTCGCGATTATANGGNGNNTCATCTGTCNGNATCGANTTTCTNTTATTATCGTAATCCATATTTTGCATGCCAATCGGTTCTAGCTCCTCAATCATCGCTTTTAGGGAATCGATTTGTATAAAAACACCCTCTTTATCAAATTGTACCGCATTGCGAAGATCAGATAGGCTCTTNGATAATGCTGACCTTAATAGAATGACATTATTATGNCTTGACTCAACAAGCGCCGCGTCGGCGNTTTCAATCAGTGCNATACTTGTTTGGATATCCGTTTCAACAAATAATTTACGATTAGCCATATTAAGCAAGAACGCGGCCTCTTGAATCTTCCATGAAAGGTCAGGTACACCCATTTGATTTAATTGTAGAGTCCTCAATTCTTCAACCTGTGTAGTCAACCTAGTGAAATCTTCAATAACGGTTGGCTCAANATTAGTGTCTAGATATTGGTCTAATTCAGCAGCCAGATCCTGAACACGAGAGTTTTGTTCAGCCATGGAGATAATTAAATTTTCATAACGTTTGCCCACGAGCACAAACTCTTGTTGCAGTGCGCGCAGCTGAAAGNTTAAGTAAGAGATTGTAATAACTATGCAAATTAACGACAGTGATGTGATCAATAACCGACGCCGAGCATTCCTTTTAATCGCAGGTCGATGGCTACCATTAGCGCCTGCCTTAGTGATCTCATCCAATATTTTCGGTGTTTCCGGTGTATCTGTCACTAAAAGTCCTTTGCCTCTCGGCAGTTTTCTGATTCTATTTATTCTCTTGTTTAGTTACTATTTAATTTGTCGGCCTCTAAAGCAACTTCTTGCAGTGCTGACACTGTTGCCTCAACGCCAGCCCCCTGAGCGACTTTTATAAGCCTAAAACCAAACGTTTCCGCCAGCGCTCTCAGCCTTACCGAAGGAACGATCAGAGGTATCGAAAATAAGCGAGCACAATGCTCTTTACTCTCTAGAAACATTTTATTCATCACTTCTAATGAATCACCGCTTGTAATCGTTAGCACATTAATACGGTCCTCGGTAATAGTTTTCAAGAGTTGCTGGCTACTCTGCACACTAGGGCTGCGGCTATATACCTCTAGATAGTCTACCTCAGCACCACTTTCTATTAATCTACTTGCAAGAAATTCGCGCCCTCCCGTTCCTCTGAATATGGCAATATTTTTATGCGCGACGTCAAGTAGACTTGGCAGAGAGANAAGATCTTCACTGCTAGAGCCGAGCTGAGGAAATATAACCTCACAACCCAAAAGATCGGAAGCGATCTTTGCGGTGCTTGGTCCGATGGCTATTATTTCGCATTCAGTCGGAACCTTCGTCCAATGCCGCTTTATCCACTCCGCTCCATATTTTGCAGCNTTACTGCTTACAAAAATTAATTTATCGTAATTTTGTAGTCTCTCAACTTTTTGTTTTATTACCGCAATACGGGTTGCGGATTTAATCTTTTCGATTTCTATTAATGAAAAATGAAAGACCATCCCATCGAGTTGTCGAAGCGTGTCAGTAATAGGCTCTAATTGTCTCTCAGGGCGAGTAATTAACACCCTGAGACCCGCTAACGATTTATGCGAGCTCATAGATTAGATTCATTCGATTCTCAGCTCATCTAAAATACCACGAGCCCCCTTCGAAAGTAGATCATCTGCCACTCGCACTCCAAGTTCTTCGGCAGAATCCATACTATCCACATGCTCGCTTCGCAGTATTTGTGTCCCATCCACTTTTCCGACTAAGGCTCGTAAACTAATTTCATTATCATTTAATTCTGCAAAACTAGCGATTGGCACCTGGCAACNACCTTCAAGCTTTGCGTTGACGGTTCTCTCTGCGAGAACACGAGCTGCTGTGTCCTCGTGATTTAGCTCGGCAATAATGCTCGTTGTTTCACTGTCATCACTGCGGCACTCAATTCCAACTGCTCCTTGACCCGCTGCCGGCAAACACTCTCTGTAATCCAAACGACTGCTGATTCTGTCGCCTAATTCCAGCCTGATTAAACCAGCACTTGCGAGAACTATTGCATCATAGCTTTCTTGATCGAGCTTACGTAAACGAGTTCCAACATTGCCCCTGAGATCAACAACCTCCAGATCTGGTCGAAGGAATCTTATTTGGCATTGCCTTCTAAAACTTGACGTCCCGATCCGAGCTCCAATTGGCATATCCTCGAGTCTGCGGTAAGTATTTGAGACAAATGCGTCACTAGGATCCTCCCGCATGCAGATTCCCGCTATATGCAAGTCAACCGGCAGCTGCATGGGAACGTCTTTCATTGAGTGCACCGCAATATCTGCGTCGCCCAATAATATTGCTCTTTCAAGCTCCTTAACGAANAGCCCCTTNCCGCCAATTTTCGCCAGCGGGCTATCAAGAATTTTATCCCCTTCAGTGCTCATNGGGACGATTTCGATCTCCATGCGATCGCAAATAGTTTNCANTGACTGCCGGACGAAATTCGCCTGCCAAAGAGCCAATGGACTTTTTCGAGTNGCAATTCTAAGTTTCTTACGCATGCTATATTAGTTNTAGTGAAGGTTTTTTAAGNTTCTTTATTCATGATTCNATATCTTATCGTTTCTTCCNCTCTTATTCTCGCTTTTCATACTNCAATTCTCTGCTTATTTGGCTCNGACTATCCTGCTATACTCTAATAATCATTAGTTTAAGAATAAAGTTTAGTTAGAAAAATGNCGCCTAAAAAGCCCGAGAACAGCAAACTTTGGGGTGGTAGGTTCAACGAACCTACCACCCCATTCGTAGANCGNTTCACCGCCTCTATATCTTTCGATAAACGCCTCTATCAGTACGATATTNACGGCTCNGTAGCTCATGCAAAAATGCTAAGAAAAGTCGGTATATTGACAGACAAAGAAGAAGTCGNCATCGTAAACGGACTGGAAGNTATCCGCAGAGAAATTGANAACGAGAAATTTGATTGGTCAACGGAGCTTGAAGATATTCATATGAATATCGAGTCAGCTCTTACCAAGAATATTGGTGANACGGGTAAAAAACTTCATACAGGAAGGTCAAGGAATGACCAAATCGCCACCGACTTAAGATTGTATGCAAGAGACCAAATTGATCAAATTTCGGAATTAATTACAAGCCTCCAAAAAGCGTTAGTGGACTTGGCTGGGAAAGAGGCGACTACAATTTTTCCGGGCTTTACTCATTTGCAAACCGCGCAACCGGTCACTTTTGGCCACCACATGATGGCTTGGTTTGAAATGCTAAGCCGTGATTTTGATCGTTTGCAAGATTGTAGAAAAAGAGTAAACCTGTCCCCATTGGGAAGCGCCGCTTTAGCTGGAACGACTTTCCCGATTGATCGGGATTACACATCAAAACTATTAGGATTTGATTGCCCGAGCAGGAACTCATTAGATGCAGTGAGTGATCGAGACTTTGTGATTGAGATAGCAGCTGCCGGCACGCTTTTAATGACGCATCTGTCGAGGTTTTCGGAGGAATTAGTCCTGTGGACTTCAGCCCAATTTAATTTTATTGAGCTTCCAGACAGCTTTTGCACCGGCTCATCAATCATGCCACAGAAGAAAAATCCAGACGTTCCAGAGCTAATAAGGGGGAAATTTGGCCGAGTAGCGGGTGCTTACGTGTCACTCATTAGTGTAATGAAATCTCAACCGCTTGCTTATAATAAGGATAATCAAGAAGATAAGGAGCCCCTTTTTGATCTAGTAGATACCTTGAAAGACTGCTTATATGCTTACNNCCAAATGGTACCCTCTATCAAGTGCAATAGGGAGGTCATGGAAATAGCAGCAATCAAAGGTTTTTCCACAGCAACGGATTTAGCAGACTATCTAGTTAAGAAAGGAACTCCTTTCCGCGATGCCCANGAGACCGTCGGTAAAGTCGTGTCTTACGCGATTGATGAGCAATTATCGTTACCGGATATTCCTCTAGAAAAACTAGCCCAGTTTTCATCAAGCATCAAGGCGGACGTATTCAAAGTACTCTCACTAGAAGGGTCTGTTGAAGCAAGAAACCATGTTGGAGGTACCTCACCAACACAAGTTATGAAAGCCATAGAAAGTGCGAAAATAGATTTAAAAACTCGGGAATCTGAATCTCCCTAACGGTCTGGAGATGCTTTTAATTCTATGTTGTATTCCATAGTGCGATTATCGCGACGAGTTCTGACCTCAAGCATATCACCCGGTTTGTGTTGCTCCATTATGTCCGCATAGTCATCTTCGTTACTTACAGCCTGTCCATCAATTTCGAAAATGACATCCCCTAACTGTATACGACCTCTTTGCACCCGTTGTAACCCCCGCATCCCCAATCGTTCTGGGTCAGTGCCTTGAACGACATCCAAGACAATCACACCCTCTATACCCCATAGATCTCTGTAATAGTCGGGCTGAGGAATTTGAATAATTCCAAGAATCGGAGTCTGTACCCTACCATATGTTATGAGCTCAGGGATTATCCGTTTTACTGTATTAACAGGTATAGCAAACCCTATGCCAGAGCTAGCTCCGCTGGGACTATAGATCGCGGTATTGACTCCCACCAATTGGCCAAGTGAATTCAACAAGGGCCCGCCTGAGTTTCCGGGGTTGATTGCAGCGTCTGTTTGTATGACATCCCTAATTTTACGACGACTTACAGAATCTATTTCTCGCCCTAAGGCACTGACAACTCCGACGGTCATGGTCGTATCCAATCCAAATGGATTCCCAATAGCTATCACTTTCCGACCAACTTCCAGCAATGAGGAGTCGCCTAACCTTACTGGGCTTAGCTTCATGCCTGGGGCATCTATCTTCAAAACCGCTAAATCTTTGTCGGGATCTAAACCAACAGGCACTGCTTCATAACTTGAACCATTTTGCAAAGTCACCGTTACAATGTTGGCCTGCTGGACAACATGATAATTCGTAACTATGTAGCCTTCTTCATTCCAAATGAACCCGGTGCC
>NHGO01000034.1 GCA_002172295.1 Gammaproteobacteria bacterium TMED139 | reverse complement strand
TCAGGAAATTAGTTCTATCACAAACCATCAAATTTAATTTCCCATAAGCCGAACTAACAACTGTTTCATTTCACAGATATAGATATCTGCATTAGCCAAAAAGAAAAACTGAGTAGGATTATTACTGTAAGTAGTTTGTTCATCATAGTTACAGGGATTTCTTGAATAGTAGCGTGCTTCCAGCCCCGCTCTGACGGCTGTTTCCTACTAAAAAAGCTCCTCTTTATTAACAATTTTTACACGATCAAAGGTATAAACTATAGGTGCTCCAGTTGGTATCTCAAGCTTAACTATTTCCATTTCACTTAAGCCATCAAGTTCTTTGATCAGCGATCTTAATGAGTTTCCATGTGCAGCTATAAGCACATTCTTACCTTNATGNATTAGTGGGAGTATTTTACTTTCAAANAAAGGCAGAACTCTTTCTCCTGTATCCTTAAGGCTTTCGCCACCAGGCGGAGGCTTATCATATGAACGCCTCCATATATGCACTTGTTCTTCTCCCCATTTCTTTCTCGCATCGTCCTTATTTAATCCAGATAGATCACCATAGTCCCTTTCATTCAATGCCTTGTCCCTGGTCGTAGAAATAGAATCTATAGATAATTCATCAAGAATAAGGTCTCCTGTTGTAATGGCTCTTGTTAAAACAGATGTAAAGAGCTCATCAAACCTTATTCGCTTTGAGCAAATTAATTCTCCAGCTTTTTTAGCTTCGAGTTTCCCTAGGTTCGTTAAGTCAGGATCCCTCCACCCGGTAAAAAGATTCTTTTCATTCCATTCGCTTTGACCATGTCTAACTAAGACTAAATAATTTAGTACTTCCATTCTGTCGCACCCTAAATCTGTTTGAAACGGTAGCTCACTAATGCTCGAACTCAATTTATTTTCCCACTCGGCATCATTCGAACGATAATCATACATAACTTAGACGTCAAAACATTTTTTTNATAAACCNAGCCTGCAGAAATTAACTGATACTTTCGTGTCGAGGGTTCGATTCCGCGTATGGACACGACCGCTCGAGCGCCGCGCCGCTACTTAAGAAATCGATAAGCCTTTTTAAAAGATTCGACTACTGGCTTCATATCGCAAATCGTTTGCATTTATTCGCCAATACTGTATGGTTACGGGTCCAGAAATTCACGAGCTAGCCCGAGATACGCTATGAGACCAGACATNCACCCAGAGTATCGCCAAGTTTTGTTCCACGACACTTCGGTTGATCACTATTTTCTCGTTGGCTCGACAGTCCAAACTGAAGAAACACTCGAATACGAAGGCAAGACTTATCCTTACGTACAATTGGAATTATCCAGCGCATCACACCCTTTTTATACCGGTAAGCAACGAACGACAGATCGTGATGGTCGAGTAGCGCAGTTCAACAAGCGCTTCAAATCCAGACCTCTATAATAGCAGAGACTATTAACCCATGCCGGCAAGAGGCTAAGTTGGTTCGATTTCGATACTAGGCACTGTACTTTTAAATCACGCCCGGTCACATCTTCGCGATTCTAAATCATGAGTGCTCTCTTTTATTTGGTTAACCTTCAAATTCGACTTAATTGATAACGGCACCAAAGACTTTCAGGGAAAATTTTCCGCCAATTGACATAGCCTGTGTTCTGCATATACTCGCAAGATCAATCAGAAACAATCGAGGTGAACCATGTCTTTACGCAGTAAAATCTTGTCAATAACCGTTCTGCTCGCAATGGTTCCTTTTGTGTCGCAGCAATCTGTTGCACAGAACTCAACTAATCCGTATGCGATCGCCGAAGGCTGGGCAAAACTGCCAGGAGGAAGGGTGATGGGGGCAGTCGGCAAAGCAAAGGTCGACCGCGACGGGCGACATATCTGGGCCGTTATCCGCTGCGATGCCGGGCAAGATATGTTCGGCAGAGAGTGCGTTGATTCAGAGCTGGACCCCATCTTGAAATTTGACCCCGCAGGCAATGTGGTCGATTCCTTCGGCGGCGGCATGTTTATCTGGCCCCATGGAATAGATATTGACTCCGACGGCAACGTCTGGGTAACTGACGCCGTGAGTGATAACAACATTCCATCGGGCGACGATCGAGGCCATCACGTTATCAAGTTTAGCCCTACTGGCGAGGTGCTCATGACACTTGGCACTCCTGGAGAAGAAGGAAACGACGCGAACCACTTCACTTCCCCAAGTGATGTGGCAGTAGCGTCTAACGGCGACGTTTTTATAGCGGACGGCCATAACGCTGATGGCAATAACAGAGTGGTGAAGTACAACAGCCGCGGCGAATTCCTTCTGTCTTGGGGAGAGACTGGCTACGCCCCTGGGCAGTTCCGCGCCCTGCACGCCATCGCCATCGATCCGAGCGGTCGAGTGTTCGTGGGAGATCGCAGCAACAGCCGAATTCAGATCTTCGACCAAGAGGGCAACCACTCTGCAACGTGGACCCAGTTTGGACGCCCAAGCGGAATCGCCTTTGACGATGCAGGGCGAATCTTCGTCGCAGATTCCGAGTCAGACAACGTACAGAACCCAGGATATGAAATGGGAATTCGCATCGGCGAAGCCGAAACAGGTTGGGTGAAGGAATTCATTCGTTTCCCATGGGCGGATCCGAGCATCCTACCTGGGAATGGAGCGGAGTTTGTCACCATCGATGGAGCAGGCAACCTTTACGGTGGAGAACCCGTTCCTGGTCCTCACCTTAACCAGCGGACGCTCAGAAAGTATGTACGAGTGCGGCCCTAAGGGTACTCAAAGGAGCATTGCATAGTGCCCTTGCTAACTTTCCAAAACCCAGTGCGGTTTGACTTTGGAGCTGTTCATAAACTTTCAGACGCGCTAAAGCGTCAAGGTATTGAACGTCCATTCCTAGTCACTGATCTTGGCTTGCGTGCCAGTGGTTTATTAGAGCGTATCACCGACATGTTGGACGATGCATCCGTGGCTACCATCTATGATGGGACGCCGGGAAATCCTACCGAGGAAGCAGTCAATGAAGCGCTGCAATCCTATAAAGAGAGCGGTTGTGATGGCGTCGTATGTATTGGCGGAGGGTCTCCGATGGACTTAGGCAAGGCCGTCGCGCTAATGGCCTTGAGCGGTGGACCGCTCGCCCAATANGATCCNCTNCNNGGNGGTAATAAACTTGTTAAGGGCGTGGCACCACTCATTGCTATTCCCACCACCGCAGGGACCGGCAGCGAAGCTTCACTGGGTTTCGTCATCAGCATGANTGATGGCCGTAAGCTAACTTTTGCTAACGCTAAGTTTCTTCCAAAACTGTCTATCTGTGACCCTGAACTGACACTGGGCTTGCCGCCACTATTGACTGCTGCTACTGGAATGGATGCGATCACCCATTGTATCGAAGCCATACTAGCTTCTCCGGTGAACCCGCCCGCAGACGGAATTGGACTCGATGGCTTGTGGCGAGGCTGGCAACACATTCGGCGTGCAGTGGAAAATGGCAATGATCGCACTGCTCGTTGGGAGATGATGATGGCTTCAACCGAAGGAGCCCTTGCGTTCGTGAAAGGCCTCGGCGCAGTCCATTCGATGAGTCACGCAGCAGGGCGTTTAAAGGAACTAAAACTCCACCACGGCACTCTCAACGCAGTGATTCTACCGACCATATTGCGATTCAATGAGAGTGCATGCGCCGACACCTACCCGCGCCTGCGTCAAGCCATGGGGCTGCCTTCAGATGCGGACCTGGCACGAGAAATCGAAAAACTGAACTCAGACATTGGCCTGCCTAGCGGGCTTTCTGAGATGGGTCTTTCAGAAGACTTAATCTCGGATATGGTGCCCCACGCAGTTAACGATTTAGCAACAATGACTAACCCTAAAGAAGTCAGCGCGGAAGACTACGCTGAATTGTATCGAAGTGCGATGTGACCGATTGATCTGAATTAGCACCAAGCTTACTTTACCGAAATCTAATGGCGAGACCTTGATATGAAATACCTTCCTCGGAAATTGTCCGTCACTGCTTTGTCGTTCGCTCTTTGCTCTGGGGTTTGGGCCCAGCAAGTTCTGCAACCTTCTGAAAACTGTCGAGATAACTCTGCCTCTGACATAGTGACTTTTGCAGATTCAGTGCTGGATGACAAAGTGCGTGAGGCTTTGTCCCTCGGGCCACACGAGCCCCTCACCTGCGAGGTGGCAGGACAATTAACAAAGCTGGATGCCTCCGGCGCTGGCGCGAGGAGATCTGTTTCGGGCTCACCAGAATGGAATGATCCTCAGCATCTACTTCATGACTTGTCAGGCTTACAGAACCTAACAGGCCTAACCGACTTGGCATTGAGGAATCGAGGGCTATCTGATATCCGCCCACTAGCTGAACTTACCGGATTAATAAATCTAAACCTTCATACGAACTGGATCTCTGACATCAGTCCGCTGCGAGGCCTAACTAATCTAGTGCGATTGCGTATCGCTGAAAACCCTCTTACGGATATCAGCGCACTAAGCGAGCTTACTGAATTAAGAGTTCTTCGCATGCATCGTCACGGCGACTTCATTGGGGGGCAAGTTCCCAGATCGCACATGGGTGCTACTGGGATATTATTTACTAATGCTGTTACAGATATTAGTCCACTCGCAAACCTTACCAAGCTGGTTGACCTTAATATCCATACACAAGATATAAGTGACCTGACNCCTTTNANNGGACTCAANTCCCTTGTTGAACTGAGGCTCGCTGGCAATTCATTTACCGATCTTAGTCCATTGCGTGGGTTGACTACGTTGCAATATCTTGAACTTACTGGCAATAATATTGTTGATATTACTCCACTCAGTAGCTTAACAAACTTGATGCAACTTGATCTCAGATTTAATCCTGAATTAACTAACATTCAAGCGCTTATTGAAAACCCGGGGGTTGGGTCTGGGGACATTGTTGAATTAAGGCATACTAACGTGTCATGTGCAGATCAGCAGCGCCTAGCAGACAAAGGTGTCGAGATTCGCACTGAATTATTTTCTTCTTGTGCGACAGCCGCTAGGCAAAGATGAATTTAAGGAGCTATAAAATTTTGAAACGAGTTAAACTAGGTTTATTTCTGCACTCCCTGCTTACCTTATGCTCTGCCGCGGGCGCAGCAGAACCGCCGAGCATTACTGTCACCCGCCTTGGCGATGGCCCTATCATTACGCCTGAGATGGATGATCGAATGGGAGGCAATATTCAGGGCCCATCACTAATAAAGGTTCCTACTTGGGTCGATAACCCCCTCGGCAAATATTACCTATATTTTGCCGATCACCGCGGCACATATATCCGAATGGCCTATGCCAATNANGTTACGGGCCCATGGGCTATCTATTCTCCNGGCTCATTAAAACTCGAGGACTCATTCTTCCCTTCCACATGCCCNCCGTGTTCGCTCGAGCCGGGCAGGACTGCTCCTNTATACNCACATATCGCATCGCCAGACGTTCACGTGCGCGAGGATCTTCANCAAATAGTGATGTACTACCANGGTCGAGGGGAAGGNAGACAATTAACTCGCGCGGCTGTNTCNGNTGACGGCNTTAATTTTGAGGGCAAAGAAGAAGATCTAGGTCGACCCTACTTCCGTGTGATTGAGTATGACGGCTTTCACTATGCCATGAGCATGCCGGGTTACCTCTTTCGGTCTCGCAACGGCTTGACGAATTTTGAGGCGGGGCCTCAGTTTTTCTCTCGCGACATGCGCCATTCAGCACTACTGATTCGAGATGAACACCTCTATGTATTCTTCACTAACCGAGGTGACGAGCCGGAACGCATAATGCTTTCGACAATTAGTCTGAAAGGTGACTGGAGTGAATGGGTCGCAAGTGAGCCAATAGAGGTGTTACGACCAGAAAAAGACTACGAGGGTGCAACGCTGCCACTGAAGGCTTCGCGAGGAGGCTATATCGATGAGCGGGTTCACCAGCTCAGAGATCCGGCCATCTACCAAGAGGGCGATAAGACATATTTATTGTATTCAGTTGCAGGTGAAAGCGGGATAGCTATAGCGGAAATCAGGTTCGATGAACTTAACTAGCCCCAAAGATCAAGGTGATATAAGAACGAAGACTCCAATCAAAAGGTAAACCTCATGAATCGCCGCTCATACTCGCTGCACCTTATATTGCTACTTTCTATTGGACAATTAGCGAGCGCACAGACGCACGACACTCTGTCCCCCACGGAACACTGCAGGGATTTTTCGTCAGATGCAATTATCTCCTTTGCGGATCCAGACCTCGCCGAAGTGGTAAACGAGGCGCTGGGTTTGGAAGCTGGCATCCCGCTGAGCTGTGGTCAAGCGGCAGAACTTGATGAGCTGGTCGTTGGCACCACGATAGAACGCGTAGTCTATGGAGGAACTCTGCGACCGTCGCCGGAAAAACCTTTCGAGAGCTTATACGGCATACAAAATCTCAGGGGCCTTACCCGACTTAACCTGATAAATCGACTCATTACTGATATCAGTCCGCTTAGTAGTCTAACAAATCTTGTTTCTCTGAACTTACACACAAACTGGTTTAGTGACCTGAGCCCGGTAAGTGGGCTAACCAATCTTGAGCGGCTCATCGTCAGCGAGAACCCAATCTCCGATATTAGCCCACTGGCAGGGCTAACGAAGTTGCGCCAATTGCATGTGCATGGACTTTACCCATACCAACTCCAACATTATCTAAACATGGATGATGGGCGTGACCCGAAAGTGAAGTTCAACGGCATTACCGATCTAACTCCGCTATCAAAGCTCACAGAAATGCGTCTTTTGCGAATTCATCTCAATGAGATATCAGATGTCAGACCACTTGCCAATCTCAACAAGCTAACCCACTTACGTATCTATGACAGCCAGATTAAAGACATTAGCGCGCTGGNAAATCTCGACCAATTGGTTTTGTTATGGGCTCATAACAATCAGATAGAGGACATAAGTCCACTAAACAGGATGACCGATTTGCAACAACTGAGCCTTAATGGTAACGCCATAACGAATATTGGGGCCCTTGGTGAGATGATTCATATGGAGCACTTATTTCTTAGCAATAACAGAATTGAGAATATTGATGCGCTAAGACGATTGCACGCACTAAAAGTTCTGAGACTTGAAAGCAATAGTATTACAGACGTAAGCGCTTTATCCGGATTGAACCAAATTGAGGAGCTAAGTCTTGCGCGCAATCACTCACTCTTCAGCGTGCAACCACTGCTAATCAATTCAGGCCTGGGGGAAGGCGATGAACTGGATCTGCGATTCACGCATGTGCGTTGCTCTGACATGGATACTTTCGCTGCTCGAGGGATTGATTTACTCAGAGTAACTGCAATAAATGGGTCTGCCTGTGCTGGACGCAGACTTGAAGATCCATGATTCTAAAAAGGCCATCCTATGAATAGAAACCTCAAGATTAGCGCCTCGCTACTTTTTCTTCTCTTAATNAATACGGCTTGGGTTCAGGCGCAATCAAATATTGAAGCCCCCAATGAATTAGTCGGACCAATAACCATGTCTGGAGATTTCACTTTTGCAAGTGTGGGTGACTTGATGATCAGGAGGCCGGCCTCCCAATTAGCCGATCCAAAAATCCAGGAAGTATTTGAATTAATCCGANGCGCCGACTTAGCCATGGGTAACATGGAAGGAGAGCTAGCTAACTTGAGAGAATTTGACGGCCCNATGAACGGGTTCGTTGGCACTCATGAGGTNGCTGANGATTTGAAGGTAATGGGCTTCGATATGGTTAATCGCGCACAAAACCATTTGTTGGATTCTGAAATTGCCGGCATGTTTTCGACAAACTCCTTGCTAGACGGTGCTGGAATAATACACGCNGGTTCCGGGAAAAATTTACACGAAGCCGCAGCTCCCGCTTTCTTTGAAACCCCCAAAGGTAGAGCAGCCCTGATCGGAGCCCATGCTCCTATTTGGCCGGAGCACAACCGACTAGCCGCCACGCCACTCATAGGTAATCTCGGAGGCAGGCCAGGTCTTAATATGTTGAATTATAGCGAGATGATTCTGGTTTCAAGGGAGCAGTTTAATGCCTTGGAAGGAATACGTGAAGATTTCTTGCAGTATCGAGATAACTACGATAACCCAAGAACCGTTACAAATGCATCTCCCAATTNCGGNATCAATTTCCCCGCATCTAGTTCTGGTCGCAACAATCCTATTTATCGTGTAGCACAAAATGATGAGACACCAGGCACTATTTTATACAAAATTAACGATAATGATTTGNATCGGGTCTTACGCAATATTAAAAACGCGGGACAATTCGGCGACTTTGTCGTTGCTGCCGCACACATACATCAAAGCCGGTCTATTTTGGAAACTCAACACTTGAGCACCAGGCCGCCTGCTTTCTATGTAGAATTAGCGCATCAAGCTATAGATGCTGGAGCTGATGTATTTGTTGGAACTGGCGTGCAGACTCTAAGGGGNGTCGAAATCTACAATGGAAAACCTATCTTTTATGGGCTTGGTGAATTTTTTAGAGAAGCTCATTGGGAACTCGAGGTAGCGATGGGCAATGCGGATACAAATCCCAATAGGAGAATGCAACAGTTTGCCAGGAACTTCGGCGGAACCACTCAATCTTTAGAAAGTCTCGTTGCTATTAGTCACTATGAGGATGGCCTGCTTACCGAAGTACGGTTGTATCCAACTGAGTTAGGAGTTGATGGCCCCGACTCGCGCTTGGGCATTCCCCGCATAGCAGGACCGCAAACTGCGAAACGTATATTAGAACGAGTAGAGAGGCTCTCAGATGAGTGGAACACAGATATCGAGATCCAGGGAAGTGTGGGAATTATTCGTATTAAATAGATTTTGTTTACTTTCCCCCNAAAAAAAAGGTAAATATCTGATNAAAAAAATTAANTCGTTGTTTTTTATTTTTCTTTGGCTGATATATATGGGCGGGGCAGATGCAGCAGTACCCGATGCGCAAATTATCGGACCGCTCGAAGCGGACCCTCCCGGCCATCCATCAAGAAACTCCATCTATGCCGCATCTGCAATCGAATTATCGTCGAATGGATATGTTGAAGAAGAGTACTTTATTGAAGGAACAGCCAATCAGTACACAAATCCAACATTAGAAACCGGTGCAATAGTTGACAGTAATCATCGCTATTTAACCCGACTAATTGTACGCCGTCCGCAAGCTGAGAATTATAACGGCACCGTTATTGTCGAGTGGATAAATGTTACTGGCGGCCCAGATAAGGATATAGATTGGTGGTATTCAGGCTCCCATTTTATGCGCAATGGCTATGCTTACGTAGCAGTATCAGCACAACAAATGGGAATCGACACCATGAAAGAGTGGAGCCCGGAGCGTTATGGTCATCTAGATGTTACTCATGACGGAATGGTCGATCGAGACGCGCTCTCTTATGATATTTTTTCAGCAGTAGGAAAGGCCATTAATCGGATCGGGCAATCAACTCCGGCGGATCGCGTGGACATTCTTGATGGATTAAAGGCTGAAGTAATTATCGCGACAGGCCATTCTCAATCTGCCAGTCGCCTTGCGATTTACCTGAACAATATTCATCCACTCGAGCCTATTTTTGACGGCGTGATGGTGCATGGTGGTGGTGGCCGTATCCGAGATGATCAGGAAACTAAGATTTTTAAAATTATGGCAGAAACAGATATGGCACGGCGAGCTGCAACGCCGCAACCCAACACTGATACTTTTATGCAATGGGAGGTTGCTGGGACCTCTCATGCCGATTACGATTTCGAAATTGAATATTCGAAGTTGCGCTTGCTGCGTGACGGATTAGCGCTCTCTCAAGCAGAGGCTAGAGATGTAGGCTGCGAGCTTCCTGCCCATAGTCGTATTCCTTTTCGAGACCCATTCAATGCTGCATTCGAGCATCTTGTGAAATGGATCAAACAGGATGTACGACCGCCAGCAGCGGAGCCATTACAGGTCGCACGAATGATGCCTGATGTTGAGTTCACTAGAGATAAATATGGCAACATACTCGGCGGGATAAGACTGGCGGAACATGCTGTCGCTANCGCGAAGAATACTGGTATGAACAATGGCATAACCAATCGATTTTGCTTTTTATATGGTTCTCATGAGCCGTTTACAAGAGAGANCCTCGACAGCCTTTACCCGAGTCACGAATCTTATGTTCAAGCTGTCAAAGAAATCGTAGCGCAGAATCTTGCGGACGGTTATATTCTTCCCTACGCCGCAGAGCGGACAATAAGGGAGGCAGAAGCTTCTTCTGTGGGCAGATGACTNCGGGTTTAGCATTTGTATCGAAGATCATTTCTATGAGTTAATCAAAAATGCAGATTCGACNTAGTAAAATCTTAGTTTCTTTCACTCTGGCGCCCGTTCTAGATCAGCGTTCAGACTACGTGATGCCAGATAAAAATGAATACTAGACCATACGCATGCCGTTGGTAACACAGCCAACATAGAATAGCGCAGAGATTCAATACCAAATGACGGATCGAACATATCACTCAGAAGCCCGACTACGAAGGGACCCAGGCCCAAACCAATGATATTGAGAATCAGAAACAGAATAGCTGATGAAGTCGAGCGCCATCTGAGGCCCACTAAGTTGTGGGTAGTCGCAATGGAATTGCCAAGATATATGTTCTGCATAAATCCTGGCACAAACATGCACACTAATGCCAAGTAAGTATTACTAGTCAGAAAAACTACAAGCATACCGGGCACTACCAGCAATGTTGAAATTCCCGGCACCCAAAGATACCANCGCTTATCTTTCGCGCCGAGCTTGTCGCCCAGCAAGCCCCCAATAAAGATTCCTATGGCCCCCGCTAACCCTGTAGACAAAGCCAGCCAAGTACCAAGCTCTCCCGTAGTCATCCCGTGGCTACGNATAAAGAAGGATGCTACCCAGTTCACCGTGCCGTAACCGGCAAATGCATTAAGGCCACATGCGAGCGCCATGTGTCTAAATGTCTTGCGCTGCCATAAGCCAGATAATACCTGCCTAAAAGGCACCTGATTGTCAGATGCTTTCTTGTTCTCAAGTAATCCGCGAATAGGCTCTGGAACGGTCGTATATACAATACCCGCTAGAATTACGCCCGGCACACCAACTACAAGGAATGCCACGCGCCAGCCGAAATATTCATTCAGCCACCCACCAAATAAAAAACCAAACATGATGCCCAAATTTACGCCGGTGGAGTAGAAAGAGAGTGCACTAGCTCTTTGTTCTTTTGGAAAAATATCTGAAACGATGGAGTGTGAAGGCGGGCTCCCCCCAGCCTCACCAATCCCGACTCCGATTCGTGCCAGTAGAAGCTGGGTATAGTTTTGAACGAATCCGCTTATGGCGGTCATAAAGCTCCAAAGGCCGNCAGANGCAGCGACGATGTTCCTTCTATTACTGCGATCGGCGTATCTGGCTATAGGGACACCAGCGGTAACATAAAACATCGCGAAAGCGAATCCAGTCAGAAGACCTAACTGCGCATCGGACAGCAAGAGCTCNGCCTTAATGGCTTCTTGCAGTATGGACAATAATTGCCGATCGACGAAGTTAAAGGTGTAAACCAACGTAAGAATTCCCAGAGCGTAATTTCTGACACTTGGCTTTTCGTAAGGATTATCGATAGGAGGAATGTCCTTCATTTACGAAACATACTATAAATACCTCGCGATAAGAAAGCGGCCAGCTCAATTATTTACTCTCNTAATGGAGATATTTGAGCAAGTAGCCAACTCATGTATGGAAGACCCCATTAATTGAGACNCAAAGGAAACGAGCACTTTAGCGTTNTAGCGTACACCTCAGTGGCNNCAAAAAAAGCCGGATATCAGAATGAGTGCGTTAAGGCTATACTAATAACTTCTGCAGATTTGGAATAAAAAAAGATGCAAAAATTATTATTCGTCTTGATATCAGCACTATCCCTTTCATCGGTCGCTCAGAACCGCATCCCGATATTATTCGATACCGATTTTGCGATGCCCCCCAAGACGACAGCCTTGCATTAATGCTCGCTTTGCAGTCCTCAGAGCTCGAAATTTTTGGCATTACTACCGTCGCGGGCAATGACAGTGTTGAGCGTGCTACATCCGATGTTCTGCGCATGCTGGAGATAGCGAATCAAACCGAAATTCCTGTACATATTGGCGCAGACATGCCCTTGGTTCATGAGATAAGTGACTTTGCAATAAACAGTTATGGCAAATGGTATTCTAACGAAACTCCTCCGTTACCACCCGGAGGCTTCGCCCGCAAACAAGCCGAAGCTGAATCAGCGGTTTCTTTCATTGTCCGAACAGTAATGGAAAATCCCGGAGAGATCACAATTGTCGCACTCGGTCCTTTAACAAACATTGCGCAAGCTATAAGAGCCGAGTCAACTTTCGCTGCAAATGTTAAACAGTTAGTTATTATGGGAGGCGCTATAGCATCACTCCCGGATGGCGCTGGAAATATTACACCTAATGCTGAATTCAATTTTTGGGTAGATCCAGAAGCTGCTCGAGTGACGCTTCGATCTGGCATTCCAATCGAGCTTTCACCCCTGAATGTTTCACGAAAATCAAATTTAACGGCAGATTGGTATGAGAGAATGGTAGAGATAGACAATCCTCTGACTGCTCTCCTGAAAGAAACGTTAGGCAAGCGCTTTGAACAGTCACCGGAGAGATCATGGTATATGTACGATCAGATTGCTGTCGCTAGTCTGATCGATCCTTCCTTGGTCACCACCAAATCTCTATACGTTGATGTGAATATCGAGCATGGAATTAGTTACGGCGTCTCTGTGGGCGGAGAAAATATTTGGCCAGGTGCCGAGGGTGCAGAGGCAATGCCCGCGCAGTATGGCCTCGACTGGACAAGATTCATAGAGATGTTTATTGAACGCATACAACTCCCCTTACCCGCGAGCGAGTAGTGCTGACCATATGAGTGAGAAAATCGAAATATTAGGCTTACATAAATTGATAGAAATAGCGGCCTTCATCACTCAACAGAAAAAGTATAGTCCTTAAACGTTTCACGTAGCCCAAGCTTATTGATTTTTCCCGTCGCGGTATGCGGTAGCTCATCGATAAAAACAACATCATCTGGAAGTGCCATCTTGTGAAGTTTATCCCTGAGAAAGTCGAGCACATCGCTCTTTAATAATGATCGCCCCGGTTGAGCTACAGCGATCAATAAAGGTCTTTCAGTCCATTTAGGATGGTAGCGGCCGATTACTGCAGCCTCGGCAATATCTGGGTGATTAACCGCTGCATTTTCTATCTCAATTGAACTAATCCATTCACCACCAGATTTAATAACGTCTTTGGTGCGATCCGTAATTTGCAGAAATCCATCTGGAGTAATAGCCGCAACATCTCCTGTTTGAAACCAGCCGTTTTCATCAACAGGGCAGTCTTCCTCACCTGGTTTTTCTGACAATCCGTAGTAACCTTTTGCTACCCAAGGACCCCTTACTTTTAAAGCCCCAGATGCCACCCCATCCCAAGGCAGTTGTTTATTATGTTCATCGACAATGCACATCTCAATTCCAAAAACACCCCGTCCTTGTAACAACTGCAAATTTGTAACTTCTTCCACTGAAAAATCTTCCATGCCACTCTTCATTGCATAAACGGTTCCAAGGGGGCTTGTCTCTGTCATACCCCAACCCTGAACGACGACGCAGTTGTGTTGATCCCTGAATCGTTCAACTATAGTTCTTGGGCATGCTGCACCACCTACATGCACTCGTTTAAGGCTTGGAGCAGTTTTCTGGTTTGCTTCTAGATAATCCAACAGCGCCATCCATATAGTGGGAACTCCAGATGAAACTGTGACTTTTTCCGAAACCATCAATTCATGCAAAGTTTCACCATCTGCCATTTTAGGTCCTGGTAGAACTAGTTTCGTGCCAACCATGAGCGCAGCATAAGGAGCACCCCAAGCGTTGACGTGAAACATAGGCACTACTGGCAAGCTAGTAGTCATGTTCGAAGCCCCAGTGACATCCGGTAGGGCTCCGGACAGGGCATGTAATACTGTTGAGCGATGACTGTAGACAACTCCCTTGGGATTCCCGGTTGTACCGGAGGTATAGCACATACCACTCGCGGTATTCTCATCAAACTCGGGCCACTCATAGACATCCGACTGAGCCTCAAGTAATTCCTCATAACATAACAGGTTCGGCAAGTTAGATTCGGGCATATGCGTCTTTTCAGTAAGAACAACAATTATTTCAACTTTCGCTAAATGCTCACTTAATGCTTCCAGTAAGGGCAAAACAAGAACGTCAACAAAAAGAATTTTATCCTCAGCGTGATTAATGATGTACGCCACTTGCTCTGGAAACAATTTAGGATTTATTGTGTGACACACCATACCGCTGCCGGAGACTGCATAGTAAAGTTCCATATGTCGGAAATCATTCCAGGCTAAGGTGCCAATCCTATCGCCAAAAGCAGCCCCGAGTGATTCCAAAACATTCGCTAATTGCCTACAACGCCTAGCGAAAATCCTATTATTTTGCCGATGCCGCGGATGATCGACAGTCACAGAAACCATTTCCACTTCTGGGAAATTTTTCTCCGCGTGCTTCAGTATGGATGAAATCATTAACGGAGTATTCATCATTAGCGCNTGCATAATTGATCCTTCGTTGAGACTTAATGAGCTTTAATTTTTATCGGCGATTACAATTGAACAAAATATTTCTATTTAATGTGTTGTTAATTTTACATATACCACAAAATATTTTAATGCCGACTGTCCATATTAGAATTAAATTTTTATGAGTTATATATAAAATTGCTATAATTTAAATTTATTTTTCCTTAATCGCTATTGAGTCCAAAAATATTCCTGCAACTAGCTCAGTCTGTTTCCTGAAGTCTGCTCTATTCTTTGCTTTTTTCTTTATGCCGATCAGAGCAGTCAACAGAAGCTCGAAGAAGGACTTGGGTGTGAGGACAGTGTCCTTGAAACTTACTTTTTTATTCTTTTCCGCAGTTTTTAATTCAGCAGCAAAAGAAGTAACTAGATTTAAAAACCCTTTAGCCATNACATCAGANGCGAGACTCTGATTAATGTCCATGAGNTCCGCGCCATGAGGAGACTTAGAAACAGGTTCGTAAAAAATGCTTTCGAAAATTAATAACGCATGAATAATTCGAATTTTTAATTCTTCCTTTTCTGCCAGTTTGGTTTTTGTAGCATCCAAAGCTTTATTAAGCCGGTAGTCCGTCAGCTCTCGAAANAAGGTTTCTTTATTATCGAANAACAAATACAAAGCAGGACGCGAANAACCCACGGCTTGAGCAATATCCTGCATAGTGGTTCGCTTGTAACCGTATAACGCAAAGACTTCAGAGGCGGCATCAAAAACGACGTTCCTTTTCGCTTGTACCCTAGAGATTTTTTGATTCGGTTTAACCATTAGTAATTAGTTGCTTGAGTAGACTTTAGGGCTTAATAGTGTAGAATTATAATCAAACATGCTGACATTTATAGTACAAAATGTCAAATTGTCAGAAAATATCGGGGCTAAAATAGAAACTCAATCTACTTACACTGAGCTGTCGGTATTAGCCATGGCCATCTAGGGTTGGACGGCTAAACAATTCAATACTATTTCAGGGGTTGGGAAATCAATGAGNACTTCTTTTACGGTTAATGGCAAGTCGGAGACGGTCGATGTTGATCCGTCTAAACCTTTGCTATGGGTTATTCGTGAGCAATTGGCTCTCACGGGTACAAAATTTGGTTGCGGTATCGCTCAATGCGGAGCCTGTACGGTGCACATTGATGGTCAAGCGGTCCGCTCCTGTGTTACCCCCATTTCCTCAGTCGAAGGCAAAGAAGTCACCACGATCGAAGGGATTGCTGCGGCTAATGGTGAATTGCATCCGGTACAGCAAGCTTGGATTGACCATCAAGTGCCGCAATGTGGCTACTGTCAATCAGGACAAATAATGTCAGCGTCAGCCCTACTCGCGAACAATTCAAATCCAACCGATGACGAAATTGACGTCGCCATGCAAGGAAACATTTGTCGCTGTGGTATGTACGGAAGAATACGGAAAGCCATTAAAGCGACAAAAGTGGCTTCTTCGTCAAAGAACAGGCTCTTCTACAACATCGCTAATACAGAAAATGCAACGGAGATAGATCATGGGTAAATGGACAAGGCGAGCATTCATAACAACTGGTCTCGTCGCTGGCGGCGGGGTGGTAGTCGGCGTTTCCATGCGGCCAGGTAATCAGGTTAAAGACTTGGTTGGAAAACTAGACCTTAAAGATGACCAATTAATTCATACCTATATCAAGATTGGCAGCGACAATATTATTACTGCGATTATCCCACATTCTGAAATGGGTCAAGGAGTACAGACGTCTTTGGGTCAAATGCTTGCAGAAGAACTCGATGCAGATTGGGATCAACTACTTACAGAGGAAGCGCCGGCTATCGGTGAATACTCCATGTACTCTGCTGGNCGANGNTACCTNCTTGCTGGGATAGACTTTCCGAAGATTTTAATTCCAACTNTTGATGGGGCGATGATGCGCGTTGCGGATTCACTCAACATACAGNTCACCGGCGGTAGCATGAGTGTGCGTACAACTGGCGCTTTGGCGATGCGTATTGCTGGTGCNGCAACNCGAGAAATGTTGCGAGAAGCAGCGGCAAACTCNTGGGNAGTGCCAGCAAATGAAGTNGTCACNGAGAATAGCCACCTGATACATTTAGGTACTAACCGAAGAGAACCATATGCAGCTTTTNCCTCATTAGTGGCTGATATGACTCCTTCACAAACACCNNCTTTAAAAGATCCCTCCGAGTANAAGATTGTAGGAACAAACAAACCACGGCGTGACATACCNGCTAAAGTTGATGGNTCGTTGCAGTTTGCNCTGGACGTTCGTCTGCCNGATATGTTGTTTGCATCANTCNTTCGNTCTCCCGTTTCAGGCGGAAGTCTAGTNANTATTGATGANAGAGAAGCACGNGCAATAGACGGGGTNGTTGATGTCCTCNTGATTCCTGAAACTNCNGTNGGAAGTATANNGNTAAGTGACACGTCATCNGGTGAAGCGGTAGCTGTCGTCGCNGATAGCTATTGGGCCGCCAACCAAGCCATACAGAAGCTTAATTTGCAATGGAGTGAAACAGGNTTTGAATCNGTTTCTAGCGATGACATCTTNGCACAATTTGATCGCGATATTACCTCGAGAAATGAGCGACAAACCGATCGTGTTGAAGGCGCGGTTGATTCAGTATTCTCTACCGCTGATAAAGTAATAGATGCTGACTATCACGTCCCTTATCTTGCGCATACTTGTATGGAACCGTTAAATGCAACTGCAGACGTTAGGGACGGGCGGGCCGAAATCTGGGTCGGTTGCCAAAATCCGCTTGGGTTTCGTCGAGATCTAGCCAGCGTTCTTGGGCTGGAAGAAGAAAGTGTGACCCTACATAACCATGCAATGGGCGGGGGTTTTGGTCGCAAGTCTCGCCCCGATTTTGCGATTCAGGCTGCCCAACTAGCACAACTGGTTGGTAGACCCGTTCAGCTCATCTGGTCACGCGAAGAAGATGTTCGCCAGGATTTCTATCGTCCTGCGGTCCAAAGCCGATTTCGTGCAGCTTTTGACGATAATAAAAATCTTCTTGCATGGGAAAACACGTACACAAATAAAAATGAGCCAATAGAGGCTCCATTAATCCCTTACGCTGTGCCAACGCAAGATATCGGATATGTCAGCAGTCCCACCCATGTTCCTTTTGGGGCATGGCGCAGTGTGGACCATTCGCAACACGGGTTTTTCACTGAATCATTTATTGATGAAGTTGCGAACGCGGCGGAAAAAGATCCCTTTGATTTTCGTGCTGAGCTACTCCAAGACAGCCCGAGGCATCTAGCTGTATTGACCAAAGCTGCAAGCGAAGCGCAGTGGGATAGACCGCTTCCGGAAGGGCGAGGTCGCGGAATTTCTTTACAAGAATCTTTTGGTTCAATCGTTGCGCAGGTAGTGGAAGTGACAATTGTAGATGGGAGCGTTTCGGTTGATCGGGTAGTAGCAGTCATAGACCCCGGTCTAGCTGTTTCTCCTGACGGCGTTTCAGCGCAATTAGAATCCGGCATAATATATGGTTTGACTGCAGCTCTTCACGGTGAAATTACNATAGAAAATGGAGCGGTAGTGCAAGGTAACTTTGACGATTATCCCTCTGTTAGAATGAATGAAGCTCCTCTCATTGAAACACATATTATAAACAGCGGGTACGATATTGGCGGGGCAGGTGAACCAGGCACGCCTGGCATCGCTCCAGCGTTGGCTAATGCTGTCTTCGACGCTACAGGCATACGCGTGCGCCAACTACCATTAAACAACTTTAACCTAAACATTCAAACTGAAGAAGCCGGGGCCGTTGCGTAGCAACGGCTTGGCGTAAAATCGATGTGTTTCTTTAAGAAAGGAGCGAGTCAACGATACTAAATCTGAAGCCATTGAGCCTAATAGAAATGCACGGCAAAAGTTTGTTAATTTTTAAAATACTCGTCTGTGAATTGAAACTTCTGCCCCAATAGCTTGAGGCTCGCGGAAGATTCACATTGCTGNTCATCTAAGAGGTATTTCTCTTGAAGAAACTAGTACGAGTTCATCGCTTGATGAATCTATCAATTTAAAATCGAATTCGTAAAAGGTAGCATCTACTTGCAAGGTGTCGGAATAAGTTCCAGNGCTGATCTCAAGCTCTCCACTGCAATTCGGTAGTTCAAAATCTTTGTTTAATACTTCCCCAGAATTAAAAGCCCTGTACTTTAATAGTTTAATTTTACCATTCAGCGCGTCGGTGATAATAAATGCTACATCAAAATCACTTACACCCTCAAAGGAATATGGTTCTCCATTATTTGTTAACCTTAAACAGGAGTAAACCAGACCCTCTAGCGCATCATAAAACCCCACATTATTAAGGCTGAGACCTAGCTCTTTCGGCGGAATCACTCCATTGAAGTCTGAGGGCCACCCATCTTTAGATTTCTTGTATAACCAGTCTAAAAGCTGCAGTTTGCTCGAACGAGGCACTGGCCTTCCAAGACCATGACCGCCTTTTTGGATAGCCCATAGCTCAACTGAACCACCGATTCTGCACCCCTGGGAATAAATAGTCACCTCGGTTTCGAAACCGGATAAAAATGGATCTAAATCTCTTGATCCTGCTACTAAGTTTGATGAGGAGCATTTATTGTATTCTGCCCATTGTAGCGCGGTAGCCTCTGAGCCAAGGTATGGTAGACCCTCAATCGATCCACCTGCATACAGAATTGAAGTATCCTCGGTGCCTTGGATCTGCAGAATATGGACTCCAGATCTTGGGTGGTTTCTTGGATAGAAATGAGATCCGCCAGCGCTGCTTACGGAGGCAGCGACTAAATCAGGAAAACGGTAGGCCAACTCTAGCGCCATAAATCCACCATTTGAATCCCCGACTACGTAGATACGATTAGCGTTAATATTGAATGATTTTTCTAAGCCTTGGATATATTGATACAAATAAGAGACGTCATCGACAGCGCTATTATAAAAATTGCAGCAAGCGGCTTTTGAATTCCAAAAATANCTTCCACTCTGGTCAAGAGTTCCAGAAGGAATAGCGTAAACAAATTGATAATTGTCAACTGACTCGGCAAGCCCCCATATCGACTCTGCTTGAGCAGTATCCATGCCATAAGCGTGCAGCAGTATTACAAGCGGATAAGAATTTGAATCTGAATAATCAGTAGGCAGATATACTCGCTCCGGCCCCCGAACGAATTCATTTATCTGAGTCCAGGAATTCATAGAGACAATCATAGTGATGATTGAGAAAATGATCCTACTGGATACCTGCAACATATTCGGACACATTGGTGGGTCAGCGTAACTCAAAGCACCCGATAGTTACGCTGACCCTTGAAAACTAATCTGACCCGCCAGTGTTATCCATGAGGTAAGATCTAGCTTCAGTGATACCACCGAANTTCTCACTGCCCGTCCATATGTCGACTAACATCTGGTAGTGCTCAGTTGCAAGATCTACTTGCCCAATGGCAGCCTGCGCGTTTGCCATACCCCACAGCGAGCGCGGGCGATTAGGCATACGTTGAAGGGACATTTCGAATTGTTCAACCGCATCTTCCTGCCTGCCAAGATCCAAAAGCACCTCTCCATACATCTCGTAAACAGGCTTGATCGGGTTAGCAGAGCCACGAGGCGGCGCCATGGGCTCTATGATATCAATCGCCTCCTCAAAAAACCGAATCGCTACGTCGGGGTGGCCCATACCGGCATGAAGCAATCCGCTCGCCTGTTTAGCCATAATGGCAGTGTAGCCATCTTCTCCTGCTTCAACGCGCCTCTTTAATTCCTGCTCCGCCGACTGAAGTGTGGCTTGATCCTCCAGGTGGTATGCGGAGAGCGCTGTCGCCAGAAGCTCATGATCTGGAGAATCCTCTGTTATGTTTTGAATTCTCCATTCTTCGGCATCAACAATGTAGCGGTTTTTAGTTAAAGCAACTGTGTTTCTCGCGCGAGCTGCGCCAGAAGATCCTCGAGCTCCACCCTCGGCAAAACCACCCTGGGTCGACATGGTTTCGATACGATCTATCCAAAGGCGAGCCTTTTCATAATCACCCTTCTGCAAGTCACCATACTGACCCCAGTCCAGAGAATGAATTGCGTCACCCATACTTTGACCAGGTCGCCAAAGCTCTCGAGCAGCATCAAAGGCTGATTGATTGTTACCAGACACACGATCCCACATACCATGCTGAATAAATATGTGTGTCGGCATGTGTCGTGCATGAGACACCGCAGGCGCGATCTCGGAATAGCGATAGGCAGCCTCTAGTGCCAAGGGTGCATGAATCGGGTCATCGAAAGAGTGAATCGTATAGTGCGCTGCGCCCGGATGCGTCGGCTTTCTGTTGAATATCTCCAGCGCGATAGTCCCCGCCCTCACAGCCATACGGTTGTCTAAATCACCACCGGAAGCCGCACGNGCGCTCAAAACTGATAAGGCATAGAAGGCAGCGACCTCATCATCATCAGAATACCTGTCATAAAGGTTTTCCATGGCCTCCATATATCCAACCTTACGATCGGCTACTTCTCCCTCACCCCATAGAATTTCTACAGCGGTAAGAAACCCTTTCTCGCGCTCAGTCGGTGCCTTTGACATTCGAATTTCCGGAGTAGCTCCGAGACGCTGAAGCACGTTGCGAGGCTCAGTTGCATCCATTTGGGAAAACAAAGGATGATTGTAAGCTAGAGACTCTCCCCAGTAGGCCATGGCGAAATCTGGCGCGATCTCTTGCGCTCTTTGAAATTGTTCCTGCGCCTGTTCCCAGCCAAAACTGTGGAGAATTGCTACCCCTCGTAAAAAAGATTGCTGCGCTTCACCTGATTCGGAAGTTGGAAAAATAATAGAGCCTACGTTGTCGAATTGCGCGCTAGCAGGCGGAATTATTCCGACAAGGAAAGAAATCAGCATAAATTGTTTAACTAGCTTGTTCATTGTTGCCTCCAAAAAGATCAAACCTTAAGGTTTTTCAAAATCGACTGTAGCACATTAAGAAGCAAACCATAACAATTTACGGGAGCTCACTAGCGCTGCACCATCGAAAAACATCGAACGATGGAAAATAGTGTCTAAGTTTCCCGATGACAAATCGAGGTAAGCGAATTTGTTCTTCGATGAGTGGACTGCTCTTAGTCTGATGACAGATAGTCCAACCTGCGATCAATATTTAAGCGCTGCGGACCANTCAAAGANAAGGGAATCATTTCAGAGTCAATTTGAATGTCATACTCAGTAAAATCTCTTAAGAGCACTGCTGTATTGAGAATTATAGTCGCCTCGACCTCATTGGCCGCACTGATTAACAACGCAGGCAAGAGTTGCGATGGATTCTCCCTTCCAATCAAAGCTAAGAATTCAATAGCCCTCAGTCTTACCAAATTCTCATCATCACTCTGTGCGATATCATTTGCTCTCTGAGCANAGNTGTTGGCTTGCTCGCCGAAAGAACTTAGCACAATCAACGCCCAATAACGTTGCCAAGGGTCTTCGGCATTAAGTGCGGAGTTAATTTCTTCACGAGCACTGTCAAAGTCACGCAAACTTAAATCCGCGGTGTCGACAAGCCGGCTTATTCTACTGCTGTTATTGCGACCAAAGGTTACTGGGTCTTCAAAAGCTTCCTCGAGAAGCATACTTTCTGGAAACATACTAAGATCATTAATGCTTTTAACTTTGCGGCTNAGCGACGACCTCATATCAGTCAGAATTTCACCATANTCCAAATCACCTGCTAGATTCTGGAGTTCATGCGGATCGCTCTCCAAATCAAAAAGTTGTTCTGGAGGGCGAGCCTCAAAGAATTGGCTCTGTATCTCGTTTAACTCCCCCGATCTAAAAAGCTCCCACCACTCCTGATATGCCAGCATAATATAACGATAGTCGTTCCAGAGCCCATCAACATTAAAAGGCTGATAATTTCGAATATATTTAAATTTGCCTTTTCTCAAACTCCTAACGTGATCGATTTTCTCATCAAAACGATCAGCATAACCGAAAGCCTGGTCACGCTCGTTGACTCGTTCAAGATCAATTTGAGGCCCTAAAAAAGGCGATCCATCCATATGCGATGGCACTTCTATTCCCGCCAAATNGAGTACAGTAGGAGCAAAGTCAATGAAGCTGACAAAGCCTCGCACACGATCACCGTAGTCCCCATCCACTAAATGTCGCCAATTCTCTGGCACATAAATAATCAAAGGGACATGCAAACCATTCTCGTATATGTAACCTTTACCTCTTGGCAGCACCCCTCCGTGGTCCCCGAAATAGAATATGAAGGTATCATCAAGCACACCATCGTCTTCAAGCATATCGATATACTCCGCAAAGTAGTTATCTACTTTTACGTGATTATCTAAGTAACGCGCGTGTGTGTAACGAAAGGTCGGAGTATCGGGAAAGTATGGAAACAAACTGATTGAATCCGACGGCGTGAGGTTTTGGACAGTCATCATTTCATCTCGCGTGAAATGCAAGCTGCTCTCGTGTGTCAAAGCCGTATTCTGTACATGAAAGAAAGGTTGTCCTTCTTTCCGTCCGCGCCATAGAGCATCGGGTGATGAGTCATCCCACCCCTGATCGACCATCACATTGTAATCAGTCTTACTATTGTTTGTAGTGTAATATCCCGCCTGCTGAAGGTACCACGGATACATCTGACCTTCTTCCGGCATGGGAACCAGCCTAGATCGTCTATGGTACTGCGCCCCGATTCTTGGCGCATAGGCTCCAGTCAACAATGTGGTTCGAGCAACAGAACAAACCGGAGCGTTAGAAAAGGCATGATCGAAAGTTAAGCCATGTGATGCCAGTCTTTCTATAGCGGGCATCGTGATACCATTCTCATTATAAATACGAGAAAAATGAACTGAATTATCCTCAGAAGTAAACCAAACAAAATTCGGTTGATCAGCAGCAAGGCACTCGCCGAAAAGACTCAAACCTATGTACAAGGATAAATATTTGAAGCACGAATTATTACTCATCGGATTCNATCATAACGCANTTGANAAAGTATTTTGCTTCTTTTCCTTAGCAAAAGACTTTTTAATCTNCCTCAAACGACTCCTCCAAAAGATCTATCTTTATTGTTAAAATCCCAATATGCTCCAACTNCAAANTAATATTTTCGAAGCCAAGCCTTGAGCACACAAGACATCGTCATCACGTTAGCGACCGCCGCTTTTTTCATGGCGCTAGTTGCCTATATCTCTTATCGAAGAACGGTAGGAGAAGTAAGCACTCAAGACGGATACTTTTTGGCAGGCCGAGGATTATCCTCTGTATTTATCGCTGGATCCTTGTTGCTTACTAATTTGTCGGCAGCACAATTAATTGGTCTAAATGGCTCAGCCTACGGTTACAACCTAAGCAGCATGGGATGGGAGGTTACAGCCGCCGTTTCGACGGTGGCCATGGCCTTTATATTTCTACCCCGNTACCTGGCCGGTGCGTTCACGACGCTACCACAGTTCCTATCAGATCGATTTGANGAAGGTCTGCGACGCATGACAGTTGTTCTTTTTATGGTCGGNTACGGCNTGGTTACCATCCCCGGTGTTCTNTACTCTGGATCAATTGCGGTCCTTCAGCTCTTTGATGTTCCCAGTCTAATTTCTGTAACCTATAGCCAGGGATTAGTCATTACGATCATTATCGTAGGTTGCATAGGCGCCATGTATGCTATTTTTGGNGGNCTTCGCGCAGTAGCCGTATCTGATACTTTAAACGGAATCGGATTACTGATCATAGGNGTATTGGTGCCGATTCTGGGATTATCNGCGCTCGGAGACGGAAGCGTCTCAGCAGGCATTCAAATTATTACCTCATCTGAGACTGATAAATTAAACGCGATTGGCTCCTCCAATGACCCGACCCCTTTTGGNACNTTATTTACCGGAATGATTTTTGCCAATTTATTTTACTGGTGCACTAATCAATATGTTATTCAACGAACACTTGCTGCTAAAAATCTAGCCGAAGGGCAAAAAGGTGTTCTTTTTTCAGGATTCTTCAAGGTGCTAGTGCCTTTCTTGATGATGATACCTGGCGTGATAGCGTTTCATCTATATGGAAGCGGCATGGAGTCAATAGACTTGGCCTATCCCGCACTTATTCGAGATGTGTTGCCGAAGTATATGGCTGGCTTTTTCCTNGCCGTTTTATTAGGAGCGGTATTCAGCTCTTTCAATTCCCTTATCAACAGCGCAGCAACCCTTTTCTGTCTCGACATCTATTCCCCTTGGAAAAATGGTTCTGTGAGTGAAGTCGAAATGGTTAGAGTTGCAAAGGTAGCAAGCGTGTTGATAGCAATCTTTTCTTTCATTGTCGCTCCTTTACTTCAATATGCTCCCGAGGGGTTATGGCAAGTTATGAGGATATTCACTGGATTCTACAATATACCGGTCATTGCTATAGTTGTAGTTGGCTTATTTACGCGTCACGTGCCTNCCTTGGGACCAAAGATTGTCATCTTCTTCCATATTATCGCTTATGCCCTGCTTCAGTTTATTTTGAATGATTACGTAAATATTCACTTCATTCATTTATACGCCATACTTTTTTTCTTAGAAGTTGGGATAATGTTGCTTATAGGTTATTTGNTTCCTAGAGAAACTCTGTGGATTTTTAGAAAAAAAGATCTAGTGGATTTGACTCCCTGGAAATATGCATCTCCTTGCGCTGTCTCCCTTCTATCTTGCGTAGTTGGAGTTTACTTGCTTTTCTCTCCGATCGGGTTGGTAGATGGAATAAGCAATTACTTTGCGCCTCTTGTTGCTCTGCTAATTGGTTTAAACTCCATCACTTGGTATCGGTATGCAACTAATACTAAAAGTATTCATTAATCATAGATAAATAGTAATAACTAGTCGGACAAAATTTATGGTCAAGAGATTTTATGAAGAGAACTCTGTGGATCGCGGATCACGAATTGCGAGGCAGCTCGGTTATCAGGGTTCCAAAAAGATGCATAATCTTTTAATCATCGGAAGCGGTTTGATTGGGCGCGAGCATATTCGGGTAGCATCACTGTTGGGCGCAGGCAGAATACACGGAATCTATGACACTAACCAAAAAAGCATGGATCTAGCCGAAGCCGAACTTCTTAAATACAGTAATGAAAAGTTGGTTCGCTATCCATCCCTTCACAACGCCTGCACCGACCAGGCAATCGATGTGATTCTGATATGCACCCCAAACTATACTCACCATCAAATACTTTCTGAAGCCATTCAATCAGGTAAACCCATATTTGTCGAAAAACCAATGGCTACAAGTCTCACAGACGGTGCTGAAATTCTCCGACTAAGTGATAATTACTCAACATTTATCCAAGTCGGGATGCAATATAGGTACAAAGCACAATACGTCGATGCTTTCCATGAGGTGAAAAGTCTTAATTCCTTGGGAACCGTTAAAACTATCTCGATGAGTGAATATCGCCCGCCGTTTCTGGACAAAGTAGAGCAATGGAACAAGTTTAATGAATACTCTGGTGGTACATTAGTTGAGAAGTGTTGCCACTACTTTGACTTGATTAACTTGATGGCCGAATCTCCGCCGAGGGATGTATTCGCAAGCGGGGGCCGAGCCGTCAACTTTCTNGATTTTGAATACAAGGGCAGAAAGTCTGACATCGATGACCATGGCTTCGTCATAATCAACTACTGTAATGGCATTCGAGCAAATTTTACCCTCAACATGTTTGCGAATGAATTTTATGAGGAACTCNTAGTGACAGGAGACAAAGGACGNCTTGTAGCATCAGAAAAAGCGAGCANCGACAAGGATAGACAAACAAAGGCCTCTATAATGGTTGAAGTAGACGGCCATCAACATTACGAAGGTAGCGAAATAGGTTATCCTGCNNCTATTGAAAAAAGTGGNCACCATGGGGCCACTTTTTTTGAGCATGAAGCCTTGATGGGTCAACTACAGAAGAAAGAAGTCGACGCTGCATCTCCAAGGCAGGGCCTCATGGCAATGCTGGTAGCCAGCGCTGCACAGAGGTCCATTCTGGAGAATAGCGTAATAAGCATAGCTGAGCATGCTAAGCGAAATGGAATAGAAGCGATACTTCATCAGTAACAGTAGAAACGGTTCAAATTTTTATGCTAGAAAAAATCTCAGTAGGAAAGTCAAAAATGCCTTCTGTGGGTTTGGGGCTTTGGAAACTTGATCAGCCAGAAACGGCAGACATCATTGTCAATGGTGTTAAATCGGGATATCGACACTTAGATAGTGCCGCTGATTACGGAAATGAAATCCAAGTGGGTGAGGGAATAAAAC
Source organism: Gammaproteobacteria bacterium TMED139 (assembly GCA_002172295.1). Lineage (GTDB taxonomy): Bacteria > Pseudomonadota > Gammaproteobacteria > Pseudomonadales > Pseudohongiellaceae > UBA9145. The sequence continues at coordinate 93 of NHGO01000034.1, read as the reverse complement.
AAACCCTTAGACAAGGTATTTGTCGTCGGGAAGATCTCTGGGTCACATCAAAGCTATGGAATACATTTCATCGCCCTGAGCATGTACTTCCCG
>NHGO01000033.1 GCA_002172295.1 Gammaproteobacteria bacterium TMED139 | reverse complement strand
TTAGACCGTTTATCGGATATTAGAGATGAGCTGGAGCGTCAACTGCAGCATTTAAAAAGGCAGTCAGTTGCAGCAGAAAAATACGGACAGTTAAAACAACAAGAAAGAGAAACAGCAGCCAACCTGAATGCTATACGTTGGTTGAGTCTTGATAATGAGCTTAAGGAAAATCAAAAGACGATTAACAAGCTTCAACTAGAGGTTGAAGCTTTCGTTGCTGATCAAAGAAAGATTGACGCAGACACCGAGAAGCACTTATCAGACAACGCTGAACTAACAGATGAACTAAGTAAAGTTCAAGCCAGATTTTATAGTTTGGGTAATGATATTGCGCGAATTGAACAGTCAATTGAACATCGAACTGAAAGAGTNCAGCAACTCAAGCTTGACCTGACAGAAACAGAACACACTCGNCGGCAAACACAAGAAGAATTAGATATTGACCTACAAAAAATTACTACCCTTGAAGGAGAGCTGGATGCGGTTTCTCCAAAACTAGAATCTGCNGGAATATTAGAGCGCGATGCCGCAGAGTTGTTGTCGGTTGTAGAAAAAACAAACCATGATTGGCAAGAAGAGTGGGAAGCCTTTAATAAACGGGCAGAGGCGCCCAGGCAAACAGCTGAAGTCGAGCAATCAAAAATTCAACAATTAGAAAATAGTGTTGGGCGTGCGTTACAACAGAAACAGAATCTTGAAGAAGAACTTTGTTCTCTGGACGATCTTGCTGACAATGTTCATTTGCGCGAATGGCTCGACCAGTCGAAGATAATTGAGAGCAGTATTACAGCTGCCCAGGAAGAATCCTCTAAGTGCAACGCTGAAATTGAGGCTAGTCGCATAGAAGCAAGTGAGTGTTCTGAAGAACTTAACAATGTTCGAAGCGAGCTCCAGATTTGCGAAGGGAAGCGATCCTCGTTGGAAGAGTTGAAGCTAGCAGATTCGGGGCAAGATTCAGAGCAAGTTAACTCATGGTTAGAAAATCGGGGCGTGAACAAGGATGCAAGTTTAATTGATGTGCTGACTATTGAGCCTGGCTGGGAACTTGCTGCAGAGGCAGTTTTAGGTGACTCGTTAAACGCTATTTGCGTTCAGGGATCAGATAATGTGGAAGCGATGCTCGCCGATCTTCCAAAATGTAGCTTTTCGGTCATAAATGGTTTCAAAGAATCGGTTGTAAGCAGTGAAGTTGAAACAAAACTAACGCCGTTTTCTAGCAAAATTGAGTGCGCATGGGACATTTATGCTAAGACAACAGGGGTCTTTGTCGCGGATAGCCTTGAGGAAGCGGTCTCTCAGAGAAAATCACTTTCTTTAAATGAATCTATTGTTACACCTGAAGGAGTTTGGCTAGGTGCTAACTGGGTGCAGTTTAAAAATAAATCGACTCAAGATTCAATTATAGATCGGCAGAAAAGTCTAGACGCGTTGAATCATAGAATTGGAGAATTGGGATCTACTTCTGAGAAATTGTCGAAGAAAGAGAAAGATCTTCGGTCTGCTTTGGCAAGCAAAGAGGGTGATCGCGAGGAGCTTCAAGTAAGTTTGGCTCAGAATAGCAATAGATTAGGTGATTTAAAATCTAAAATCAGTGCGCAGCGCGCAAAAGAAGAAGAAGGGCGGGCGCGCAAACAAAGAATTTTAAGTGAAATATCAAGCCTAGAGGAGTTACTCGCCGTTGAGGAGAAAAATATTTCCGACAGCAGGTCTAACTTAGAGAAAGCACTTGATGTAATGGCTGACGATGCGGGTGTTCGAGAGAAACTGGAACAGGACCGCGAGCTAAATCAGGCGAAGCTTAGAGACTGTAGAGAAAAAGTGAAAGAAAACAAAGAACTATCTCATGAACTTGAACTAAAACATCAATCCATAAAGGCGCAACTGCACTCGACACGCGAAACTATGGACCGGATGGCGACTCAGGTTGAACGGTCAAAAGAAAGAGTTCAGTTACTGGAAGGACAAATTGATGAGTCTGACGAACCGATGGAAAAGATGCGACAAGAATTGGAGAACCTTCTAGAGCAGCGCCTCGGTGTTGACAAAGAGCTGGGTACTGCGAAGGGTCGCGTAGATGAAAACGAGCACATTATCAGAGGTTTAGAGAGAGGTCGTAATGAAATAAATGAAAGATTGAATACTTCTCGAGAGCAGTTAATGCAAGTCCGATTGACTAGTGAAGGTGCATCGGTCAAGCGAGAGGGTATTTTAGCTCAATTGAAGGAATTAAACTTCGAGTTGGAACGAGTTTTGGCAGCAATTCCAGAAGGAGTTGATGAGGAACAGTGCTCCTTGGAGTTAGAGAGGCTGGGGAACAGAATTCAACGATTAGGACCGATAAACTTAGCTGCTATTGATGAACATAAACACCAAAGTGAAAGGAAGGTTTTTCTGGATAGTCAGAATGATGACTTAGAAAAGGCCCTTAACACGCTCCAAAATGCGATTCGGAAGATCGACAAAGAAACCAGAGAACGCTTTAAAGAAACTTTCGATAAGATAAATACAGGTTTACAAAGCCTATTTCCACGCATCTTTGGTGGGGGTCAGGCGTATTTGGATATGACGGGCGAAGACCTCTTGGATACGGGGGTTGCAATTATGGCGAGGCCACCTGGGAAGAGAAATAGTACGATTCACCTCCTTTCCGGTGGCGAAAAAGCAATGACTGCAATAGCGCTAGTATTTTCAATATTCCACTTAAACCCTTCACCTTTTTGTATGCTAGACGAGGTAGATGCGCCACTTGATGATGCAAATGTTCAACGATACGCAAATCTTGTTAAAGAGATGTCGCAGAGTGTGCAGTTTATTTTCATTACGCACAATAAGATAACGATGGAAATGGCCAATCAACTATTAGGTGTAACCATGCATGAGGCTGGGGTATCTAGAATGGTGGCCGTTGACATCGATGAGGCAGCTGAGTTGGCTGCGATGTAAATTTACCCCTTTTATAGCTAAAGAATTTCTGGTAACTGTAAGATAACATTACAAGTTTCTATGAAATGCTGAATTTTAGCGAGCAAAGCATATGAGTCCGCGCGAACTTATTATTCTAGTTTTGGGTTTTGCCATGGTTGGGGTTTTGTTGCGCGGGCTATTTGTCGCCATTCAAGTTCGTCGCGGTCAGATACGCCTTACTATTGATAAAAATCTGCCGAATGACTTTGATCTTGAAGAGTTCGAACTCTCCGAATTGCCGAGTGGTGGTGCTAGAGTGGTCAATAGAAATAATAGTGCTCTGGAAGAAAATGTATTTCTCGGAAGTAATGAGGCTGATGAATTANATTTGTCTGAGAATGAGCCCCCCATACCCGTACTTTTAGATGTGGTTGAGCTTGAGGATTTCGATGATAAAGACTCGTTGGACGACCATTTAGGTATAAATGAGAAGCATACCGAGGAATTTGAGGGAAATTTCGCGCATGATGTTAATTCGAGAATTGAAGCTGTAAGTGAGCTCGGAGAGCCTGCTATTGCCTCATCTACCGTATTTGAAGATAAGATATTTCAGAGCGCGTCCCCAGAAAATTTACCCTTTTCAGACGGTAATGACTGGGATTCTTCGGTTCAGACAGCAACGAATGCAGGTCCATCAGTTAGTGAGGATTCTTTTGAAAAAAAAGGTATAGATGAATTGGCCTTCGATAATCAAACATATCCCCAGGGGACTTCAGGTGCTGAGAGTGAGACAGCTTATGGAGACTCTTCCGATTATCCAGAAAATGAATGGTATGAAGATGAGGGTGTAGCGGGCGATGAAGATGAAATACCTGAAGGATTTCATGAGGAAAACTTCAGTGATTCCTGCGAATACGATAATTTCGCTGCGCGTCAAGATCCTCTTGCTGAGTTCGAATCCACAGATTTTGACGAATTTACCAAAGAAAATGCCCCTCCAGCGAGTTTAAGTGAGTTCGCACACTCGGAGGAAGACGAGGATAATTTTGAAGGGTCGTCTGAATTTTCTCTCGGAGATAGCCTCAGTGACTTTTCAATGACCGCTGGGGATCGAATTGGATATGACGGAGCGCCTCATGAGGAAAACTCGGAGTCAGACTCATTCAGTTCTCACGCTGTTAATAAACTGGATTCAAACGCTAGAAAATCCATTTTGGGTGGAGGCTTGAGTTCATTCTTTTCTGCTTTTAGTACTAAGAGTGAAGCCGTAGAGGGGCCAAATCAAACTGAAGGGGCAGAAGTAAAGGAATTTGAAGGCTCAACTGAACAAACAGATTTAATTGAAGAGATAGAGGGCTTCATTGAACAAAATTGTGACATGGAAGAGACGGAAAATAGCATTGACGAGCCGAGCCCGCGATTGGAAATGCCTGACAGCGATAATGTGGAACCATTACAACCAGATAACGTGACAAGCATTGAAAAAGCAGTGGAAGTCAATGGCGGGAAAAGTAATAGGGAAAACAACGTTGAGAAGCTGAAAGGTACACAAAGGATAAATGATCCCGTAGAGGTCTTAGTCATAAGTGTCATGTCGCCACAGGGCAGTGAATTTGTCGGTGAAGATTTAATTGGAGCGCTCACGACAGCCGGGTTAGTTTATGGTGATATGGGGATATTTCACCTTTACGATGGGGTAGACGATTCTTCTACTATAATTTNTAGTGCTGCGAATGCCTTGAACCCGGGTACCTTTGACCTAGAAAGACTGAGTGAGTTTTCAACCATTGGTGTTAGCTTTTTCCTCTCATTGCCAACTAACAGTAATAATCTGCATGCTTTTGATAAGATGCTTAATGTTGCTCAGCAAGTTAGTAGCGATTTAGGTGGAGAACTCAAAGACGATCATAGAAGCGATATGACAACGCAAACAATAGAACATTATCGTCAGCGCGTTCGAGATTTTGAACTCAATCAGTTAAGAGTTGCTGGAAGTCGCGGTTAAAAGTTTTCCGGTCATCNATTTATGACTGTTCCCGAAAAAATTAAAAGGGAAGTAGCCTCGCTCCGTAAAAAAATAGAGCGTCATGATAAGCTATACCACTCCCTCGATAAACCCGAGATCCCAGACGCGGACTATGATTCGCTTGTTCTGAGGTTAGAGAGCCTTGAACTCGAGTATGGTTTGTCTTCTCAATCATCACCGTCTCATAAGGTGGGGGCGCCACCACTTAGAAAATTTGCAGAGGTGCAGCACGAAATCCCCATGCTGTCTTTGGACAAGGTTTTTGACAAAGAAGGATTGAGAAATTTTGAGAGCAGGATCAAGAAATTGCTCGGTGCCGATAGTTTAATAGAGTATAGCTGTGAGCCAAAAGTGGATGGCATCGCCGTTAGCCTGCTGTTTGAAAATGGTGAATTAGTTCGAGCGGCTACCAGAGGTGATGGTAAATCTGGCGAAGATATAACCCACAACATTCGAGAGATCTCTTGCATACCAAAGTCTATTGAACTTGAAAGAAATGAAAGTCTTCTCGAAATAAGAGGGGAGATATTTTTGAGTAAAACAAATTTCCACGAATTAAATAATAATGCACAACGAGAGGGACAGAAAATATTTGTTAACCCGAGAAACACGGCAGCTGGAGCAGTTAGGCAGTTAGACCCAGCTAAATCGGCCAAGGTACCATTACAAATGTTTTGCTACGGTGTAGGAACTTATGAAGGTTTAGAGTTACCTAGTAGTCTTAGTGAAACTTTTCGGTTACTCAAAAAATTAGGTTTTCCAGTCAACATCGATACTCGTGCTGCTTCAGGAGTAGAAGAGTGCATAGATTATTGTTCAAAGCTTGTTTCAAAGCGCGGTTCCTTGGATTACGAGATCGACGGCGCTGTTATCAAGGTTAATAATTTATCGAGCCAAAAAGTTATTGGGCAAAATATGAAGGCACCTCGGTGGGCTATTGCTTATAAATTTCCCGCCGAGGAAAAAACAACGAGAGTCCTGGATGTTGANTTCCAGGTGGGNCGAACGGGGACTATAACGCCCGTTGCGAGGCTTGAACCTNTATTNGTTGGNGGTGTCACTGTAAGTAATACAACGTTACACAATATGGANGAAATTGANCGATTAGGGGTGTGTATTGGCGATCAGGTCGTAGTTAGGAGAGCCGGTGANGTGATTCCCAAANTTGTNCGGGTGGTAAAGTCCAAAAGCAATCGGTTAACTACTCCAATTGCAATCCCCAGCTTATGCCCCGTTTGTGGTGCTCCCTTNGAAAAGGATGGTGCTGTCTTATTGCGTTGTGGCGCTGGAAGTTCTTGCTCTGCACAGCAAAAGGAGGTGCTCAAGCATTTTGCCTCCAGGTCTGCGATGGATATTGAGGGACTAGGGGACAAGTTAATCGATCAGTTAGTAGATGAAGGCTTGATAAGCGATGCTGCAGATATTTTCTTGTTAACTGCTGATGACTTAGTAGAGATGGAGAGATTGGGTGAAAAATCAGCACAAAATTTGATTGCTGCGATAAATAAAAGCCAGAATACTACTTTGCCAAAATTCCTCTATGCGCTTGGTATTCGCGAAGTAGGTGAGGCGACAGCTTTGTCGCTGGCTACTCGTTATGAAAGTATAAGCGATATCGTAGTGGCTAGTAACGATGAACTAGAGTCAATTGAAGACATTGGTCCAACAGTTGCCTCGAGAATCGTGTCCTTTTTCTCTGATGAAAAGAATCTTCATCTAATCAAAAGGCTTCAAGCTAACGGAGTGAAGTGGCCAATCCCAGATAAAAAGAGTGATAAAGTTTTCTCTGGTAAAACCTTTGTGTTAACTGGAACTTTAGAATCATTGTCTCGAGGAGAAGCTAGAGATCGATTGATAAAATCTGGAGCAAAGGTCGCAGGAAGCGTATCGAAGAGTACAGATTTTGTTGTTGCAGGCCCAAAAGCGGGCTCCAAGCTCTCTAAGGCCATTGAGTATGGAATAAAAATAATCGACGAAAAAGAATTTTTAGAATTGCTAACTTAGGGAATTTTCTACCGAAAACAAAGGTAATTAATCTTAAGCATGTTAACAGGTTAAAAATGAAAGAAAGAATAATAACTCACGTATTTATCATGGCAATTCTGTCGGGATGCATTGTTGCCCAACCGAATAATATTGATAATATTTGCAGTATTTTTGGCGAGAAAAGAAATTGGTATGACTCTGCTCAGGCCACGGAGGATAGGTGGGGTATACCCATTGCAGTTAATATGGCTGTGATTTACCAAGAGTCAAGCTTTAGGGCCCGAGCCAGGCCGGCGAGGTCAAAATTCTTGTGGGTATTTCCAGGAAGAAGACCTTCCTCGGCTTTCGGCTACTCTCAAGCGTTGGATAGCACTTGGGAGGATTACAAAGAAATGTCAGGCAATAGGANCGCGTCTAGAAGTAAGTTTGACGATGCCATTGACTTTGTTGGATGGTACAACTCAAACTCGAAGCGGATTAACCACATTACTGCATTCGATGCTAAGAATTTTTATTTGGCTTATCACGAGGGCAATTCGGGCTTTGCGCGCAGGAGTTACAGTGACAAGGAGTGGCTAATAGATGCGGCTAATCGTGTTCAAAGAAACTCTGATCGATTTCAACAACAGCTCAAGAGTTGCAAACGTGATCTGAAAAAAGGCTGGTTGCAACGGTTATTTTCGTAATATCGAATTGAACTTTATGTATAACGGTAAAGGTCAGCTATTGAAATGTTTGGTTGATATCCTGCAATACCTCGTCGCCAGGACATAAATCATGTTCGGTTAACTGGTTAAAAGACTTATCGACGGTATCTTGTAACTCATGAAGATCCGATGTTGATTGGTTAATATATAAGAGCCCTGTCGCAATTTCACCTTTATTTTTGTGTTCACTAATGTGTTGAAGAGCGTTCTGTTTATTAGACGGATCATAGTCGTTGCCAGTTTTATGGAGGTGTATTACTGACCCATCATGTAGTGTTATTTCTTTCTCTCTGCCAGCACCATAACTGGTAGTAATTTCTTTGCGCATAGGGACAAAGTCAATTTGCCCGAGTGAGACATAATTTTCCCATGTATTCTTATAACCATGAGTTGAGAAGTCTGTATTATTAAATGTAACGCAAGGACTGATCACGTCAATAAAAGCAAATCCTTTGTGTGTGAGGCCTGCTTGAATTAAAGGAATGAGTTGCTGTTTGTCGCCAGAGAAAGATCTTGCTACAAAACTAGCCCCTAGCTCTATCGCAAGAGTTGCCATGTCAATATTGTCGTATAACGACTCGTCACCAGATTTTGTTTTGGAGCCTAGATCAGCAGTTGCCGATAATTGACCTTTAGTGAGTCCATAAGTACCGTTGTTAGCGACGATATAAAGCATATTGATACGACGCCTTACGATATGACAGAATTGACCTAACCCAATCGAAGCACTATCTCCATCTCCTGATACTCCAACATAGTGTAGATTTTTATTCGCAAGATTCGCACCAGTTGCCACAGAGGGCATTCGGCCGTGAACTGAGTTAAATCCGTGTGATTTACTGAGGAAATAGGAGGGGATTTTCGACGAGCAGCCGATGCCTGAAATCTTTGCTACCTTATGAGGTTCCAGGCTCATTTCTGCGGATGCCTGAATTATGGCGGCACTGATAGAATCATGACCGCAACCGCCGCACAGTGTTGTCAGTGTGCCTTCATAATCGCGACGAGTAAGCCCTAAGTCGTTAGTTTGTAGATCAGGGTGCGCAAATTTTGGCTTTCGTATGTAGCTCATTGTTATTTATGTCCAGTTAAACCAAATTCTGCCTTATGCAGAGACCTCTTCGGTAGCCTCAGATGAGTGCAATGAATTAAGGATTTCCGTTTCGATTTGTTGAGCGGTGATCAAAACACCGTTATAGCTCAAGATGGAATGCATTTGCGCTTCGTTGGCATTGCATTCTATTTTTAAAAGGCTTTTTAATTGTGCGTCTCTGTTTTGTTCAATCACATAGACAAGCTCGTGATCATCAATAAATGTTTTGACACAATCATGAAATGGGAAAGCTTTCAGTCTCATCGTATCCAAGTAGATACCTTTCTTGTGCAGGCTATCTAAGACCTCTTGAATCGCTGATACTGTTGTACCTAAATAAATTAATCCGCGTTTATGCTTTTTAGAGGACGAAAACTCGGGTTCTGGTAGATATTTAAGTGCTGTCTTAAATTTTAGAGAAATCCTGTCCATCACTTCAGCGTATATGTCGCCGTCTTCAGTATAAGCAGCGTTGGCGTCGTGAGAGCTTCCTCTTGTAAAATAGCTGCCTTTATTTGGGTGAGTGCCAGGATAGGTTCGATATGGTATGCCGTCATCGTCTACATCTTGATAACGGCCATAATTTTCTAATTGATTCAATTGCTCTTCATTTAGCACCTTCCCTCTGTCGTAATGCCTCTGATCATTCCATTCCAAGGGGTCGCATATTTGTTCGTTCATCCCTAATTCAAGGTCGCTTAGCACAATCACCGGCGTTTGCANTCTATCGGCGATATCAAAAGAGTCGGCAGCGAACTCAAAGCACTCCTTAGGAGTTGAGGGGAATAANAGAATTTGTTTCGTGTCACCATGAGATGCGTAAGCACAACTTAAAAGGTCGCCTTGCTGTGTTCGGGTAGGCATACCTGTCGACGGTCCAACTCTTTGTATATCGAATAAGACTACCGGCACTTCCGAAAAATAAGCCAGGCCTAAGAATTCTTGCATAAGGGAAACCCCCGGACCAGAGGACGCAGTAAATGCTCTTGCACCATTCCAGCCTGCGCCAATCGCCATCCCGATGGCCGCTAGCTCGTCCTCAGCTTGAACCACTGAGAATTTATTTTTTCCGCTACCCGGATCTTTGCGAAGACGTTTACAATATTTATCGAAAGCATCGACTACGCTAGTCGAAGGCGTTAAAGGATACCATGAAGCAACAGTAGCGCCACCATAAACACAACCTAATCCTACCGCAGTATTGCCATCCATGAGTATTTTATTTGCGGTGAGATCGCGCCTTTCAAGGGTTAAGGGGAGCGGGCATTTGAAGGTTTCACTTGCATATTGATGCCCAAGTTCTAGGGCGTGAATGTTGGGTAAAATTAATTTCTCTTTACCACGGAACTGGTCGCTNACCATGTCAGTTAAGACCTTAAAATCAATATTAATAAAAGCAGCAAGAGCACCTACATANACTATATTCTTAAACAGTTGTCGTTGTGTTGGTTTCTCGAATTCAGTTAAACATATATCCTTCAAAGGTATCGGTAGGTAATGAATGTCATCGCGGATCAGTTCCCCGCTCAAAGGCTTAGAAGAATCATAAAGCACGAACCCGCCGGAGATCACTGAGTTTATATCAGACTTAATAGTCTGCTCATTCATCGCGACCATTAAGTCAACACCTTCTCGTCTGCCAAGGTAATTTTTATCGGATACTCTAACTTCGTACCAAGTCGGCAAACCCTGAATATTAGATGGAAAGATGTTGTGAGGGCTTACTGGTATGCCCATGCGAAAAATTGCTTTAGCAAACATATTGTTTGCGCTGGCAGAACCTGAGCCATTAACGTTCGCAAACTTTATTACGAAGTCGTTAGTTTTAGGTAAAGTAGTGATCTTATTCGTAGTTACTAACTCTGGCACACGCTTTCAGCCTTAGCAGTATTAAAAAGGAATTTTCTCATATCCCATGCAGCTGTTGGGCAACGTTCAGCACATAGTCCGCAATGAAGGCATAGGTCTTCATTTTTCGCCATTATGCGCCCCGTTTTTAAAATATCTGAGGCGTATATGTCTTGATCATTATTAGTGGCTGGCGCCAGTAAATTCGCGCGTAAAGTTTGCTCGTCTGATTTGTCCGTAAAGGTAATACAATCAGTCGGGCATATATCTACACATGCGTCACACTCAATGCAAAGATCATCTGTAAATACTGTTTGTACATCGCAATTGAGACATCTCATTGTTTCGTCGAAAGCTAGCTGCTCATCGAAGCCCAATTCGACTTCCAAATTTAAGTTATTTAGAGTTTCTTTTTTGTCTGCATGGGGCACTGCGTAACGAACATCATTACTAATGTCATTATCATANGACCATTGGTGAATTCCCATTTTTTGACTGTCAAGACTTGTGATGGGTGAGGGCCGGTTANTAATGTCCTGGTTTTGNCANGATAGATGTATAGAGAGAGCGGCGTCATGCCCATGTGCAACAGCAGTTATTATATTGTCGGGACCCAGCGCTGCGTCCCCTCCGAAAAAAACCTTATCGTGTGTCGATTGAAACGTACTTTTGTTTAATATGGGGACTTCCCATTGATCAAACTCGATTCCTAAATCCCTCTCTACCCAGGGAAAACTATTTTCTTGCCCTATAGCGCAAAGAACATCATCGCAAGGAATGATTACCGGNGCTTCTCCCGTTGGGACTAATAGTCGTTTTCCATTTGNATCATATTCTTTTTTAACTTTCTCGAACTCCATGCCACAAAGCTTGCCGTCGTCGATTACATAACGCTTTGGCACATGAAAATTAATAATCGGGATATCCTCGTTTATGGCATCTTCAATTTCCCAAGGAGAAGCTTTCATTTCATCAAAACCGCTGCGTACAGTGACCGTAACTTGCTCTCCACCTAAGCGTTTGGAGGTCCTACAGCAATCCATCGCGGTGTTTCCGCCGCCTAAAACGATCACTTGTTTACCGATAGAATCTATATGCTCGAATGCGACATTAGCGAGCCATTCAATGCCAGTGTGGATATTATTTTTGGCTTCGTCGAAACCTGGGAGTTCAAGTCGTTTTCCTAAAGGTGCACCAGTGCCGACAAATATTGCGTCGTAATTTTCCTCCAAGAGAGCCTTCATGCTGGTAATTTCTTTACCGAATTGGCAGTTCACTCCCAAATCTAATATGTAATTCAACTCTTCCTCAAGTACCTCGGATGGCAGGCGGAAGCGCGGAATTTGTGTTCGCATTGCGCCTCCACTTAAATGATCTTTCTCAAACAGGGTGATTTCATAACCTAGCGGCAATAAATCTCGGGCTACCGTCAATGACGCTGGGCCTCCACCTATTAACGCAATATGCTTCCCATTTTTCTTTTTTGGAATTTTTGGTAAACGGTCTTTAATATCAGACTTATAGTCAGCAGCAACTCGTTTTAGACGGCATATGGCCACCGGTTCATCTTCCACTCTTCCTCTGCGGCATGCCGGTTCGCAGGGGCGATCGCATGTTCGACCAAGGATTCCAGGGAAGACATTAGAATGCCAATTGATCATATACGCGTCTGTGTATCGTCTTTCAGCGATTAACCTGATGTACTCGGGCACAGGGGTATGAGCCGGGCAAGCCCACTGGCAATCGACAACTTTATGAAAGTAATTCGGGTCGTTAATATTTGTCGGCTTCATGAATGAATTAGCTCGATCTTTTTGGTTTAGTCCCGTAGCAGCATATTAGTTAGCTGACCGTAGTATATTTATATCGGCTCTAATTGAAAGCATTTTATCTTTTGTTTCGCAGCCGCATAATACCTAGTTAGATGGGCGTAATAAGAAAAGGCCCAATGGAGGGGCCATTGGGCCTAAAGGTTTATCAAGGGAGAGATAAATGATTAAACATCTACCTACCTTCATTAAGACCCTCCGAGGTTATAGAAGTTCCCTAAAATGTATCTTTTTTGACAATCAATTAAATTAGAATTTAATTTATAAAAATAATATAATTATCTGTAATTACTATATATTTCTTATGACTAGATTTTCAATATTCAGATTGTTGATTGAATCTTTGTTGGTGATAACCCCAACACTAGCACTTGAAGGTTTAAAATATGTATCCGCGGCACGCCGAAGATCTTGTAATGTCGTATGTAGTACCCGTTCTCGGAAAGCCTTTCTAGCAGCTAACGTGTTATCAAAAAGATGATTGTAGAATGCTTGTTTAGCTTCGCCGGCCGGAGAAGCAGGCTTATCAAGAGCTGCAATTACACCAAGTATGGCTTCCTCGAGCTGGTAATTTTCGTGTTTGCCTGCCATTAACCACTGCAATGATGCATCAAAGTCATTAAGAGTCTCTGCTAAGCGAGGGTCTCTGTAAGAAAAGAAACGAAAAGAGGCTGAATTTGAGTCTTGGGTCGCTCCACCTCCATAGGCTCCGCCTTGTTCACGAATTGCACGGTGAAGGAATCCATTTCTTAAATACCCAGCTAGAACATGCAGGGTGGCGTTGTCTTTATGGTTTGAGGCAACGGTTGGGAACGCCTTAGCGCAGAAATTAACCTGAGTTGCGGTTGTCCAAGCTTCAGACAGACTTCTTCTCATTTCAGGGAGGCGAAAGTCGCCATTTCCTCTTAGGTTCTCATTATTGCTCTTCCAAATGGAATTAAGAGCGTTCGCGAGGTTTCCTTGTTGTTCCTGCTCCGCGATGCTCAGGAGTTGGGTTGGGCTCTTGATTATCACCTGATGAAGTTGTTCAAATTTACCTAATAAGTTTTCAACAGTGCCACTACGAGAGAGATTTCCCTTGATGGATTTAATTTGTTTGATTCCTTCAAGGCCACTAAACCTATGAATCAAGCTAGCGGCTGGGCTCATTTTGCTTGATGCTAAACTCATCGCCAAAGAATGGCCTTGCCCAGTTATACTGCTCTCCTTTCTAGCGCAAATTTGTTCAACTAAGTCAGTTAATCGATTGGATTCGGTAAACTTCACACTAGTTAACGTTTGATAGAGTAAGTTGGTTAATTCAATTTGGTTCTTCGCCAAAGCCTTTGAAGAGATTGAGATGAAAGCTTTTGATTGTTGAACATCGTCAAGTCCACTTCTGATGCTACTGAAGCAATTTACTCCCCCAGAGATTTGAGACTGCCAAGTTTGCACGTCCTCATAGCTTTTTTGCCCGATGCCAAATTCTGGTAGGCAACTTGTGTATAGAGGAAGGATATCTAAAAGCTCGGCTTCAAGTTCAGGCATTTCGATGATTACTTGCTGATACACTAGCCCGTTAGTGGGTTGGGCGAAATAAGCGTGAACTAATCCTGAGTTATTTAAGGTATCCTTTGAAAATTCCGGTTCAGTTATCTCTTGGGGTACGTCATTGAGGGTAACTTTTGGTAGCAACTCGGGGTCATCGTCTTGGGCCTGTCTTTTAGAAAGCTCTTTTGTCTGTTGCAGAATTTCATTGATTTGAATGTCTGACAGGTTTTTCTTTATCTCTTCAAGAGCGGACTCTTCCGCTTCAAGTTTTTTCTTAGTCAATTCACGATCTGGTCGGAGTGTTAGTGTCACTCTATGCTGATTTTCTAGTAAAAGTTCTCTGATTAGTTCTGGAATAAAGTCCTTATTCTTTGTTGCTTCTTTTAGCTCATTTAAGACAGGGTCAATGTCGAGAACTTTGATGGGGTCTCCATTGTGTAAGGCTATTGAGAGCCCGGATACCATTAATTGCAGGCCATATGGATAACTGTCTCCTGAAATTTCCCGTTGACTAAGTTCTAGTTGATGTAGGGCAGCGTCTACCTGTTCTTGAGATATACCTTCTTTAACAAAGGTCTTTAAACTATCAATAATTAACGTCTCAACTTTAAGAGTATCTTCAGGTCTGCAACCCTCCAGTCCAACCATAAAACTCATTTCTTTATTAGAATCATCAAGGCCGCAAATCGGTGATGGGGATGTACCCAAGTCGGTAACTTCGAGGACTTTTAATAGTGGACTGGCGCTATTGTCAAGAAGNACGCCTGCTAGCAATTGGGCTTTGAATAAACTTCTTATGTTTGTACTTTTGTCGAGCAACCAGCCTATAACGACGTGCGTGTTTTCTTGCCCGTTCTCATTACATGCATAGGATTCCTCTGCTCTTATGGGAGACAGATAGCGTTTCTCATCGTCTACTTTAATCTCCGAGTCCAGTCTGGAGAATTGAGAGAGTGCAAGCTCCTCGAACTGCGCTTGATGATCATATGCGGGGGTGTCCCCGAACGTCATTAATACACTATTGCTGGGATGATAATGGGATTTGTAAAATGACAGTAAGCTATCATAGCTCAAGTCAGGGATATGATCGGGCTCGCCGCCACTGTTGTAGTGATAGGTCGTTGTTGGATAGAGATATTTATTAAGCGTTTGCCATAGCACATTACTTGTAGAACTCATGGCACCTTTCATTTCATTAAAAACTACGCCTTTGTATTGAAGTTTTGATTTCGGATCGTTCGGTTCCGAAAACTCTAAACGATGCCCTTCTTGGAGAAAGTCAAGCCGGTCAAGCCGTGAAAAAAAAGCGGAGTCCATATATACCTTGAGTAAATTATTGAAGTCCTTTTTATTCTTTGAAGCGAAAGGGTAGGCGGTCCAATCGCTGCTCGTCATGGCATTCATGAATGTATTCAAGGAACGGCGAATCATCATAAAAAAGGGATCTCGAACAGGGTACTGTTTGCTCCCACAAAGTGCTGTATGCTCAAGCACATGAGCCACACCTGTCGAATCCATGGGAATTGTTCTAAAGGCAATTAAGAACACATTCTCTTCATTTTTACTAGCAAGGTGGTAGTGTATCGCTCCGGTTTTATGATGTTCGTATTTTTCAACACTCAGATTGAGTGAAGGGATGTGATTTTTTTCGACTTGGGAAAAAGCCGGATGGCTTTGAGTATCTAATTTTTGATTAACTTCTGCAGTTTGTGCTTCGCTCATAACTTTCGAAAATTCTTTGTTGGCTAGTTGATTGAAAAATATGTTTAGTTCTATTTGGGTTTCTCTAGACTTAATCTTCCGAGTCTTCCTGATCGAAAATCGTTCAGTAACACCTGAGAAACCCTATAATAATCGGGTACACCTTTTTTTGATAGTGATCCGGTCTTCTTTGCTATGATTAAATAGAGTTCTTCGTTTGTTTCTGGAAGGGTCTCGATGTTATAACGCTTTTCTAATACGCTCGGATGGTCTTGTTTTAAGAGCTCAGCTAGAAACCAACCAATTTCCTCTATGCTTATAGCTGTGTTTCTGATCGTTCCTAGGCAAGCTAAGATATGGGCATTCCGTTGGTTCTCTAATTTTGGCCACATCAGTCCCGGAGTATCTATGAGATACCAACCATCTCTTATTCTTATCCGTTGCTGAGTGCGTGTAATAGCTGGCTCGTTTCCTGTATNTGCTACTTTTTTGCCAATTACTGTGTTCATTAGAGTGGATTTTCCTACGTTTGGGATTCCCGTAATGATTATCTGTTTCTGTTTGGCAAGATTTACGTTGTTCCCAAGCAACAAATCTAGCTCTGTTAAAAGGGTTTGTAGGCTGATTTGGGTCTCGTAGTCGTTAATAAGGCATCTGGTTTCTGTTATTGACTGAAGAGATTTTTGCCACAGATTTGTAGTGTCTCGATCTGCAAGGTCACCTTTTGTTAAAAGTATGATGCGAGGTAATCCCCTTGTTAGGTTTTTGAGAGTGGGGTTAGAGCTGCTTTCAGGAGCTCTGGCATCTACTAGCTCGATAATCGCATGAGACTCTTTGACGATATTTTTTAGCTCCCGGCTCGCCTTCCGCATATGTCCTGGAAACCAAGAAATAACCATCACTTTTTCTCATTTTGAGGATGTAAATATGTTTNTGAATCTTAAAATAGATGAACCAAGCACTCCAGGTGGAGTATACTAGGAATTGCATCTTACATAGAGGACTAAGTTCGGATTTTAAAATGTCTATCCAATCAGTCATTGAAGAAAAAATCGGAGTTAGGTTTAAACCACACCACCTCCTTATCAATAATGAGAGTAACCTACATAGCGGCCCGTCAACCGAGTCTCACTTTAAATTGACAGTGGTTTCAGACTCTTTTTTGGGCCTTTCCCGAGTTAATCGCCACCGCCAGATTTATGATTTGCTTTCAGAAGAGCTGGAGAATGGTGTTCATGCTTTAGTTCTGCATTTATTTACTACCGACGAGTGGTCGCGNAGAGAAACCNGCGTGCCTCAGTCACCGAATTGCCTTGGCGGCAGTGCTGCAGAGTGATTTTATTTCGTGTGAACATGAATGCGCATAGAAATTAGATACCTCTGTAGTCTAATAATTGATATCCTGGAGAAGCGGAGTATTTTGGGATATACGGAAAGGTAAGCCCAGTGGATATTCGTAATATTTTAAAAATGGAGGAAGTGATTAAAATACTTCCGAATGTTAATTTTACAGGTGCGCTTTGCCTTACAGCCACTTTATTCCTGTTGCTTACACTTCTCTTTTCATCAGCCCCCGAGGAACCATTGGTCATAGAACCATTACCGCAAGATGCGATTACTGTATTCCCAGATTTTACGGAAATTGCGGACATTAGTGATAAGAAACGCCAGTTTTTAGATTATATGGAGGGGTTCGTCGCTGCGGAAAGTCAAAGCATTTACGGAACTCGGTCTGATTTGTTNTTAATTAANGATATAGTTGATAAAGGAGAGGAGCTCAGTGACAGGGATGCTGCTAAGATCGTCAATCTCAGTGAAACCTATCGCATTGATGTTGAGAACAAGGCTATTGAAGATATAATTAATGAGTTGGCCTTACGCATTGATCTTATTCCTGTCTCTATGGCCTTAGCCCAAGCTGCGAATGAGTCTGCTTGGGGCACGTCACGATTTACANTCGAAGGCAACAATGTGTTTGGTCAGTGGTGTTATGAAGAAGGCTGCGGAATTGTTCCGGCAAGGCGGGTTTCTGGTGCTAAACATGAGGTGGAGTATTTCGATACGGTAGAAAGCTCAGTCAAGGCATATTTTTTAAATATTAACACCCATGACTCGTATGCATATCTGCGAGACCTGCGATTGAAAATGAGAGAGCGTAATTTGAAATTAGATCCTATGTCGCTATCGATCGGGCTCGGCAGGTATTCACAGCGAGGTTCTGGGTATGTCGATGAGATTCAAAGGATTATTCTTCAAAATGACTTGAGGGATCGAGATATCCTCTTTTAATTGGGATTGATCCACTGAACGGAGTACCAATAGTAACGTCCTTCTCCAGGAACTGGAGCTGTGCAAAGATATCTCCANCGTCGCCCACTATAAGTCTCGTTAGGCTCTATNTTTAGTAAACCATTCTCTCTATCAATCCACGTCATTGGTAGGGGTTTGCTGTTAGCAAAGCAGCCAATTTGAGAGAGATTATGGTTACNTTCATCAAATTTTAATGTGACAGACGGGCTGCGGATTTTTGTGACTGGTGATTTTGGCTGAACTAGTTCGACGTTGAAGGCCTTTGTGTCCAGTTTGATTTTAGCCGTGTCAAGATTTGCATAAATCGATGCCAAGGGGAAGCGAGGTAGNGCCANAAAGTCAGAGTTAACACCGATTGCTCCAGAGTTCTGCGCGAGCCCTATGAAACCATTGTTTTTGAGCATTAACTTAATCTCAAGGTCAAACTCCCCATATGGGTATGCAAGATATCGATGGGATTGTCCTGTTTCCTGCTCGATTCTTGACTCTGCAGCAAGCAATTCATTCTGTAGTCGATTTATCCAGTCCGCATCTGTCTCATCAGAGCCTATCTCTAGCATATAAGGGTGTTCAACCATATGGTTTGCGATAATTACCCCAGCTCGAGACATCTCCCTAATTTGATCCCAATTCATATAACTCTGCTGCTGCTTGTCTATTGGACCGGTACTCAAGAATAGAGTGAATGGGAAGCCATATGATTGAAGCATTGGGAAAGCAGTGTCATAAATTGAAATGTAGCCATCGTCAAACGTTATTGCTACTGATTTTTCTGGTAATTGTTCGCCAGCGCGCAGCGTCTTCAGCATATTATCCAGCGGAATTACATTAAAATTATTTTGTTCTAAATACTCCAGGTGCCTCTCAAAATCCTCTGGTGAGATGCTGGTAGACGGAGGTGTGCTGGCTGAAACGTGGTGGTAAACAAGAATGACACCATGGCTGTCTATGTTGCTTGCAGCATATGATATGTTTACGAAGAACATAAAATAGATGGCCCCAAGAAACACGCGCATTATGCTGCCTCCTCAATATTTGCAATCGTACTGCTTCGAATTTGATTTAGGTTGAAGTTTAACCGAGGTTTCTTAATTTTTCGAGTGGGCGGTATAATGAATCATTAATGCTAACAATTCTCTGATTATGGAAGAAATATAATGATCTATTCAGGCTCTGCGCTTAATGTGACCCTGCTACCTTCTGGTATAGCTAATTTGACCTTTGACCTACGTGATTCATCGGTGAACAAGTTTAACGAGTTGACCTTGCGAGAATTACGAGAGGCGATTGATGTTTTAATGGAGACTGATATCTCGGGGCTGATTTTTTCTAGTGCTAAACCTGCTTTCATCGTTGGCGCTGATATTACTGAATTCACAGGGATGTTTGATGAGGCTGAAGGTGAAATTACTAAATGGCTCGTGGAGGGCAATCAAATCTTTAATGATATCGAAGATTTGCCTTGCCCGACGGTGTCAGCAATCAGCGGAGTAGCTCTTGGTGGTGGTTTTGAAATGGCCCTATCTACAGATTTCCGAGTTGTTACAGAGGGAACCAAGGTAGGCTTTCCAGAGGTGAAGCTCGGAATCTTGCCAGGGTTTGGGGGAACTGTGCGCTTACCTAGACTCATTGGGGCCGACAATGCTAATCAATGGATTAGCGCCGGGTCCCACATTAAAGCAAGACAAGCTCTTAATGAAGGGGCGATTGATGCGATTGTTAGTTGTGAGAATCTATTGCCGGCTTGCGAGAATTTGATTGCTCAATGCTTGGAAAATAAATTAAGCACTCAACGTATTCGGCAGCAAAAAAAATCTCCGCTCACTCTTTCTGAAATAGAGCTTAACGTCGCCTTTGAAACCGCTCTCGGACTTATAGCGCCCCGAGCGGGCCCAAATTACCCCGCCCCTGTCGTTGCAGTTAAGGTTATGCAGAGTGCGGCAAATCTTGACCGGGAAGGCGCCTTGCAAGCAGAGCATAAAGGATTTGTCGAGCTCGCTAAAACTGAGGTTGCAAAAAACCTAGTTCAAATGTTTTTAAATGACCAATATCTGAGCTCGACCGCCAAGAAACATTCTCACAACGCATCAGAGGTAAAAAAAGCCGGTGTTCTTGGGGCGGGTATCATGGGAGGTGGCATAGCTTACCAATCTGCCTTGAAAGGGGTTCCAATTTTAATGAAAGATATTGCTCAAGAAGGGCTTGACCTCGGCGTGAGTGAGGCTGGCAAGCTTCTTAATAAACAACGTGCGAGGGGAAGAATTGATATAGATAAGGTTGTTTCCGTTCTTGGCGACATAACTCCAGTACTAGACTATCAGGGCTTTGATAAGGTTGATGTTATCATTGAGGCGATTGTTGAAAATGTAGACGTTAAAAAGGGCGTTCTTGCCGAACTGGAAGCGCTTATCCCTGCTTCTGCGACCATAGCTTCAAATACCTCAACGATTTCAATCGATGAATTATCGTTATGCTTAAAGAGGCCAGAGAACTTCTGTGGGATGCATTTTTTCAACCCTGTTCCGGTGATGCCCCTTGTGGAAATTATTCGGGGAAGTAAGACTTCTGAAGATACCATCGCCAAGACTGTTGCGTATGCAAAGAAGATGGGCAAGACACCAATAGTTGTTAATAATTGTCCTGGGTTTTTAGTTAATAGAATACTTTTCCCATATTTTGGAGCATTTTCCCGGTTGATTCATGATGGGGCGGACTTTAATCAGATCGATAAAGCGATGGAAGAGTTTGGCTGGCCGATGGGGCCGGCTTATTTGCTAGATGTTATTGGTGTGGATACCGCGGTTCACTGTCAAGATGTTATGGCAGACGGTTTTCCCCGAATGAAATTAGACTTCGAGAGCGCGATAGATAAGCTCTATCAGGGGAAAAATTTTGGACAGAAAACCGGTAAAGGATTCTACTCATATGAAATGGATAAGCGTGGTAAACCAAAAAAATTAGCGAACGATGAGATAAAGGGAATCATCCAGTCAGTTCAGGAAACTACCCGCGACTTTTCAAATGATGAAATCGTTGAACGAATGATGATACCAATGTGCATAGAAACAGCGCTGTGTCTTGAAGATGGGATAGTTGGAAGTCCAATAGAGGCAGACATGGGATTAGTGCTAGGCCTGGGGTTCCCTCCTTTCCGCGGAGGGGCGCTGCGTCATACGGATAGTTTGGGCTTGTCTACTTTTTGTGATAGGGCTGACGTATACAGTGAGCTTGGCGAATTATATAAACCCAGTTCTTCGATGCGGGAAATGGGAAGAGCTAATGAAATTTATTATCAATAGTCGGGATAAATAGAATTATGAATAGTGATGTAAGAGATGCTGTAATCGTGGACGGCGTTAGGACGCCAATGGCTCGATCAAAAAATGGAGCCTATCGCAATGTGCGTGCTGAAGAGCTATCCGCCCGTTTGATCGACGCCCTTTTTGAGCGAACAGATGGTGTTGATCCGGCGGAGACTGAAGATGTTATATGGGGCTGCGTGAATCAAACATTAGAGCAGGGTTGGAATATTAGTAGAAATGCCTCTTTGATGTCGGTATTGCCTCATACCACATGCGCGCAGACAGTGAATCGATTGTGTGGTTCGTCTATGTCGGCATTGCATACCGCGGCCACGGCAATTCAAAGTAACAATGGGGATCAGTTTATAGTTGGAGGGGTAGAACATATGGGGCATGTTGGTATGACCCACGGAGTAGATCCAAACCCTAAGAGTTCAAAATATATCGCAAAAGCCTCTTGGATGATGGGCGTCACGGCCGAGGTTCTCTCAAAGATGCATGGTATATCAAGGTCAGATCAAGAGGCATTTGCGGTTCGTTCTCATGCGCTTGCAAGTCAGGCTCGCAGCGACGGAGGTTATCGAAACGAAATCGTACCCATTGAGGGGCACAGAGATGATGGTGCTAAAGCCTTAGTCGAGGCCGACGAGACTATTAGGCCGGAAACTTCCCTAGAAGGACTTTCTCAGTTACGACCTGTCTTTGATCCAAAAAATGGTACTGTTACAGCTGGGACTTCCTCGCAAATCTCGGACGGAGCGTCTGCTATGTTAGTTATGTCTAGNGCGAAAGCTGAATCTTTAAACCTTAAAATACGAGCTCGAATAAAATCTATGGCTTACGCGGGCGTAGCACCGTCGATTATGGGCTACGGACCGGTGCCCGCGACCCAAAAGGCATTGAAAAAGGCTGGTCTCATGGTCGAGGATATCGAGTGCGTTGAAATTAACGAAGCTTTTGCGGCGCAATCATTGCCGGTTCTTAAGGATCTNAAACTNTTAGACGCTCTGGATGAAAAAATTAATTTGAGAGGGGGTGCAATAGCTCTAGGACACCCATTNGGATGCTCCGGAACAAGAATTGTTACGACTCTTTTAAATAATATGGAATCGCGAGATGTCTCGCTAGGATTGGCGACTATGTGCATAGGGCTAGGTCAAGGAATCGCAACTGTTCTAGAGCGTGTCTAACGTTGTTACGATCCGTGATAGGCACCAAGGAGAATCTGCAACTTAATCGGAGCCGCAAAAATTTGAGGCGAGATGTGGGGCGCGCAATTGCCGATTTTAATATGATCGAGCAAAATGATTTAGTAATGGTGTGCCTTTCTGGGGGGAAAGATTCTTACACATTATTGGATATCTTAAGTAGTCTTAAAAAACATGCTCCGATCGAGTTCAAAATTCATGCAGTGAACTTAGATCAAAAACAACCAGGGTTCCCAGAGCATATTCTTCCTGAATATCTCGAAAAATTGGGGGTGAGGTATACTGTTCTGGAGCGGGATACTTACTCAATCGTCAAAGATAAAATCCCAGAAGGGAAAACCTATTGTGGCCTATGCTCACGCTTGCGAAGAGGGATACTTTATAATTATGCGGAAGAAATAGGCGCCAATAAAATTGCACTAGGTCATCACCGCGATGACATTATTGAAACGCTTTTTCTTAATATGTTTTATGGGGGTAGGCTAAAGGCGATGCCACCTAAACTTTTGAGTGATGATAAGCGAAATGTTGTTATCAGGCCGTTAGCTTATTGCAAAGAGTCGGAAATCGAAAAATTTGCGACTCTAATGCAGTTCCCAATTATTCCATGCGATTTATGCGGTAGCCAAAGTAATCTGCAACGCCAAAACGTTAAAGAAATGCTAACAAGATGGGATAAAGAATTTCCTGGGAGGGTAGAGTCTATTTTTAGAAGTATCTGTAATATTTCACCTTCTCAATTAGCTGATTTGTCGCTATTTCCATTTTCGGAATTAAAGAAATCGCAAGAGAATGAGAATAATTTGGAAGTTTTGGATTTATCTTAGTAATTTTTTAACCCTGGCGTTAGACCAGTTCGAGTAAAACATTAATGGAAATACCTCATCGTCAGCTATCCGATGAAGCCTTATTGGGTGTTATTGAAGAATATATTTCTAGGGAAGGGACAGATTACGGGCATCGTGAATATTCTTTTGAAGAGAAAATAGAAAAGGTTAGATCTCAGTTGATTAAGGGGGAAATAAAGTTACTCTTTGACTCGAAAACAGCATCGTGTAATTTAGTAAAGTCAGGCTAGCGAGTAAATGAGTTGCGGCATCATTCTATGTCATCAGGTGATCACAATTTGGAAAAGGTTCTAACGGCAAATCATATTGATTTAGACGCTCGTGGACTTTATTGTCCGGAGCCTGTGATGCTGCTTCATAATAAAATCAGAGATATTCCGCCTGGAACTCGGCTGCGGTTGCTGGCAACAGACCCGTCGACAAAGCGAGATGTACCAAAGTTTTGCTTATTCCTAGGACACGAATTGGTGTCCAATGCCGAGGAAGACGGGCAATTCATCTACATAATTCAAAAGAAAGATATAGATGAAAATCTCGAATAGTATTGAGGCGGAATCGCTAGTTTATTTAGTTGATGCCTCGATCTATATATTTCAAGCACACTTTTCTCCTTATGTTGACTGTAAAAATGAAGACGGGGAGGATTTAAGTGGGCTATATGGATTCACTCAATTTTTAATTCAGTTAATTAGGCGCGTCAAGCCGAGATTTATCGCGATCGCTCATGACGAGAGTTTGTTTAGTGGTTTTCGCCACCAGCTAAGCGCCGATTATAAGTCTAATCGTGAGTTGCCTGATAAAAATCTTGGGATGCAATTAACCGGGTGTTTCGAGGTTTGTTCGCCACTAGGCTTATCGGCATTTTCGAGCCGGATGTATGAAGCTGATGATATTATTGGAACCCTAGCATCCACTGTGCGATCGGAAAACTCGAACGTGGCAGTTCATATCCTTAGTAAAGATAAAGATCTAGCTCAATTACTGAAGAACAAAACTGATTGCCTGTGGGATTACAGCGCTAACAAGCGTCGTTATTTGGACGACATCAGAACAGAATATGGTGTGAGTCCAGAACAGTTTGCAGACTATTTGGGTCTAGTCGGCGATCCAGTTGATTGTATTAGCGGTGTTCCTGGCGTAGGAGCAGTCAAGGCGAAGCTGCTACTCAAAGAATTTGGCAGTCTTGAGGGTGTTTACAAAAATTTGGACCGTATACCAAAACTATCAATGCGAGGATCATCTACCCTCACGAATACTCTTGTAGAAAACAGAGAAAGTGCTTTTCTTAGTAGAACGTTAGCAACAATTCAATGCTCTGTTGATGACAATGAGGAAACCTTCTCTACCGTATCGCTAAATATGTTGAACTTAAAAGAAATCGATCGATCTGCGTTTGCTTTATTTCTTGATGACTATCGATTTTGTAATTCGGAAAAGCACAAACTGATTGAAATGGTTTCGGATTTAANCACACAGGTCGTTTAAAGGCTAAAATTGCTATGAAGATAGTTGCCGACATAGATTTACCTTTAATAAGCGAATTGTTTTCAGATTATGGAGACTTGTTGCTCTTGCCTGGGCGAGAAATTCAAAACAAGGACTTAACCGATGCNGATGTTCTTCTCGTTCGTTCNACGACTANAGTGTCAAGAGCGTTANTTGATAATACCGCTTTGCAATTTATTGGTTCAGCGACAAGCGGGACTGACCATATCGCCATTGATGATTTAACACGAGCTGGAATTGGGTTTTCAGACGCAAAGGGTTGTAACGCCAATGCGGTAACTGACTATTGCTTGTCTGCGATAGCAAATATCTTTGATGAGAGGATAAGAGCTGGAGAAAGCTTAAAAATTGGCATAATTGGACATGGTGCGGTCGGGAGTTCGTTAGCTAAAAAAGCCAGCTCCTGCAATTGGGACGTTTTGATTAATGATCCTCCTCAAAGCGAACGAAATGAAGCTTTAGCTCAAGACATCTCTTATAAGCGATTAGAGCAATTGAGCGACTGCGACGTGATATCGATTCATGTACCTTTAACTACTTCAGGAGTCCACAAGACAGAACATTTAATAGACAAAAAATTTCTGCTATCGCTTCCTAAGAACTCTGTCTTGATAAATACCTCAAGGGGAGGGGTTGTAGATGAAGAGTTTTTGTTGGAGTTTCTGTCTGAGAATCAGAAATTTTTGTCGGTAGTTGACGTGTGGGTAGATGAGCCGAATTGTAATCACAGATTGGTAGACAAGGCATACATTGCTACACCGCACATAGCTGGATACAGCCAGAAGGCGAAGAAGGATGCATCTCTAAGAATCTACTCTGAATTTTGTAAATGGTTTAGCTTGAATTGTCGGGATACTGAGGGGAGAGACTTTAAGTTAAAAAAGTTAAATACAGGCAAGAGTAATAGCGATTTTTTAGGAGCGGTGAACCAGGTTTTACCAATAACGAGCATAAGCTCGCAATTTAAAAAACTTATGAAAGGGCGGGCAGATGCGGAGAACGCAGCTATCTTTGATAGATTAAGGGCGGATCATAAAGGGCGTCATGAATTTTATGAGTTTGCTATACCAAAGCATTTCACGGATGAAGACACAAATCTTTTAAAGGCCGCTGGCTTTAACCCTCATTGAGCTTCAGGCTTTCTAACATTCTGGCTATTCTTCCTAAAGCATCAGATAGTTGAACGGTAGATGGTAGAAATACTATACGAAAATGTTGATTATCTTCAATATTAAAGGCGCTTCCTTGCACTAGAAGAATTTTTTCTTTAGATAAGATGTCTAAGACTAGATTTTCGTCACTTCCTATTTTATATATTTTTGGATCTAATTTCGGAAAGAGATAGAAGGCACCTTTTGGTTTGACACAACTAACACCAGGAATTGCATTTAGTAGATTCCAGGTAATATCTCTTTGCCTTTCTAATCTGCTGCCAGGCAAAGTTAGCTCTTTGGCATATGAGTCCTTGTTAAGGGCAGGTTCTACTGCAAATTGAGCAGGCACGTTAGAGCATAAGCGCATATTAGATAAAATATCTAGACCTTCAATATAACTCTGTGCTCTTTGCTTAGCTCCGCTAAGGACCATCCAACCACATCTAAAGCCAGCCAACCGATAAGATTTGCTTAGGCCGCTGAAACTAACCGTTATCACATCATTACTCAGACTTGCAATAGGTATAAATCGTGCATTGTTGAAGGTAATCTTTCCATAGATTTCATCCGCAAAAATAGCTAATTCGTACTTTCTAGCTAACTCCACTATATCGGTTAGAACTTTTTCATCGTACACCGCCCCTGTCGGGTTATTTGGATTAATTATGACTATTGCACGAGTACGCGAGTTGATTTTCGATTCAATGTCTGTGATTGAAGGGTGCCAGTCTGACTTTTCGTCACATAAGTAATGTACCGGGTTGCCNCCGCTCAGTGTGACCGAGGCAGTCCAGAGAGGATAATCGGGCGATGGGATTAGCACTTCATCGCCATCGCTTATTAAGGCCTGCATGGAAAGGGAGATCAACTCGCTGACTCCGTTTCCTAGATAAATATCCTCTAATTGGACCCCGTCTATTCCATATGATAAGCATTCTTGAAGTATCGCTTGGCGCGCTGAAATTAATCCTTTCGAGTCCATATATCCTTGCGCATTTGCGAGGTTCTTCATGACAATTGAAATAATGTCATCTGGAGCATTAAATCCAAATGGTGCCGGGTTGCCTATATTGAGTTTCAGGATTTCATGGCCCTTCTTTTCTAATGCATCTGCTTTTTCTAGGATGGGCCCTCGTATGTCATAGCAAACATCAATTAATTTTTTGGATTGCTTAATTTGCTTTAACATTGCTTTCTATCTTCGAGGCTGGCAGTGAGTTTTATGAAGAATAAATTTAACGGTGGTGTCAAAAGTTAAAAGTATTTTCTATCCCATTATTATATGAGAGACTTACGCATTGTACAGTAAGAAGACTTGGGCAGGTAAGTGCCTGGATCAACATTGACAAGAAAGTTATGACTGAATTCAGTGTCTCTAAAAAGATTAAAAGGCTTGATTCCGAATGGCGGGCACTGCTAGGTGATCAGCGCTATCATGTTCTCAGGGAAAAGGGCACTGAAAGGGCTTTCACTGGGAGATATTTAGACCTCAAGGACGACGGGTCATATGCGTGCGGGGCATGCGGGCAGACTCTTTTTTCATCTGACACAAAGTATGATTCCGGTTCGGGATGGCCGAGCTTCTATGAGCCAATCGATAAAAATATGATTGTCGAACATTCTGATTACTCAGTCGGCATGATTCGGACGGAGGTAGTATGCAGTGCGTGCGATTCCCATTTAGGTCATGTCTTTCCGGATGGCCCGCCTGAGACTGGTTTACGTTACTGCATCAATTCATTGTCATTAGAATTTAAAAAAGCAACTTAATTAAGCTTGTTCTATCGGCTATTCAATAGATAATCTATCCTTCAGTTGGCTTAGAAACTGCTCTAAGCTAGATCTAGCCTCAGATTGATACCTAAATGGTCCCACTCTGTCGCCATTTGGAGACGTGTAGTACCAGACGTTTTGCTGCTTAAAAATGACTGACTCGTTGGCAGTTTTGAAGGTATCGCCCTGCTTTTTGATTATACCCGAATCTTCCGTCATGAATTATGCCTATCATTTGGTCTCCGCTAGCTCGAGGCAACGATCAATATNTAAAAGCCAAGGATCAACGGATACGNTACCTCAAGCTAACGAGTACTTTCACCTTAAGCTGTGTTGCTAATAATTTGAAGTGCGCAAAAANTATGCCATGAGAAATTTTTTGATGTATTTCGGCCCGATTTGTTAAACGCGTATTTATCCGTAGTTTCAATTACTTGGAGNACTTTTTAAAAATTCAAGGGTGTTATTATTTAATATATAAATCAGCAATATATGGGGCTATTCTAAAGTAAACTAAAAATAGGAGTTTTTTTTTAAAGATCGTTGATTAGTTTCTGAGCAATTTTCATGTCCTTTACTGTGTTAATGTTAAAAAATTGCAACGCTGATTGAGCTTCTACGTAAAGCAGTTTGTGGTCTAATTTGGACAGGATCTGCTTTGGACCATAATAGCCATTCTCCAAGGCTTTTTTGATCTTTTGCTTAGTTGACAGAGCCCATAATGAAAATAACGGCTGTAGTTGTGAATCACATTTTGTCATTACAACATCGCATGGGCTTGAGGCCATTTCATTTGATAATTGAGTGATTAAATCATTTGGGAAAAACGGGACATCGCCTGGAAGGCACAACAAATAATGCGGAACTTTTAATTCTGTTGACTGGGACAAAAACTCCAAAGCGCTGTAGATTCCGATTAAGGGACCACTTTTATAGCCATCAATATCCGGAATTAGCGGGCAGCCGATTGATTTATATTTATCTTGATTACGATTCAGGCTGATTAAAAATTGACCAACCTGATTTTCGGACTTAGAAAAAATCCATTGGAGAATAGTTTTATTACCGAGTTTTTGTAAGGGCTTTTCGGCATAACCCATGCGTGAGCCCATTCCCCCCGCTAAAATTAGNCCTGTTAATTGCTCGTTCGAAATTGTCATTATGTCAAGTAAGTGATTGAAAACAGCACTTTACGTCACTTTAAAANGTTTTGACAGATACCTGTTCATTTTGATGTTTTTAACAAGAACTTTTAATGAGCAAGTTTGGGCCTTAGCTTCGATGATTGCAGTTGGGGTATCTATATGGGAGAATCGCGCACCTTGTTTGATGATCATTTGCGAAGTAACTTACTGAATTTTTTGGTAATATACCTTAAAGTCGAAGTTAACTTTTGTCTGTCACTTTATTTTAAAAGATCCTTGAGCAAAGTGAGTAAAACCTAAACTAGGATTCTGGGCTAAAGAGGTTTACATGCAAGTTTCAGTAGAGACCACAGAAGGTTTAGAGCGAAGAATGACGATAGCGATCCCAAGTGAGAGGATCGAGACTGATGTGGAATCGCGTCTCCGAGAAGCGGCTAAATCTGTTCGGTTGAATGGTTTTAGGAAGGGCAAAGTGCCTATGAAAGTTGTCAAAAGGCAGTTTGGTAAAGGTGTGAGAGGCGAAGTAATTGGCGAACTGATGAGCCAATCGTTTTATGATGCTGTTTCAGACAAGAAGCTTCAACCGGCAGGTCAGCCAAAAATTGAGCCCGTAGAGACGGAGGAGGGAAAAGATCTAAAATTCATTGCTATTTTTGAAGTTTATCCAGATGTAGATTTACCAAATTTTAAGAATATTGAGGTGAATAGGCCAATAGCAGATGTTTTAGATAAAGACGTAGACCAAATGATTGAAACTCTTAGAGAGCAAAAGAAAAATTGGGTTACTGTCGACAGGGAGGCTGAGGAGTCGGATTTAGTGAATATTGATTACTCAGGTAAGAAAGATGGCATTGAATTTGAGGGTGGCGCCGCAAAAGGAGCTGCGCTTGTCCTTGGTTCTGAGAAGATGATTCCTGGGTTTGAAAGTGGAATATTAGGAAAAAAAGCGGGCGACACATTCTCGTTGTCTTTGTCATTTCCTGATAACTATCACAACCCCGAGTTATCAAATGAGGATGTTGAATTCGAGATAGTTTTAAATTTGGTACAAGAACAAAGTTTGCCGGAGATTGATGACGAATTTTTTAAAGGCTTTGGGGTTGAGAGTGGCGGTGAGAAGGCCTTTCGCGCAGAAATCATTAGCAACATGGAGAGAGAGTTAAAAACAGCTACTCGAAATAAAATGAAAAGTGAAATTATGGACGCGCTCATTGGGGCAGTTGATATAGAAATACCTGAGGCGCTGATGTCTTCTGAAGTTGAAAATCTCAANGCTCAGACTTTGCANAAAATGGGCGGTATAGAGACTGCTGATTCTAACCTTTTACCAAATGACCTATTTGAAGATCAGGCGAAGAAGAGAGTTGTTCTTGGTCTAATACTTGGTGAGGTAATTAAAGAACAAGGAATAAAACCTGACCCGAAGAAGGTTCGGACCTCGGTCGAGGAGCTTGCCTCTACATATGAGTCTCCAGACGAAGTCGTTAATTGGTACTATGGAAATCAGGATCAACTTGCCGCAATCGAATCAACGGTCGTCGAAGATGAAGTTTTCGATTTTATACTTGGCGAGGCAAAGGTAATAGATAAGAAAATGAACTATGAAGATGCGATAAAGCCAGATGAGAATAAACCAAATGAAGTCTAAAAGGCTAAACTGCAACGAAAATAAAAGGAATATATCTAGGTTTTTGAGCTTTTATTGCCCTTAAATTGAATTGAGATACTGATTTTTATGACAAACTCTATTGAAAGTACAGCGGCTTTGGTGCCCGTGGTAGTGGAGCAAACCTCTCGGGGCGAGAGGTCATATGACATCTACTCCAGATTATTGAAGGATCGAGTGATTTTCCTTACAGGAGCAATCGAAGATCACATGGCAAATCTAATCGTGGCGCAAATGCTGTTCTTAGAGTCTGAAAATCCCGACAAAGATATTCATCTATATATTAATTCGCCGGGTGGATCTGTAACGGCCGGGTTATCAATTTATGACACGATGAAGTTTATCAAGCCTGATGTCAGTACTATGTGTATTGGGCAGGCCGCCAGTATGGGTGCATTTCTACTCGCTGGCGGTACACAAGGGAAGCGTATGGCTTTGCCGCATTCTCGTGTAATGATTCATCAGCCAAGCGGGGGGGCTCAGGGGCAAGCATCAGATATAGAAATACAAGCTAATGAAATCATAGAGTTAAGATCTAAACTTAATAAATTACTTGCAGAAAATACCGATAAAGACCAAGAAGTCATTTCCCGAGATACCGAGAGGGACCATTTTATGGGGGCTGAGGAAGCTCGAGAATATGGTTTAGTTGATAAAGTAATCCAACAAAGAGTAGATAATAAAGTTACTGAGTAGAACTAGTAATCTGGGTAGTCTTAAGCATTTTAAGCGCCGAATGTTTAAAATAGCGGTCAATGGCGAAACTAAGTTGTGACTGTTCAGCGTAGTAGACAGTGTCTTAATGTGAGCGTAAGAGTCTTAACGCGCCGCGAGATTAAAATAGGGTAGGCGATACTTCATGTCCGATGATACTTATAACAAGGAAGACGAGAACGGTAAATTGCTTTACTGCTCTTTCTGCGGGAAGAGTCAACATGAAGTGAGGAAGCTAATTGCGGGTCCGTCGGTTTTCGTCTGCGACGAGTGCGTAGATTTATGTAACGATATTATTCGGGAAGAAATTCAGGGCAAAGAGTCTGAATCGACTAAGCGTAAATTGCCCATTCCCGAGGAGATAAAAAACACTCTTGATCAATATGTGATAGGTCAAGAAAGTGCGAAGAAAGTGTTATCGGTAGCAGTTTACAACCATTATAAGCGTCTCAATTACGAGAGTTCGGCAGACGATGTAGAGCTTGGGAAAAGTAATATACTTATGGTTGGACCCACCGGAACTGGGAAAACGCTTTTGGCTGAAACTCTCGCACGACTTTTGGACGTTCCATTTACGATAGCCGATGCTACGACACTCACCGAGGCGGGGTATGTTGGGGAAGATGTTGAAAATATTATCCAAAAGCTTTTGCAAAAATGTGAGTATGATGTCGAAAAAGCTCAAATCGGTATAGTGTATATTGACGAAATTGATAAGATTTCTCGCAAATCTGACAACCCCTCTATTACCAGAGACGTGTCAGGAGAGGGTGTCCAACAGGCATTATTGAAGTTAATTGAGGGGACCGTAGCCTCTGTACCTCCTCAAGGCGGAAGGAAGCATCCGCAGCAAGAGTTTCTTCAGGTTGACACTTCCAATATACTTTTCATATGTGGTGGTGCATTCGCAGATTTGGATAAAATAATACGAGATAGATCGGACAAAAGTGGTATTGGTTTCACCGCAGAGGTTAGGTCTCAAGATAATTCTCAAAATATTGGGATGACCCTAAGAGGAGTCGAGCCAGAAGATCTGGTGAAGTACGGCTTGATACCAGAATTCGTTGGGCGTTTGCCGATGATCGCTACTCTTGATGAACTAGATTTAGATGCTCTAGTACGAATTATTTGTGAGCCAAAGAATTCGTTAACAAAGCAATACGCTAAGTTGTTTGAGATGGAGAATGTAGAGATTCAATTTAGGGACGATGCTTTGAAGGCAATTTCAAGAAAGGCACAAGAAAGGAAGACGGGTGCGCGTGGGCTGCGTTCGATCATGGAGTTTGTCTTGTTGGATACAATGTATAAGATCCCCTCTTTGGATAGAGTCAGCAAGGTTGTGATTGATGCAGCTGTGATAGACGGTATGTCAGAGCCTTTATTGATGTATGAGAACTTAGAGCAGCAGGGTAAGTCCGCCGTTGATGAGTAAGTTAGGGTCTTGATTTCTGCTTGATAGACACCACATTCCTACAGATAGGATGTTCGGGAGGAGGCGATAGTGCCTGCGGAAGTTTCAAATAAAACAATATTTCCCTTGCTGCCGCTGAGGGATGTAGTTGTTTATCCCCAGATCGTTCAGCCACTGTTCGTGGGTAGACCAAAATCGATAAAGGCGTTAGAGGAGGCTATGTCCGGCGATAAGCAAGTTTTGCTAGTCGCCCAAAAGAATGCTTCGGATGATGACCCAGTCGCTGAGCAACTATTCTCAATAGGAACAATAGCAACTATCCTCCAACTAATTAGATTACCTGACGGGACTGTTAAAGTCTTAGTTGAGGGGTTGGAGCGAGCGAAAGTCATTAATGTAGACAGAGAATCTGATCACATGAATGCTGAAGCAAGTTTGTTGGTTTCCGAAGATGTGTCGCAGAAAGAAGCGTCAGTATTGATTCGGTCTTTACTTTCGCAATTTGATCAATATGTGCAGTTGAGCAAAAAAATTCCTCCTGAGGTTATGACGTCAATATCGAGCATCGATGAGCCTGGTCGATTGGTTGATACCATCGCGTCCCATATGNCTTTGCAACTGTCAGAAAAGCAAAATCTACTTGAGTTGTCTAGTTTGAAAAATAGAGTCGAGCACTTAATGGCTTTGATTGAATCGGAGATAGATTTGTTTCAAGTCGAGAAAAGAATCCGCGGGCGAGTTAAAAAGCAAATGGAGAAAAGTCAGCGAGAGTACTACCTTAATGAGCAAATGAAGGCNATTCAAAAGGAAATGGGNGACTTAGAAGATGTTCCAAATGAGGCGGATGAGCTTCGGCANAAAATTGATAATGCTGGGATGCCTAAGGATGCTAAAGATAAGGCNCTGGCGGAGNTACATAAGTTAAAGATGATGTCTCCTATGTCTTCAGAGGCCTCTGTTGTAAGAACTTATTTGGACTGGATGGTTAGTGTTCCTTGGAAAAAGCGCTCTAAGGTCAGGCTTGATTTACGTAAAGCCGAGGAAATACTTGAGTCAGATCATTACGGACTGGAAGAAGTTAAAGAAAGAATTCTCGAGTATTTGGCAGTTCATAAACGGGTTAAAAAGTTAAAGGGTCCAATTCTATGCCTTGTCGGACCCCCGGGGGTAGGAAAAACCTCGTTGGGCGAATCAATTGCTAGGGCGACGAATAGGAAATTTATCCGAATGGCTTTGGGCGGGGTTAGAGATGAAGCTGAAATTCGGGGTCATAGGAGAACATATATAGGGTCTCTTCCGGGTAAATTATTGCAAAAGCTATCGAAAGTTGGGGTGAAAAATCCATTATTTCTCTTAGACGAAATTGATAAAATGAGTATGGATAACAGGGGAGATCCTGCATCTGCGTTACTTGAAGTTCTCGATCCAGAACAAAATCATGGTTTCAACGATCATTATTTGGAAGTTGATTATGATTTATCAGAAGTGATGTTTGTTTGTACATCTAACAGTATGAATATCCCGGAACCTCTCTTGGATAGAATGGAGGTGATCCGGATTCCTGGTTACACGGAAGATGAGAAAGCCAATATTGCGGAACGGTATCTCGTACCGAAGCAGATGAAAAATAATGGTTTAGATAAAGAAGAAATTCAATTCAAGCAGAGTTCCATTTTAGATCTTATTCGTTTTTATACCCGAGAGGCAGGNGTTCGNGGGTTAGAGAGAGAAATTGCAAAAATCTGCCGAAAAGTGGTGAAGGCTAATTCACTCTCAGAGGTTAAAGCGTCTAAAGAGCTAAATAGTAAACTACTTGAAAAATACTCAGGTGTTAAGAAGTATGATTTTGGCAAAGCTGAGGAGGAAAACAAAGTAGGCCAAGTCAAGGGCTTAGCTTGGACGCAGGTCGGTGGAGAATTGCTAGATATCGAAGCAATCGCTGTGGATGGGAAGGGTAAAACGATTAAAACCGGATCATTAGGCGATGTTATGCAAGAATCCATCCAAGCTGCGTTTACGGTGGTTAGAAGCCGGGCGAATTCTTTAGGGTTGAATTCGAATTTCTATGAGAAGTTAGATTTGCATATCCATGTTCCGGAGGGCGCTACACCGAAGGACGGTCCAAGTGCGGGAATAGGGATGTGCACGGCACTAGTCTCTGTTCTAACAGGCATTCCTGTCAAAGCTGACGTTGCGATGACAGGAGAGATAACGTTACAAGGTCAGGTCCTACGGATAGGCGGGTTAAAAGAGAAGTTATTGGCTGCGCATCGAGGCAACATTAAGACTGTGGTTATTCCTGTGGATAATGAACGTGATCTAGCTGAAATACCAGACAATATTAAGGATGATCTGGAGATAGTTGCCGCGAAATGGATTGACGAAGTATTAGAGACCGCTCTCCAATTTCAACCTACTCCGAAAAAGGTTGATCAAAAGAAAAAGGCTTCACAGGGTGATATTGANGCTACAAGTTCCGAAAAGGCTATAAATACCCACTGAATACGCGTGTTTCAGGTTGACATGTCTTTCTGGCCCTTGGTATAAAAGCATGAGTTGCGTCGAGCGAGGGCGCACGCTTCAAGCGTTAAATTCTTAAGGCAAGGTTTGATCATGATTAGTCCTGCTTTTGGCAAATAATTCGTTGATTATTTTTAAGAATTATGACGTGTTGATGATTATTCTGGGGTGTGAATTATTTAGATTGATGTTAACCAATCCAGTAAAAAAACAAATTTTAACTGAAACATAATGAAGGGGATAACGTGAATAAATCAGAACTAATAGATGCTGTTGCTGCAAGTGCTGACCTGCCCAAAGCTTCTGCGGGCCGAGCTATAGACGCCATGATAGATACNATTACCGGTTCTCTGCAAAAGGATGATCCGGTCGTATTGGTTGGTTTCGGCACATTTGCTACTAAAAATAGAGCGGCTAGAACTGGACGGAATCCCCAAACGGGTGCTCCTATTCAAATTAAGGCTGCAAGAGTACCTAGTTTCAAAGCTGGGAAAGCGCTGAAAGATTCGGTAAATCAATAGCTATTTTTTACTCCTAGTTCAAAAACATAGCAACTTTCGTTTAAAGTTACAGGATAGACTGGGCGCATCGATGATGCGCCTTTTTACGTATATAGTGCGCACATATAGTTAAAATTGGTAACAAAGCATGCTTCAGGACATTAGAGAAAAATCATTAGGGATAATTGGAAAGGTTATTATCGGGCTAATTATCGCGGTTTTCGCTCTTTTTGGAGTTGAATCTATAATTGGAGGTTTTACTCAGCCGCCCTCCGCAGCCAGTGTTAATGGTGAGGAGATAACTCAATTTCAGCTTGACCAGAATATCCAGAATCTCATGGCTTCGATTGGGGGCGATTTGAATGGAATCGATTCGAGTTTTTTAGAATCCATCGCACTTAATCAGNTGGTCGAGGAAACCTTACTTCGTCAAAAAGCCATTAACAAGTCCATGGCTATATCGCCTAGCCAAATTGATCGAAATATACTTGCCACGGAGAGTTTCCAGATTAGTGGTGTTTTCAATTCTGACTTAGCGGTTAGAACAATGGCAACACAGGGGCTTACTGTTCCGATGTATAGACAATCTTTAGAGCAGAGGATGTTGATGTCTCAGCTTGCTAGTGCGTATACGGGATCAAGTTTTATCACTGACGTTGAGTTAGAAAGGTTTGCAAAATTGTCCACACAGACTCGTGACTTTCGATATTTATCGGTCACAATGGGAACGAGGACTTTAGGCACGCCTGTGAGCGATGATGAAATCACCGCCTACTATAACAACAATTCGGAACAATTCGCTGAGGAAGAATCTCTAATTATAGAATATGTCTTATTAGATAAGAGTGCTATTTCCGCTGAGTTGCAGACAGATGTAGCTGAATTGCGGCAGCAATATGAGCTAGAACGTTTAGAATTTGAAGGGTCGTCAGAAAAACGTGCCTCACATATTCTTTTTGAAGTAGGAAGCACTAACTCTGAAGACGTAGCAATAGAATTGGCAGCAGACACAAAATCTCGAATTGATGCTGGTGAAGAATTTTCCGACCTGGCTATGGAATTATCCATTGACGCAGTATCTGCCGAGGAAGGCGGTGATATCGGGTTTACCGATGGTACGGCTTTTCCTGTAGAAATCGAAGAAGCGTTAAATTTATTAGAGCTAAATGAAGTTTCTTCGCCTGTCGTTTCTGAGTTTGGCGTTCATTTAGTTAAACTTACTCAGGCAGAGGATAATAGCTTTCCTGATTTTGAAGAAGCTAGAGATAGAATAGAGCGCGAATTAACAAACTCAGAGGTTGAAAGGCTTTATTCAGAGCGTTTGCAAGATTTGGCCAATTTGGCGTTTGAAACCGGCGATTTGTTGACTATCGAAGAACAGTTAGCCTTAGATATTCGAGAAACGGAGCCTACTCCTCGATCAGGAGGGACCGGGATATTTTCTAACTTAGAGTTAGTAAATGCTGCTTATTCTGACGAAGTATTGCTTGATGGTAATAACAGCGATGTAGTAGAACTTAGTGATTCTCAGTCCGCAGTCGTCCGCGCACTGACCTATCGGGAGGCGTCTGTTCTCCCGCTTGAAGAAGTTGAGGCAGAAATAGCAGTCATCCTAAGAACAGAAATGGAGCGTAACTCAGTTCAAGAGCTGGGGAGTGAGCTGGTATCGACGCTTGAGGAGAATCTTCCAATAGATGAACTTCTAGCTGAAAACGACTTGCAATGGATTGAAGAGCTTGAAGTGGAGCGAAATTCTTTTGCAGTAAATCGGGAGATTGTAAACGAAGTTTTCAGCCTTCCGGTGCCCGACAATGAGTTAAACCGGTCTGACATAACTCTCAGTAACGATACTTTTGTTGTAATTGAGCTGACCCAGGTGAATGAGGGTTCTGTAGACGCTATCCCTGAAGAGCAAGTCACAACCTTAATCGAATCGGTTAAAACTGATCTGGGTAACAATGACTTTCAAGCATACATGTCATCATTAAGAGAAAGTTCTGATATTCANACTAGTACAAATGAGGCTTTTAATTAGTAGCTATGTTACTCATTAAGTGAGCCCATTGCGGTAGTATTGAACCCTCCATCAACATAAAGTACTTCTCCTGTGATGCCTGAAGCTAAGTCCGAGCACAAAAAGGCAGCTGCATTTCCTACTTCGTCGATGGTAACAGTTCGCCGCAATGGCGTCTGTTTTGCATTATGCTCTAACATTTTTCGGAAACTCTTTATACCTGCCGCTGCCAATGTTTTTATGGGGCCAGCAGATATCGCATTAACTCGAGTTCCTTCAGGGCCGAGACTCGCGGACATATANCTGACGTTGGCCTCTAGGCTAGCTTTTGCTAAACCCATAACATTGTAGTTTGGNAGGCTGCGCAGAGCTCCGAGATAGCTCAGCGTTAACAAGGAACCGTTTCTGCCAGTCATGAGCTCTCGGCCCTTTTGAGCTAGCGCAACTAAACTATAGGAGCTGATTTCATGCGCCGTAAGAAAACCCTCCCTAGTTGTAACATCTACGTAATTTCCGTTAAGCTCATGAGCAGGAGCNAANGCTAAGCAGTGTACTATAGCGTCTAAACCTTCCCATTGGTCACTTANTCNCTCAAAAAGTTTATCNATTTGATTGTCATTAGTTACATCACATGGATAAACCTTGTCTGAACCCCATCCTTCGGCGAACCCCATAACNCGATCTTTAAGCTTCTCACTCTGGTAGGTAAATGCCAGTTCTGCTCCATTTTTATGCATAGCTGCTGCAATTCCTGAAGCAATAGACAGTTTACTTGCGACCCCTAAGATTAAGACTTTTTTACCAGACAAGAAGCTCATAATTTAAATTCCCAATTTATTTAGCTTAATTAAATAATACTATAAATTCGCGCGCCTCATTCTTAATTCATGGTGATTCCCAATGTTTGGTTTTTAAAGCAAAAATACCAATTAAGGTACCAGCTACTATTGAGTAGAGACTAATTTGAAGAAAAAGGTTTGGCATCTCTTCAATATTCTGGGGGTTAAAGTTTCCAGCGATTAGTCCGGCGACTAAGCTGCCAATCGAATAGGTTAAGGTGAAAACCCCCATCATCTGGCCCGCAAAACGTCTCGGAGAGAGCTGACTTACTGCTGTTAATGCAACGGGGCTCAAACATAGCTCACCGACAGTATGCAAGAAGTAGGTGGAGATAAGCCAGCCTGGCGCAACTTTCATTCCTGAGCCTGCTAGTTGCGCTGCAAAGAACATCACAATAAAGCCAGAAGCCATTATTACAAGCCCGGCAGCGCATTTAAAGCCGTAATTAGGGTAGATTAATTGCTTGCTAAGATTTATCCATATAGATGCAAAAAAAGGTGATAAAACTATTATAAATATTGAGTTAGTCGACTGAAACCACGCGGGAGGAATCTCGAAGTTTCCGATTAACCGATTAGTAAAATCTTGGCCGAATAGATTTAAAGATGATCCAGCTTGCTCGAAGCCAGCCCAGAAAAGGGTGGATGCAACACATATAAGTAAAAAGGCGACAAGAGATTTTCTCTCTTTAGAACTTAGCTTACTAAAATAGAACAAGCCAGTGAAATAAAACAGGAAAATTGCGGTAATAACGACGGTTATATACTGCGCTACGACCACAGGCTCTAAACTAATTTGATTCGTTAGTAGAGAAGTTATTAATACCGTTGTTAGCCCTAGAAGAAAAAGCGTCGAGATTTTGGTAGCT
>NHGO01000032.1 GCA_002172295.1 Gammaproteobacteria bacterium TMED139 | reverse complement strand
ATTAGACTTTCCGATTATTTACGCCTCAGCACTCGAAGGTTTCGCGGGTCATGAGATGGATGAAATGACGGACAATATGGAGCCTCTGTTCGAGACAGTGATCGAAAAAGTGCCACCACCTGATGTTGTTTTCGATGGNCCNTTTCAGATGCAGATCAGTGCTCTAGACTANAATAGCTATGTTGGTGTTATTGGTCTAGGCCGTGTTACTCGTGGGAAGGTGCTTCGAAATCAGCAAGTCGTTATTATCGATCATGAGGGNAATACCCGCAAAGGAAAGATCTTGCAGGTCAAAAGTCACCTAGGTCTTGAAAGAATTGATGTGGACGAAGCTGAGGCTGGAGAGATAGTTTGTATCTCGGGTATCGATAAGCTAAACATTTCTGACACGCTTTGCCATCCGGATCAACCAGAAGCTATGGCACCTCTGTCGGTGGATGAACCGACGATCAGTATGACGTTTCAGGTAAATGATTCACCGTTTGCGGGTCGGGAAGGCAAGTACATTACTACTAGGCAAATCAAAGACCGCCTC
The DNA here is from genome assembly GCA_002172295.1 of Gammaproteobacteria bacterium TMED139. GTDB lineage: Bacteria > Pseudomonadota > Gammaproteobacteria > Pseudomonadales > Pseudohongiellaceae > UBA9145. The sequence continues at coordinate 26,026 of NHGO01000032.1, read as the reverse complement.
GAAAGAGAGTTACTCTACAACGTTGCGCTGCGAGTTGAGCAGGGCGATACACCCGATAAATACAAGGTCTCAGGTCGTGGAGAACTTCATCTTTCTGTGTTGATTGAGAGCATGCGCCGAGAGGGATTCGAGCTTGCGGTATCTAGGCCAGAGGTTATTCTTCACGAAGAAGACGGTGTATTTAAAGAACCGATTGAATCATTAGTCGTTGATTGTGACGAGAAGCATCAGGGTTCAGTAATGGAAGAGTTAGGTCAGCGTCGCGCAGAGTTGCAAGATATGCTGCCAGATGGGAGAGGACGAGTGCGACTGCAGTTCCTGATCCCCACTCGCGGACTAATTGGTTTTCGCTCAATGTTTTTAAGTATGACATCAGGCTCGGGTGTAATGACTCATGTATTTGATCATTACGGCGACTACAAAGACACAGACCTAGCGTCACGCTCACGAGGTGTTTTAGTGTCTATGGTAAAGGGGAAGGTGCTAGGATTCTCGTTATTCAATTTGCAGGACCGGGGAAAACTATTCGTAGGACCGAACGTGGAGACCTATGAAGGAATGATCATTGGCCTGCATAGTCGCGAGAACGATCTGGCAGTAAATCCAATTAAAGGCAAGCAGCTGACGAACGTGCGCGCTTCAGGAACCGATGAGAATATTGTGCTAACGCCACCTATTAACCATACACTTGAACAAGCTATGGAATTCATTGCGGAAGACGAATTGGTTGAGGTCACTCCTGAGAATATTCGTCTACGAAAAAAATTGCTAACCGAGAATGAGCGTAAGCGTCATGGTAGGGACGCCACGGCGAGAAAATGATCGCACTTGTTCAGAGGGTAAGTTACGCCAGAGTATTTTTGTTTNGCGAGCTTTATTCAGAAATTGGAGAAGGTCTGTTAGTTTTAGTGGGGATAGAAANAAAAGACTCTACCGTTAACGCTGAAAGATTAGTAGATAAATTACTCGCTTACCGTATATTTGGTGATGCTCAGGGTAAGATGAATCTGAGCGTTAAAGATACAGAGGGCGATGTGATGTTGGTTTCTCAATTTACGCTAGCAGCCGACACTAACAAAGGTCTTCGCCCTAGTTTTTCCTCTGCGAAGCCACCACAAGAGGCGGAGAAAATATTCAAGCACTTAGTGGACTTTGCAAAACATGAGTATCCTAAAATTAATACTGGAAAATTTGGCGCTGACATGCAAATTAGTCTAGAAAATAATGGTCCAGTGACTTTTTACTTAAAGTCTTAGAAAAAAATGTCTGACTTAGGCAGGGTCTTCTTGGTTTTGTTTTTTGCGTATAAATCTACCAGCTAATATTCCTAGTTCGAACAGAGCCCACATCGGGAGCGCCAGCATAGACTGGGTAAAGGGGTCTGGTGGCGTCAATAGCATGGCTATGACAAAACAACCCACAACTACGTAGGGCCTTTTCTCTGAGAGTGTGTCGGGCTCTGCTAAATCCGCCCAAATGGAGAGAAAAACGGCGATTGGAATTTCAAACGCGATTCCAAATGCAAAGAATATTGTCAGGGCGAAACTCAAAAAGCTACTAATGTCTGGAGCGACTTGAACGCCGTCTGGCGCTACTGAAATAAAAAATCCAAAAACAATGCCAAAAAGAACGTAACGAGCAAACGCTATTCCTGTATAAAACAAAACAACACTGGAAATAAATAAAGGAATTGCCACCGCTTTTTCATTTTTATACAGACCTGGCGCGATGAAGGACCATAACTGGTATAGGACATAAGGCGCGGCTAATAAAAAAGACACGTAAAAAGTTAGTTTGAATGGCGCAAAGAAGGGTGAGGTAGGATCAATGGCGATCATGCTTGAGCCTTCTGGCAGTGCTTGGATGAGCGGCAAAGCAACATAGGCATAAATATCGTTCGCCCAATAAAACAAGCCGAGAAACAGCAATACTATAGCTATTACGCATTTTAAAATCCGATCACGAAGTTCTATTAAGTGATCAATTAGCGTTAGTTCTTTTTCCGCTTCAGCTGACGCCATCGTTTTTAATTACCTTACTCGTGTCCTCAGCCTGCGCTACTTTTGGATTTTTGGTTGGATTGTAGACTTCTCGCGTTGCCTCCACAGCATCTTCTGAACTTGTATTTACTGCACTACTACTAGGGTTTTTGCTAGGTTTTTCAGACGCGGATTTTTGATTGGTCGCTTCGGATGCTCCGGGGTCAAAATTGTCAGTATTCACTAGTGAGTTAACAGAAGTTTCAGTGTCTTTTGCTACGTTGGTCACTTTTGCTTTGGCATCTTCAATCTGTGCCATGACTGACTCATTATGAAGCTGTCTTCTAATTTCATCCGTATTGAGCTCACGTTCTATTTCTGCTTTGACTTTATAAAAAGAACGTCGAAAACGCCCTATCCATAAGCCAGCTGTTTTAATTGCCGTTGGCAATTTCTCTGGTCCGATCACGATCAGAGCTACGATTAAAATTAGCAATATTTCGGTTGAATGAATATTAAACATAGAATGCCCGAAAGACTTCGAGCTCCCCTAAAGCATTTAGGTGAAAGAAATTTTTTGTTACTTAGTTTCCACTTCCTCTGCAGTTGCTTCGATAGTTTCGCCTTCAGGCTCCTCTGAATCCTCTGCATTTTCTTCAGGGTCTTCTTTTTCATCATCTTTCATGGCTGATTTAAATCCCTTCAAAGCGCCACCAAGATCCGAACCTAAATTTCTAAGTTTCTTTGTGCCAAAAAGCATTACTACAATTAGTAAAATTATAAGTAATTGCCAAATACCGATTCCGCCTACACCCATGATTAACCTCCCGTTCAAACCGCTAAAAAAGTGATGATGTATTAACTATGGCGAGATGCTTTTTCGTCAAGTCCAGAGATATTAAAACGTTTCTCCAGCTCTTCCAATACCTTATTTGGCTCAAGGCCCAGATGACTCAACATGACCATCGTATGAAACCATAAATCTGCCGTTTCATGTATCACTGCCTTCTTGGTTGCATCTACATTCGCATCGTATTCTTTGGCCGCTATAATAGTTTCAGTGGCCTCTTCGCCGACTTTTTCAAGTATTTTATTGATACCTTTCGCATGCAAACTTGCAACATATGATTTATCGCTAGAAGAAGATTTTCTTTGCTCTAGAATTTGTGCAAGTTCGTCAAGTATCTTATTCATTCTATCATTCAACTCGTGATCTAAACATTTCTGTGCAATCAGTGATTATTATAAATTTCAGAGGGATCTTTTAGGACTGGGCCTGAAATCGACCATCTGCCTTTCTCATACTTTTGAAAAAAACAGCTCTCTCGACCCGTATGACATGCAATACCTCCCTTCTGCTCCACTTCATAACACAAACTATCGTTATCACAATCTAAATATATTCCTACTAACTTTTGTGTGTTGCCTGACTGTTCGCCTTTTTTCCATAATTTTCCCCTGGATCGAGACCAATAAGAAGCGAACCCCTCGTTGACAGTGATTTGCAACGCCTCTCTGTTGACCCACGCTTGCATCAAAACTCGCCTAGAAGCTGCGTCAACCGTAACCACGGGCACCAAGCCATCTTGGTTCCATTTGACTTGATCCAGAAATGAAGACATTTCCTAAGTATGAGCCTTCATCGATCAAAATACAAAAAATAGATTCCAAACCCGGCGAGAATTAGGGTTACTATCTGGGTGTTGTTGAGAAAACTTAAAACTGTAGGCGCCATAGAAACTCCCGCCAGTAAAATTAACGCGATGCCCACACACGTTTTCAAACGCCTTTTTGTTTTTATTTCTGCCTCTCTTTTGACTTGCTCCGCTAATATAGTTGCCTGATTTGTTTGAAGCTTTGTGTTTACAATTAGGTTTTCTATAACTAGCTGAGGTAAGTTAGGGAGTTGATCAACCCACGTCGGGATATTTTCTTTGATTTTATCAATGAGAGTAAGGGGACTTAGACGTTTGTAATTCCACTTCTCTAAATATGGCAGTGCCGTCTGCCAGAGGTCAAGATCTGGATAGAGTTGCCGTCCGAGCCCTTCAACATTNAGTAAAGTTTTTTGCAACAGGACTAAAGACGGCTGTACTTCCATATCAAAACGACTAGCAGTTTGGAAGAGTTGGACTAATAACTTACCGAAGGAAATTTCTTTTAAGGGNTTTTCAAATATTGGCTCGCAAACTGTCCTAATGGAAGATTCGAATTCGTGGACTTTGGTTTCTTTGGAAACCCAGCCGCATTCGATGTGTAGTTCGGCAACTTTCTTATAATCTCTTTTAAAAATCGCGAGTAAATTCCTAGCTAGGTATTCCTGGTCACTGCTGGATAGTGATCCTATGATTGCACAATCGATTGCAATATATTGAGGTTGCTGTGGTGAAGATGTTGACACAAATATGTTGCCGGGGTGCATGTCGGCATGGAAAAAGTTGTGTTCAAAAACNTGTGTAAAAAATATGTTTACGCCGGTTTCGGCCAGTCTTTTAAGGTCAACTCCAGACTCTTTTAATTTCTCGATATCGGATACGGGAACCCCATGAATCTTCTCCATCACCATAATATTATGACTAGTGAAATCCCAATAAATCTTTGGGATGTAAAGCTCTGGAGAAGAGTTGAAATTTCGAGCAAGTTGGGTTGTATTGGCTGCTTCTGATCTCAGGTCTAACTCATTAAAGATGATTTTTTCATAATCGTTAACAACGTCAATGAGTCGCAAACGTCGGCCCACAGCAGAGGTTTTATGAATTAGACGGGCTACACTTTTTAATANTTTTAAATCCTGCCTTATGGTTTTTTCTATGCCTGGTCGAAGCACTTTTACGACGACTTGATCACCATTTTTCAGGGTTGCATTATGGACTTGAGCTACGGATGCAGACGCAAATGGTTCCTGTTCAAAATTTTNAAAAACGTCAAAGATNTCGATGCCTAGCCCATCTTTCACGATCGTTTCGATTGGGGGAGACTCGAAAGGAGGCACATTATCTTGCAAAGATCGCAGTTCATCTGCTAAATCGTCCGGTAAAAAATCNCTTCGAGTAGAAAGAAGCTGTCCGAACTTAACATAGACGGGGCCAAGTTCCTCCATGGACTTTCGCAGTCGAACCCCAATTGGCTTTGCAAGATGAAGGTTTCTACCTATGAAAAATGGTGCAAGCACAGTGCGTAATAGCAGAGTGCCCTTTTGCCTCTTCAGAAATTCATCCAAGCGATAACGGCCTGTTACCCTAAGCAAATAAAATAAACGAAAGAAATGAGACAATTAAACTTCCATCCGTTTAACGTTGATAAACCATAGGAGTATATTTAGGCAGAGACCGTCGTAGGTAAAATACTGTCATTGGCTATTCTCTTCGTTAATATATTCAGCCAAGAGGTCTGTTCTGGCCATTACCCGATCGATTCGCAGTCTTAGTAGATCGATGTCGTCTCTAAAACTCTCCAAATCTTCAGGGTGAGGAAAAATTTTTAGCTCCTCTTTTACATAGTCTTGGAAATTTATGTGTGAAGTGTCTTTGATTTGGGTAGCCCATGCTATTACGCTTTCTCCATTTTTATGAAGCTCGTTTGTCACAACGTGCCCGATTAATGGTGTCAGTAAACTCGGCCAATCGACATCAAGCAATAACACAGTTTTATAAAGTTCTTGGGCAAGCCCAGCGTCCCCTAAAACCGAAATATTTGGACCGGTAAAATTGGCTACCTCTTTATTAAGTANCAATTCTAATAATTGTTCACAGTCTCCAGAAATTTTCAAATCAGTTGAAGAATCAGCTAATTCGGAGTTAAAGCCAATTAGACGCACTCTGTTGTCGTAGAACTTAATTGTTAACTGAAGGTGCGGTGAAGAACTTTCTATTTCGATAGATTTTCCAGAAAAGTGGGCGAGCTTTTTTTCAACATGCGAATCTCTCTGCATGAGCAGATTAATCATTTTTTCTGCAGGCCAGAGCAACGAGTTAGCTAATACATGACTCATTGAGCCTTAAATCCTAGATGAATAGCACAAATACCATTCATGATGTTTTGATAACGGCAGTTCTCCAGCCCTGCCTCAAAAAGCATGTTTATCAAAGTTTCTTGATTAGGATGCATTTTTATTGACTCAACAAGATAGCGATAGCTATCAGAATCGCCCGTTAGGAGTTTGCCTGCGACGGGCCACAGTGAGGAAAAGGCATCATATGCTTTGCTGAGAGCGATGTTGTTTGGCTTGGAGAATTCTAATATGACTAACCGCCCACCAGGTTTAAGAACTCGTCTCATTGACTTAAGAGCTGCCTCCTTTTTAGTGATATTTCTGAGGCCGTAAGCTATACAAATGCAATCGAAAGTATTATCTGCGAACGGTAATTTCTCAGCGTTTAACTGAGTAATATCTATGTTCCCGCTTTTCCCAGAATCAATTAATCGATCACGTCCAATTTTTAACATCGCTTCGTTGATGTCTGCTAAAACTACTTGACCCGAGCTACCCACCAAAGAGGAGAACTTTTTACTTAAGTCTCCTGTTCCGCCTGCAAGGTCAAGGACCCTCTGGCCAGATCGGAGGGCAGTCTGCTGAATCGTAAACTGCTTTATAAGCCTGTGTGTTCCTAACGACATAACGTCGTTCATCAAATCGTAGCGACTTGCTACAGAGCGAAAGACTTGCGCCACCCGATCTTGCTTTTCCTCCATCAAGACCTCTTCGTAGCCGAAATGGGTAGTTTCTTGTTCGTCTAAACTTTTCATCAATTACTTTTTCAAAGGCTTAATTTTTATGACTTGAGTGTCAGGGGGGGAAAGGTCCCTGCTTTTGCCGGCAGCGTCTAATTTTAACAAATATTCATTCCAAAGCACCTTCTGATCTCGGCCTAAGGTTTCTAAATAATTCCAGCTGAAAATTCCAGTGTCATGTCCATCGTCGAATTCTAACTTTAACGCATAGTTTCCGACCGATTGAATATTTTCCAACTTCACATGGCGCTTTCCGGTTTGAAGGACTTCTTGGCCCTTGCCGTGGCCTCTAACCTCTGCCGAGGGAGAATAGACCCTCAAAAACTCCGCAGAAAAACTTACCTGGCTTCCGTCGCTATACCTCAACTCAAGGTATCCAGATTGCTTTCGTAATTTGATTTCGATAGGATTTTTTTGTTGCATCGCAATTCTAACGCTCAAAGTATATAGCGGCTTAGATCTTCGTCTTTTGCTAGCTCACTTAGCTGTTCCTCTACAAAAGCCCTATCTATAACCAAGGGATCCCTTTTGCTCAAAGCCAAGTCTGATGCAGAATAAGAAATATCTTCTAAAAGCCTCTCCATTACGGTGTGCAAACGCCGGGCGCCAATGTTCTCTGTAGTTTCATTCACTTGCCAGGCAATCTCAGCTATTTTCTGGATCCCGTCTTCACTGAAACTGATGGTTAAATCTTCTGTTCCGAGCAGAGCCTGATATTGATCCGTCAGAGAAGCGTTAGGCTCTGTCAAAATTCTTTCAAAATCTCCAGTACTAAGTGCATTAAGTTCGACTCGGATGGGGAGTCGGCCTTGCAGCTCTGGTATCAGATCAGACGGCTTTGAAAGATGGAAAGCGCCGGAGGCAATAAACAAGATATGATCTGTTTTTATACTTCCATATTTTGTTGAAATCGTTGAACCTTCAATGAGTGGTAACAGATCACGTTGAACACCCTCTCTAGACACACCGGCACTGCTTTGCTCGTGCTTGTTCGTCACCTTATCTATTTCATCAATGAAAACAATGCCTGTTTGCTCTGCAGCTTCTATTGCTCGATTTTTAATTTCCTCATCGTTAATCAATTTTACCGCCTCTTCCTCCTTGACAATTTTTAGCGCGGCTTTCACGGTCATTCTTCTCGATTTTTTCCGCCCGCTATTCATATTTGAAAACATACTTTTTAGCTGATTGGTCATGTCCTCCAGGCCGGGTGGTGCCATTATTTCGACGCCAGCGGGGGAATCAGTGATTTTAATTTCGATCTCTTTTTTGTCTATTTCCCCTTCGCGAAGTTTCTTTCTGAATGCCTGTCTCGCACTCGATTGGGTTTTCTCCTCGCTTTCATTCTCGTCGTCTATTCGCGCCTGAGGTAGCAAAACGTCGAGAATCCTGTCTTCCGCAAGATCCTCAGCAAGATGTTTAACTTTCTGAATTTCGACCTCTCGAGTCATTTTGACGGCGACATCTGCAAGATCACGAATGATCGATTCAACATCCCTCCCGACATAACCTACTTCGGTGAACTTGGTGGCCTCAATTTTTATAAAAGGAGCTTGGGCAAGCTTNGCGAGACGACGAGCGATCTCCGTTTTGCCAACTCCAGTTGGGCCGATCATGAGTATATTTTTTGGTGTTATCTCAGCGCGCAAAGCGTCATCTAGCTTCATTCGCCTCCATCGGTTTCGAAGCGCAATAGCAACCGCGCGTTTNGCCTTGTCCTGGCCGATAATATGTTTATCTAATTCAGAGGTTATCTCGCGCGGAGTCATTATATTCATTTATAAACCTACAATTCCAACTGCTTGCGCAACTTGATTTTAGTTGATCTCAAGTTCTTCGATCGTATGAACTTCATTAGTATACACGCAGATCCCAGCCGCTATTTCTAGGCTTTTTTCCACGATGTCTTTGGCATTTAATTCCGTATTCAGCACTAGAGCTCTGGCGGCAGAAAGAGCAAAAGAACCACCTGAACCAATTGCCATAATCGAATCTTCTGGTTCTATTACATCGCCATTGCCGGAAACTACAAGAGAAGACTCTTTATCCGCAACAACCAACAAGGCCTCTAATCTTCGTAGCGATCGTTCCGTTCTCCAAAGTTTGGCAAGTTCCACGGCAGACCTTGTTAGTTTGCCGTGATGTTTTTCCAACTGTTCTTCGAATCTTTCGAATAATGTGAAAGCATCGGCGGTCCCCCCCGCAAAGCCTGCAAGAACCTGGTCTTTATATAAGCGTCGAACTTTTTTCGCGTTCGATTTCATTATCGTATTTCCTTGAGAAACTTGTCCATCACCTCCAATAACGACCTTATTTTTTCGACGTACCGAGACTATTGTGGTTCCATCATATTGTTGCAAAGCGACTTTCCCCCTCTATGATCTAAAGTATCACAGAATCCGAATAAAAAAATTTCTAGCTGAGATTCAAGTTTAGGAGTGCTTTTCTCTGAGTTCAATAGCAGATTTTGCACTTCATAGAAAGTTTAGAGGGGGATGAAACAAATCTTTACTACTGTAATTGGACTACCAGTGTTGCGATATTATTTTCTTCAAGGAGTTTACGGGCGACATCTAACTCTGATTGAGAGCTATATGGGCCGTTTTGTACTAAGTATAAAGTTTTTCCGGGCAACTTGGCCGGCTTAACCTTTGCGCTCAGGCCAAGGGCTATTAGTCGTCTCATCTCTAGTTCGGCTGANGCTAGTTGCTGAAAAGCACCCGTTTGAAGCATGACATCGTTAGTCGTAATCTNTTTTTGTGNATTCGNGGAGAGCGAGTCTTGCACTTCTACGGGGNTTGCATCGGTTTGAACGACATACTTTGGAAGTTCTGTATAAAATTCGAAGTCTACACTTCTCTCGTTAGGTGTTATTTCTCCACTTTGAACCGAAGGTTGGTTCGAAAGGGCTATATCAGTCTTTCTGCTCAATTCGAGCGGAGGAACACGGCCAGATAAGTAAAACAAAACGCAAGCAAACACGCCCACTGTCATCCCCACTAAGCCGCCGGTGAATAGCAAAGACCAGGCCGGGGGCGGTTCTAATGTTTTTCTCTCTAAAATTGGCTCTGGCTTTATTTTTGCAAAATCTTGTGTCATTAGGTGCGCACTAAATTATTGTTTTTTATAATAAATACTCTCGAAATAAACAATTACCAACTGAGATATCGGTAAGAAGTCTTGAACCTGAAGTTAATTCATTTACTTAGTATGATTGTTCGCTAATCAAGTCAAGTCGACTGGGTCCACATCTAGACCCCATGTGAGTTGGCGAGAAGCCTTTATTTCGTCTAACTTTAGCACTAGCTCACTAAGCAGCCTCTGCAGAGTGGCTTTTTTTTCACCCTTTAATATCAAATGGGCTCTAAAGTTACCTCCCTTTTTTTCGAGTGGAGCTGGGATGGGCCCAATTGAGATAACTTTTTCAGCGTATTTCCGATTTATGTCACGGACTAAGACATCGCCCTTAGCTAGAAAATTAATAGCGGTGTTTAAACTTTTAGCATTTGCCTTCAATAGTGCTAAGCGACTATACGGAGGCATGCCCGAGGTCTTCCTCTCAGCTAACATTGATTCCGCAAACTCGCTGTAACTTCTGTTAATCAGATTCTGCAACGTAGTGTGCGAGGCGTGTCGAGATTGGATCACCACTTCTCCAGTTTCGGTCGCGCGACCCGCTCTGCCCGAGACTTGAGTAAGGGTTTGAGCCATATGCTCTTGGCCACGGAAATCTGGACTAAACAAACCTGTGTCAGCATTTAAAATAGCCACCAAAGTTATGTTTGGAAAATGGTGACCTTTGGCAATCATCTGAGTTCCAATCATTAAACAGCTTTCTCCGGGGGTAATTTTGTCTATGATTTCCTCAAATTGATTTTTATTGCGTGTAGTATCCCGATCGATCCTGTACACGGGTGTTAATTTGAAGCGGTCTCTTAAAATGGCTTCTAATTGCTGTGTTCCTACCCCAAGAGTTTCAAATTGAGAAACTCCGCAACTAGGGCAATTCTGAGGAACCTTACTTGCGTGCCCACAATGATGGCACCGAATACTTGGAGGGTTAATATGTACTGTTTTTTGTGCCGAGCAATTTATACACTCAGCAACCCATCCACAATTTTGACAGCTAAGTGTTGGAGCAAAACCACGACGGTTGATAAAAATTAATACTTGCTTTCTGGCGTCAAGGTGTTGTTCGATTTTAGACAACAGTTGTTGAGAGAGGCCGCCGATCAATTTTTGTTTTGAAGTATCAATTACAATTTTGGTAGATGCGCCGGCATTTCCAGCTGGTTTCGTCAGGGNCAGTTGCTTATATTTTTTCGCGCAAACGTTTTGCAGAGTTTCTAAGCTCGGAGTCGCTGATCCAAGTAGTACAGGNATGGTTTTCTCCTTCGCCCTTAAAATCGCTAAATCTCTTGCTGAATACCTGAANCCGTCCTGTTGTTTAAATGAATTGTCATGCTCTTCGTCAACAATGATAATTCCAAGGTTCCGAAAAGGGGTAAATATAGCGGAACGGGTACCGATTAGAATCCCCGCCTGACCCTTTCTCGCGATATTCCAAGCATTTAGTCGTTCAGAAGCGGATAGCCCAGAATGCAATGTGCAAATAGGGCATTCAAACCTCTTTGAGAAACGATTTAGTGTTTGAGGAGTGAGGCCTATCTCAGGGACTAAAACCAGACATTGTCGCCCTTGCGACAAATGTTTTTGCATTGCTTGCATATAGACTTCAGTTTTCCCAGAACCGGTAACACCGTTGAGCACAAAACATTGAAACTTATTTTGCACTTTGTTTATCGAGATTAAAGCCGACTCCTGCTCTTTATTTAAGATCAATGATCTCGGGTTGTCTTCGACTAAAGGAGCGAAGGGTTCCGCATTCGTAAGGGGCTTAGTCGCTTGAAATATGAGTCCTTTCTTTTCAAGGGCCTTGATAATGCTGTCGCTGAATCCAGCTTTTTGTATATCTTTTTTTGAAAGGTCTTTCTTTTGGAGGAAATTAAGTAAAGCTTTTTGCTTTGACGCATTCTTCACTAGCGACCATTTTTTCTCTGACGTCATCTCCGAAGTCCTCCAAACTTTTATCGGAGTCGTTAGAGGGTTGGGCTCACGTATTTTCTTTGGAACTGCCGCGGCAAGAACTTGACCAATAGGGTGCTGATAATAACGGGCACTCCACTTGAGAATGGACAAAACTTCTTCAGATAAAGTCGGCTCATCATCAAGGATCTTATCAATGAACTTAAGTTTTTCAGAGGCGATTGAGGAATTATTTGAGCTTGAAACTACGAACCCAACGATGGTTTGGTTGCGGAAGGGGACTAATACTCGAGAACCAGGCTGAATAAATTGCCCATCCCTTTTTGAGAGATAATCAAAAACTTTCCNAAGGGGTGATGGCACAGCAACCTGATACACGATATTTCCATGANCGTTATCTAAATTTTTCGCCATTTATAGAACTCCATAAGGGCGAAGAGCTGATGCGGTTGCGATATTTCGAATCATTTTCAATGAAATCCTCATGGCTATTCTAACAAAGGATTTTGTTAGTTGTTTTAGCTTGCTGCCCTCAGGTCCTTCATAGTTTATACTCCAGATGAAAAGAAGCTTCATTTTTTTCATAAAATTTTGTTCGAGGAATTGTGATGGGAAGCGAGCAGGCTATCAAAGAATTGTTAGAAGCCCGGCAGCAGATAGATGAGATCGACTGTAAGCTAATCGAGGTTCTGGATGAACGTTTTCACCTCACGCGTCAAATAGGTCTTCTTAAGGCGGCTGAGAGGCTCAGCTCTCTTGATAGCACCAGAGAAGCTGAGAAGTTGGCGAAATTGCGATCATTATGCTTGGGAACTAGCTTGAACCCGGACTTTATTCAAGAGCTATTTAGTCAAATTATGAAAGAGGTGGTAAAAAACCACGAGATCATGAAGAGATAATCTTGTACTCTGTGTCTTGCCTAATCGGTGTTAAAGAATTATTGCACCCGCGTGTTTTCCTAGAAAATAAGCTCTGTGGAGATCGGTGAGTCCTCCCCCTTCTTAAGTTCCAAGCCGGGTAGTTCCTCGTCTCTGGGTTCAGGAGCATTTTCATTGCGGAAGTATTCAAAGATCGCGTCTGCATCGCCAGGTGTTGCAGGTCGTCCTGTTGCTTGGTCTATTAAACGATCGACAATTCCGTCTGGCCGGTTCATTGTGTTTTCCGGTTTACCGTCAAGTGCTTCCCGCATGAAATCTATCCAAATTGGCACCGCGACAGTGGCCCCTTGCTCTCTTTCCCCGAGAGGTTCTGGCTGATCAAGTCCAACAAACACAGTAGTCACAATGTCTCTGTTGAAACCTGAAAACCATAATTCCTGAGGCCCATTCGTCGTGCCTGTTTTGCCCCGTAAATCATCTCGCCCAAGCTCCCTATGGACTCTATTCCCGCTACCTTCTGTTATTACTGATTCCAACATCGAATTCAGGATGTACGCGACCCTCTGATCTATAATTCTCGGCGCAGATTTTGTTGGNTGGCCTGTCGCATTTAGAGAATCGACACAATTTTCGCAAACTACAAAGGGGTCCGCTTGATAAAGAAGTCCATCTGCCTCAGATGTTACTTTTTTGATAAACCAGGGGTCGATTTTGTAGCCCCCGTTCGCTATCGCAGAATAGCCAGTAGCTATTTCCAAGGGCTGCACATCCTGACTTCCGAGTGCGACAGTTAAATCGTTGGTCGGGAAATTTTGGGTTTGAAAACCAAATTTCGATGCAAATTGTAAAACCTTTTCTGAGCCGACCAAATCATAGAGCCTCACCGCGGGCACGTTTCGGGATTCCTTAAGCGCATATCGAAGAGTTATTGGTCCAAGGAAATTACTCTCATAGTTATTGGGCCGATAGTCGCCTCTGGTGATGGGCGCATCATTTATGATACTCGCTGCAGAGTAGCCATTTTCCAACGCTGCACCGTACAAAAATGGTTTGAAATTAGACCCAGGTGGTCTGGATGTAGTCACTCTATTTACTTGGCTTCTGCCAAAATCGTACCCGCCTACTAGAGCTAGGACTCCGCCGTTTTGGGGAGACATGGAAATAAGTGCGCCCTGAATCTCTGGCACTTGACCTAACTCCCAGCCTTCAGCCGCGNGCTTTATTCTGACGAGGTCGCCGATCTTAACGAGATCCGCGGCTGACTCCGGAGGAGGCCACATATTATTGCGATCTATAAACGCGTAAGCCCATTCCATTCCGTCCCAGCCAATCTTGACTGTTTCTCCATTCTTCATTAGCGCATCGAATGTTTTCTCTTGCACTGCAATCACGATCGCGGGTTCTTGATTGCCATATTTTGGTATGGGTGCTAATTGAGATAGCCATCCCTGTTCCGCATTTCCAGTTTCGGGTGGATAATTTGCGTCAACACCGCGATATCCGTGCCGTTTGTCATAATATTTCTCTAGCCCGTTAATGACAGCTTTGTTGGCATCTTTCTGTAAGTCACCATCTATGCTTGTTATAACCTCAAAACCTCTGGAATAAGTGTCTTCTCCAAATTGTTCATAAATGGTTCTTCTCACCATTTCTGCCACATAGGGAGCATTTATTTCAATGTTGCGATTGCGACGGTTCGCAGTGATTGGGGCATTGTTGGCTTCATTGAATTCAAACTCGGTGATCATGTCCTCTTTCAACATGTTTGCGAGTCGAGTTCTCCTTCTATCCAATGCTCGAGTTGGATTGCTGAAGGGATTGCAAGTCGAAGGACAAGGGAGTAGAGAAATCATCATCGCCGATTCGGCAAGTGTAAGCTCCCTAACCGTTTTACCGTAGTATACGAAAGACGCAGCGCCAATTCCGTCAGCACCTGCTCCAAAATAGATTGTATTTAGATACAAGGTTAAGATTTCTTCTTTTGTAAGTTCACGTTGTATCTGTAAAGCAAAAGGAATTTCTTTAAACTTTCGAAGGTAAACATTGTCGTTATCGAACGACAAATTGTTGGCTAATTGCATCGTAATGGTGCTACCGCCGCCTAATCTTCTTCCTATTATAAAGCCATAAAAGCCTCGGATTAAGCTTTGAACATCGACTCCNGGGTGCGAATAGAATCGTACATCCTCGGTAGCGATCAGCGCGTTGACCAATACAGGAGGAATGTCTTCGAATAACACCGGGTTTCTGCGATTTCCGATCTCATCTATGAGGCGGTTGTCTGCTGTGTAAATGCGCAGAGGAGTCTCTAAACGAACGTTTCTATAGGTTTCAGCTGCGGGGAGAAGTGGCGCCAGATATAAGTAGGCCGCGGACACTACCATGCAGATTGCTGAAAACAATCCGGTACAAAATAGGCAAAACAACTTCCCTAATTTTTTTAGTTGACTCCTCACGATTACTAGAACCCTCCTAGTTTAGATTTTATCTACTTCATTCAAAACAATCACCAAAAAGAACTCCTCCATCGACAAAAATCTTCAATTTTTATATTTGCCAATGAATTAGAGGTACAATGAAGGTTTTCGAGGATTGAAAAAGTAAAAATGAGATTTAAATGCAACGTATTTTTGATTGGTCCAATGGGGGTTGGAAAGAGCACCATTGGACGTGTTTTGGCTGAGAAAATGGATTTTAAGTTTTTTGACTCGGATCACGAAATCGAGTTGAACACAGGGGCGGATATTCCCTGGATATTTGATGTTGAAGGAGAGGATGGTTTTCGAGAGCGAGAAAAGAAAATGATAAATATGTTGTGCCAAAAGCGCAAAATCGTCCTCGCAACTGGAGGGGGCGTAATACTGGAGAAGCAAAATAGGGAAAGCTTGCGCTGTAATGGCACAGTGGTGTATCTGAAAGCGCCTATAGAAAAACTCGTTCATAGGACTAGGAAAGATAAGAATCGCCCGCTTTTGCAAACCGATGACCCAAAGAGAAAACTTATTGAGCTTGTAAAAATCCGAAGCCCTTTATACCAGGAGGCTGCCGATATCGTTATAGATACTCAGGGAAAGAAGCCTCTCACTGTGGCGGCCGAAATCCAGGCTCTTGTTCTCACATANTGGAAATAGATATNAAGGCGTAATCACGTTATGAAAATTCTCAATGTTGACTTGGGAGAACGGAGTTACCCGATCTTTATCGGTTCGCACCTTTTTGAAAAGGAGGGGTTAGTGTCATCCTTTTTAGAAAAAAGTCGAGCTGTTGTGATCACAAACTCTACGGTGGCGCCTCTATATCTTGAGCCGGTAAAAAGGTTGCTTGGGGACCATTATGATTCCGTTGTTATTCTGCCTGATGGAGAGGAACATAAAAACTTAGATTCCGTCGGCCTAATTTATGAGCACCTAATGCGGGGAAAGTACGATAGAAAAACAACATTGATAGCTCTGGGGGGAGGGGTTATTGGAGACATAGCGGGATTCGCTGCCGCAACCTTTCAAAGAGGTATTAGATTTATCCAAATTCCCACTACTTTATTNTCGCTAGTCGATTCTTCTGTTGGCGGAAAGACAGGAGTTAATCACCTTTTAGGGAAAAACATGATTGGTTCGTTTCATCAGCCTCAATGCGTAATCGCAGATATATCTGTTCTTGAAACTTTGCCGAAGCGTGAAATCAGAGCTGGTTTTGCAGAGGTATTAAAATACGGCCTGATTGGGGACAAGGAGTTTTTTTATTGGCTTAGTGAAAATAGNGAGGCACTCATTGATCTTGAGTATGAATATCTCTGTAAAACAGTTCATGTTTGTTGTCAGGCAAAAGCAGATATTGTTTCTGCTGATGAAAAAGAACTCGGACATCGAGCCCTTCTGAATTTAGGGCATACTTTTGGCCATGCAATTGAAACCGCATCAGGCTACGGGAAATTTTTACACGGCGAAGCAGTGGCGATTGGTATGGTGATGGCAGCTGACCTCTCTAAGAGATTGGGGTGGCTTGGTTCAGCGGAGGCCGAAAAAATTAGATATGTTTTAGAAATTAATTTTGGACTTTCGGTTNTCCCGCCTGCTGACGTGACTGAGGAACGTTACATAGAATTGATGAGCTCTGATAAAAAAGTGGAAGAGGGAAAAATTCGGTTTGTTCTATTGAAGGCGATTGGCAATGCTGTAATTGAAGACCAAATTGATGATCAAATTTTAAGAAAAACCTTGAACGGTGGAGAGAAGCTCTGCCTTTGATGTTGAGTATTCCTCTAACGAATCCGACCATAGACTTTCATCTTTGAAGGAAAGAATGTGACTTTAAAAAACGATCGCTTATTGAGAGCCTTGCTGGGTAAAGAAGTAGACGTCACTCCCGTCTGGATGATGAGACAGGCGGGAAGATATCTGCCTGAGTACAGAAATATAAGGAAGAAGGCTGGCGATTTTATGAGTCTCTGTCAATCCCCAGAATTGGCCTGTGAGGTAGCATTGCAGCCTCTTCGGAGATATGCATTCGATGCCGCTATACTTTTTTCCGATATTTTGACTATCCCGGATGCTATGGGGCAAGGATTGTTTTTTGAAGCTGGAGAGGGTCCTCGATTTAGAAAAGTTATTCGCGCACGTTCGGATGTGGAGGGATTGCCCGAAATATCCGCTATTGATGATTTAGGTTACGTCATGGATGCCGTGAGTTTAATTCGAAAAGAGCTGAGTGGATCAGTACCTCTAATTGGATTTAGTGGCAGTCCCTGGACGTTGGCGACATATATGATAGAGGGAGGAGGCTCCAAGGATTTTAGCCAGGTAAAAGCGTTTATGTACAATGAGCCCGAAGCGATGCATTTGCTCCTGAAAAAATTAACAGCGGCAGTTACTGATTACCTGAATTCTCAAATACGGGCCGGTGCTCAGGCGGTTCAAATTTTCGATACTTGGGGCGGAGTGCTAACAACACCAGGATATTTTACTTTTTCGCTACATTATATGAAGGAAATTGTTTCCAACTTGATAAAAGTTTATGACGGCCGTGATATTCCTGTGATCTTATTCACTAAAAATGGAGGTCAGTGGCTAAATCAGATAGCAGATGCTGGAGCTCATGCTATTGGCATTGATTGGACTGTTGAAATTGGAGCCGCAAGGAAACTTGTCGGGGCAAAATGCGCCNTGCAGGGCAATATGGATCCTGCNGTNCTGTACTCNNAGCCAGAGGTAATTCGCCAGGAGGTAAGTCGAGTATTNTCAGACTTTGGTAGTGAGAATGGGCACGTATTTAATTTAGGACACGGAATTACCCCAGGCGTGGATCCCGACCGCGTGGCAGTTTTCGTTGATTCGGTACATGAATTCTCAGCTAAATACCACAATTGAAGATGGAGAAGTATTAACCTCGATAGTGGGGCTAGGTTCAAACTTGGAGTCTTCACAAGGGGCTAAGCTTGAAGTAATTCTCGAAGCGGTAGAAGCTCTTGATGAAATAAGTCTTAGCCCATGTGTTGTTTCTTCTTTTTACGAGTCTGAACCAGTAGATTGNCCTCCAGGNTCNCCAGAATTCATTAATATGGTAGCTGCGTTCTTTTTGCCTGCGAGCAGCGGAGCTCGTGAATTTTTCTCATTTACCCAAGAATTAGAATGTAGATTAGGAAGNTCGCGGTCAGGTTTGGTCAATGAGCCTCGTTTTATTGATATCGACTTGCTCTTTTTCGGGAATAGATCAATTTCGTCAGATTCGCTGACCATTCCCCATCCGCGGGCTCTGGAAAGACGATTCGTGCTAGAACCACTCTCCGAGATTGCGCCAGCTCTCGTCCTTCCTGGACAAAAGTTTTCTGTCTCACAGTTGCTTCGTAAGCTCCCTGAAAATGGTTGGGTTAGCAAAATCCAGCTTTAAAAGCTAGAAGAGGAAATTGATACGGAAAATCGTATAATAAAACTGCGGTTAATGTTACGCTCAGAGGNCGTTTGTTTGAAACAAATAGACGAATTCTAAATTCACGCAAGCACGTGTAATAACAAAAATTGCAAGCGTTGAGATAAAAATGAGAGTTCTGAGACCAAAGATAGTAATTAGCATAAGTCTTCCATTTTTGGTTTTCTTCCATGGCGTGNATGCGCAAGGCATTAGCAACGAAGAAAANCGCGTAGCGTCTGATTCTGACACTTTCGCAACTTTTCAAATTGCTCCGANGTCTGTTCTGAGCGAGGCCGTGGCGCCGTTGATTGAAATAGCACGTAAAACAGAAGCTCGGGATCTTCAGGGCAATGTTGTAGAAAATGCTCTAAACTTCAACCTAGGAATGCAAATTACTCCAGTCAAAGGGCTCNATGTCAGTGGNGGTGTTTGGAGGCAAGAGATAGACCAAAGAGCCCAAAACACTGTTCAAACAGGCTCTAAGGCAAATTTGTCNCGCCTTTATATAGATGATTCCTTGATCAACGAATTTAATATAGATGATCCGGCTTTAGGCACGAGTGTTAAGAGTGAGGGATTTAACATAGGAGCATCTTATGTCTGGGATACAGATAGGTTCGGTCAATTTACTCTAAGCACTACAGCAACATACGTNCGGGAGTTTCAAAANAAAGGGTCGTTAATAGAACTTTTTGGAGCTGGATTCGATCATGAAGTTGACAGAGTNGTNAGTCCAGAGCTGCAAAGTAGTCTGATGTTGACTTGGCAAATTGGCAACCATACTGCNACCGCGATNACNAATTACTTNGATTCGTTTAAGGATATTAATGAACTAGATTTGGATGAAATCAATGCGCTNGTTGATAACATAGCTACCGTTGATCTACAGTACGGTTACACCGTNGAGACTGGTAATGACGATCGCGCTATTATTTCGTTTGGGATTAGAAATATCTTTAACGAGAGAACGGCGCAAATTATGAATTCGAATACGCAAATCTTAGATCAAAATGGGCGTGTTGCTTACGGCTCAATCAAATATCAATTCTAAGCAGCCCCTANAATCAAATTTCCAGATTGGAATTAATAATCGCNATAGATTATTGTGTCCACGAAAAGTTATTGGTGAATTGGAATGGTGAGAGTAGCTATAGCGGGAGCTGCTGGACGGATGGGCCGGGCACTAATTGAAGCGTTTGGTCTTGATTCTGACGGATCGAAAGTAACGGTAGCGAAAGTTTTAAGTGACGATCCTAGCTTGGGGGTTGACTCCGGCCTTTTAGCTATGGGAGTCGAAAATCGCATTTTTACAGTTTCTGATATTAGCGAATATGTCGGAGACTTTGATGTCCTCGTAGATTTTACGACCCCTGCTGCTACTTTAGAACACATCGCCTTGTGCCAGAAGCACTCTAAGGCCATGGTTATTGGCACAACTGGTTTGAATGACGAGCAAATTGAGAAAATACAGGATNCTGGCAGGTCTATTCCGATTGTATTTTCACCAAATATGAGTGTTGGAGTGAATTTGTGTTTTAGTTTACTGGAGGCAGCGACTAAAGTNCTTGGTAGCGAATATGATATTGAGATCTTTGAAGCACATCATCGGCACAAAAAGGATTCTCCCTCGGGAACAGCTATCAAGATGGGGCAGGTGGTGGCAGAGACTTTAGGAAGAGACTTTGAGGAGGTCGCAATTTATGACCGCAAAGGGATTGGTGACGAGCGAGATAGGGGTGCTATAGGGTTTGCCACANTGCGTGCTGGCGATATCGTGGGCGACCACACNGTCACTTTTGCTGGACGGGGTGAGCGAATCGAGATTACTCACAAAGCTAGCAGCAGAATGACTTTTGCAAACGGCGCAGTAAGAGCGGCAACTTGGATTGTGTCAAAGAAAACTGGGATTTACTCTATGCGTGATATTCTTAACTCGACTAGTGAGGGCTAATTTATAAACAAAATGAAATTATTTGTCTCTGAGCTCAAGAGTTCATAGACAAGAGAGTTCTGAATTTAATAGAATTCTCGCTCAGTATGAATAATGCTGAGAACACAAAATAGTGCGGAATTTATTTAAAGCGGAATGAAGAATTTCTTCATTCCGCTTTTTTTCTGCTTAAACCGTATGCTTTGAGTAATTAAGTTCGGGAGACGAAGTGGCTGCAACTGCTTTATTAGCGCTGGAAGATGGAAGCATTTTTAACGGCACCGCACTAGGGNCGGNAGGNACGACTGCGGGAGAGGTTGTATTCAACACCTCGATGACTGGGTATCAAGAAATATTGACAGATCCTTCTTACGCAAAACAAATCATAACGCTTACCTACCCGCATATCGGTAACACGGGAATCAANAGTGAGGATGATGAGTCTGAGAAAATCTGGGCATCGGGGTTGGTTATAAGGGACTTGCCGCGTTTGGCAAGTAATTGGAGGAATGAATTTGATCTCAACAAGTTTCTGGTTGATCGAAAAATCACAGCTATTGCTGAAATTGATACTCGGCGNTTGACAAGATTGCTCCGAGATAAAGGGCCAATGAATGGCTGCATAATTACTGGGGAGCTTGGAGATAGGCTAGCAGGAAAAGCGATTGCAAAAGCGAAGGAGTTCCCGGGACTTAAGGGGATGGATCTGGCGAAGGTAGTGTCAGTAAAAAATTCTTACAATTGGAGCGAAGGCGTTTGGGATATTAAATCAGNCCACCATTCTCANCTAAAAAGGNATTTTAATGTTGTTGCTTATGATTTTGGTGTCAAAAGAAATATTTTAAGAATCCTGTCAGAGCAGGGCTGCAGTATTACCGTTGTACCCGCGACCACCAGCTCAGCAGAGGTAAAGGCAATGAGGCCAGATGGNGTTTTTCTCTCGAACGGGCCTGGAGATCCAGAGCCGTGCGCTTATGCTATTGACGCAGTGAGGGATTTTCTGGAACTGGGTATTCCCTTATTTGGGATTTGCCTCGGTTATCAAATTCTGGCTTTAGCATGCGGTGCTCGAACCGTAAAAATGGGCCTGGGTCATCANGGTGCAAACCATCCTGTNCAAAGCATNTCAGATGGTAGTGTTCTTATTACCAGTCAGAATCANGGTTTTGCGGTTGAAGAAAATAGTTTGCCTTCAAGCTTGAAAGCCACTCATAAATCACTGTTTGATGGATCTCTTCAAGGCATCGAGATGAGTGATAAACCCGCTTTTGGGTTTCAAGGCCACCCTGAAGCTAGCCCCGGGCCTCACGATGCTGCACCTTTGTTTAACCACTTTATTGAATTGATGAAAGGNCGAGCAAAATAAAAGTGAAAAAGGATACATAAGAAGTAATAAAACCTATGCCAAGTAGAACAGACATTAAAAGCATTTTAATTTTAGGGGCTGGTCCAATCGTAATAGGGCAAGCTTGTGAATTTGACTACTCAGGAGCTCAAGCTTGCCAGGCCCTGAAAGAAGAAGGGTTGCGAGTGATACTCGTTAATTCGAATCCGGCAACAATTATGACTGATCCTTCAATGGCAGATGCTACCTATATAGAGCCTGTCAAATGGGAGATCNTTGAGAAAATAATCGATAAAGAGCGACCGGANGCGATTTTNCCTACGATGGGGGGCCAAACAGCACTTAATTGTGCTTTAGATTTGAATCGGCATGGCGTTCTTGAAAAATATAACGTTGAGCTTATAGGCGCCAGCTGNGATGCGATTGATAANGCTGAGGACCGTGAGCTTTTTGACAAGGCGATGCAAAAAATAGGGTTAGAAACACCTCGTCATGGGATGGCTCATGATATGAAACAGGCCCATGAAGCACTTGAGGATATAGGGTTTCCCTGCATTATCAGACCCTCCTTCACTCTCGGCGGCAGTGGCGGTGGTATCGCTTATAACAAGGAGGANTTTGATGAAATCTGTGCAAGAGGCTTGGAATTATCACCGACAAGTGAGTTGTTGATTGATGAGTCGTTGATAGGTTGGAAGGAATTTGAACTTGAGGTGGTTCGAGACAAAAAAGACAACTGCATTATTGTTTGTTCGATTGAGAATTTCGACGCTATGGGAGTGCATACCGGTGATTCTATAACCGTTGCGCCATCTCAGACTCTAACGGATAAGGAGTATCAGATTTTAAGAAATGCATCAATAGCAGTGCTTCGTGAGATAGGTGTTGAAACGGGTGGGTCCAATGTTCAGTTTGCGGTAAACCCGGAGAANGGGCGTCTGATAATTATTGAGATGAATCCGCGTGTTTCGAGATCATCAGCGCTAGCCTCGAAGGCGACGGGGTTCCCTATTGCCAGAGTGGCGGCAAAGTTGGCACTTGGTTTTACGTTGGATGAGTTGCGAAACGAAATTACGGGTGGCGCGACACCATCTTCATTCGAGCCGACGATAGACTATGTAGTCACTAAGATACCTAGGTTCACCTTTGAAAAATTCCCGCAAGCTAATGACCGAATTACGACTCAAATGAAGTCTGTTGGCGAAGTCATGGCTATNGGCAGAACCTTTCAAGAATCTATGCACAAAGCCTTGCGTGGTTTAGAGGTGGGGATGTGCGGCTTTGATCCTGTTTTGGATGGCTCAGAGTTAAATAAAGAAACCCTTACTCGAGAGCTNACGGAGCCTGGTGGTAGACGTATTTGGTATATTGCAGATGCATTTCGACATGGTTGGTCACTTCAGAATATAGCCGAGTTGACTGGAATAGATCCTTGGTTCTTAGTTCAGATANAAGAGATTGTGCAATTAGAGGGAAGAGTNGCCGCTTTGAGTCTCTCCGAGATAGATAATGAACTTTTTTTCAAATTAAAGAGAAAAGGTTTCTCTGATGCNAGGTTGTCTGCANTGCTCAGTGTTTCAGAAAGAGCGGTTCGTGAATCAAGACATGCTCTGGGCATNCGACCTGTTTTTAAACGGGTTGATACCTGCGCCGCTGAATTCGAGTCCTCAACAGCATATATGTATTCTACCTATGAAGAGGAATGTGAAGCTAATCCATCGGGGCGGAAGAAAATCATGGTGCTGGGTGGAGGGCCAAACAGAATTGGTCAAGGAATTGAATTTGATTATTGCTGTGTTCATGCCGCTCTCGCGATGCGTGAAGATGGTTTCGAAACAATAATGGTTAACTGCAATCCCGAAACTGTTTCAACAGATTACAATATTTCTGACAGACTCTATTTTGAGCCNCTTACTTTTGAGGATGTTTTAGAAATAGTACAAGTGGAGAAACCACGTGGAGTGATTGTTCAATTTGGAGGGCAAACACCTCTNAACCTCGTTAAGAGATTAGAAGAAGCTGGTGTCCCNGTCATCGGCACTTCGCCAGACGCNATCGACCGAGCAGAAGATCGCGAACGTTTTCAGAAATTAATTGAGAAGTTGGGCCTCAAGCAGCCGCCTAACTGCACGGTGCGAAGCGTTGACGAAAGTCTGGGCCGAGCAAAAGAAATTACTTATCCGTTNGTGGTCAGGCCCTCATACGTGCTCGGGGGCAGGGCAATGGAGATAGTTTATGACGAACGCGAACTGAAACGCTACTTGCAAGAAGCTGTAACGGTTTCCAATGAAAGTCCTGTCTTATTGGATTATTTTCTGTCTTCGGCGATTGAAATCGACGTGGATTTAGTTAGCGACGGAAACCATGTTGTGGTTGGGGCAATTATGCAACATATCGAACAAGCAGGTATTCACTCTGGAGACTCTGCCTGCTCTTTACCGCCATACAATTTGCCAAACGAGATTCAAGATCAAATCAGGGATCAAGTAACTAAACTAGCTCTGGAGTTAAATGTTGTTGGTTTGATGAATACCCAGCTGGCTTATCAAGATGGAGAAATTTACGTAATCGAAGTTAATCCGAGGGCGTCACGGACCGTTCCTTTTGTATCAAAATGTATTGGTCGTTCATTAGCAAAGATTGCAGCCCGCTGTATGATAGGTCAGTCGCTTANGGAGCAAGGGTTTGCAAGCGAGGTTACCCCGAGCGCTTTTGCGGTTAAAGAAGCTGTTTTTCCGTTTAATAAATTTCCAGGCGTAGATCCAATTTTAGGCCCTGAAATGAAATCTACTGGCGAGGTGATGGGTGTCGGAGAGACCTTTGCGGAAGCTTATNCAAAAGCACAATTGGGTGCGGGTGATATTATTGAAAGTTCNGGTAATGCTTTCATTAGCGTTCGNGATCGTGATAAGCCGTTTGTCGTTGAAGTGGCTCAAAAGTTAGCTAACTTAGGCTATTCTCTTTTTGCTACTCACGGGACAGCNAAGGTGATATCCGAAGCCGGATTGAAAGTTACGGGNGTGAATAAGGTTTTGGAGGGTAGACCTCATATTGTNGATATGCTAAANAATGATGAGATACAGGTTGTTTTTAATACAACGGAGGGAACGCAGGCCATAGCAGACTCTTCAATAATTCGCAGAACAGCGCTAAGGCATAACGTTTATTGCACGACGACAATTGCTGGAGCATTGGCTGTGTGTGAGGCGGTTGAATTTGGCAAGGATTTTTCGGTTTATACGATTCAGGAACTTCATTCTGAGCTACATTAATTTACTCTAGTTAACAGTAACCACCAGTAATAATTTAAAAGACTATGAAAAGAGTACCGATGACGGTGATTGGGGCGGAAAGACTACGCGCTGAATTAAACGATTTGAAATCTGTCCAACGCCCAAAGATTACAGTCGCGATAGCCGAGGCGAGAGAGCATGGGGACCTCAAAGAGAATGCTGAGTATCATGCGGCGCGTGAGCAGCAGAGCTTTTGTGAAGGGAGAATCACCGAAATCGAAACGAAATTAGCCGAGTCTGAAGTTATAGATATCGGGAAAATAGAACCAATGGGCAAAGTCATATTTGGGACAACTGTAACCTTGTATAATTTAGATAGTGAAGATTCTTTTCGTTACCAAATTGTCGGTGAAGACGAGGCGGACGTGCCGGCTGGAAAAATTTCAGTAATCTCACCAATCGCACGCGCGATAATGGGGAAGCGTGAAGGGGAAGAGGTGGTTGTTAAAGTGCCGGCTGGAGAATTAAATTATGAAGTGGAAAAAATAGAACACATTTAAGGTTTTTTTTCATGCAAATTCGATAAGCGAGGACTAGTATTCTTCGAGGGCCGATAAATCAGGATTACACGCCCGATCCCCTGAATGCATTCGGCATTGTGATGCCGGCAAATCTCTTTGGAAATGTCATCCCTATCGGCCCGTTTAGCTGTCAGGATCTTTATCTTGATTAGCTCGTGATCGCTTAACGCTCTATCGATTTCATTTCTGATATTTGCACTCAACCCCTTATGTGAAATAATAATTACAGGTTTAAGTGAATGCCCGATGGCTTTAAAACGTTTCCGATCGATATCTGAGTCCTGCATAAGCTTTAGGTTTTCCAGAAACTTTATAAAATGTTAACACCTTCGTGATCTCCCCGAAACAAAATTGAGTGTCATTGCCGATGGTAAAGTCAAAAAGCAGCAGAAGATGGTT
>NHGO01000031.1 GCA_002172295.1 Gammaproteobacteria bacterium TMED139 | reverse complement strand
CTTAGCGGACACCTATGTTAATTAGCAAGATTTCAATTTCAAACAAGCATNGANCTAGGAGNATTATTAAGAGTGATAATTGGCCCTTTNGNAAAATATTATAAATCAATANTNTAAAGCCAGCCAAATTTATCCTCTTTNTCTCCGCGCTGAATGCCNACTAAAAGCTCATACANTTCAGACATTATGGGTCCAACGGATTCTCCGTCTTGAAATACCGTGCGCCAATCATTATCAAACCAAACCTTGCCCACAGGCGCAATAACAGCTGCGGTTCCGCAGGCTGCCATCTCTTGGAAATTTGCAAATTCAGCGCGAAGTTCGATCGGTCGCGCCTCCGTCGAAAGGCTTAACTCGCTTTCTGCCAATTCCATGACTGAACGACGCGTGATACTTGGCAGGATGGCCTCAGAAGATGGTGTTATAAGTTTTTGATCCTTTGTAAAAATTACAATGTTTGCTGAACCAGCTTCATCAATGTATCTATTTTGCGCAGAATCTAAGTACAGAGCTTCATTAGCGCCTAAATCCTGAGCATTCAAAGTAGCAAGAAGACCTCCAGCATAGTTTGCCCCAGCTTTATATTTCCCAGTGCCATTTGGGGCGGCCCGATCGAATTTAGACACAGCTAGACTTATAACCGCCATGCCAGAATTCTTATAGTAAGGTCCAACAGGGGATACGAATACTCGAAATTCATATTTCTCAGCCGGCTTTAGCCCTAAATTTTCACCGACCCCTATAAGCATAGGTCGAACATACAACGCGGCTCCCGAGCCGTAAGGGGGAATCCATGGGTAGTTTGCTCGAATAGTTTCCTCAATTGCATTTAAGAATAGCTCTTCAGGAACCGGTGGTATTAAGAGTCTAGGAGCCGTCGCGTTCATTCTCTCCCAATTTAAAGCCGGCCTAAAAAGACAAACACTTCCATCGGCGGTCGTCTGCGCTTTCATGCCTTCGAAACATTGCTGTGCGTAATGAAGAGAGGGCGCGCCCTCATGGATAACAATCTGCTCATCACTAATGAGCGATCCAGCAGACCACTCTCCATTTTCATACAGAGCGCTATAACGAAAATCGGTCTTTATATAGTCAAAACCTAGATCGCCCCAATCGAGGTTCTTCTTACTGACTTCTTCACCCAAGTTCATCTTCCCAAACTATCAAAAATCCTCGCAACTATTATCGGATATCTCACCCATAATAGCCAGACGACACTAAATGTGCTGAAATCACACCTTATTAATACAGTTAATTTTGGCTACTTACTTTCTCAAAAAAATGAAGTTTATTGATATTGGTGCAAATCTCACTCATGAATCATTCAGTAGTGATCTAACAGCAATCCTGGAAGACGCGAGAAAAGAAGGTGTAATTCATGTAATACTTACCGGGACCGATTTGCAGACTAATCTAAATGCAATCAAATTAACAAAAAAGTACTCATCATTTCTCAGCTCTACGGTTGGCTTCCACCCTCATAATGCGANCAATGTTGATGATGCTGCCTTTGAATCCGCCATCGAATTATTAAANCANGANAGTGTCGTTGCCATCGGTGAAACCGGNTTAGATTACAATAGAAATTTTTCCTCTAAGAAAGCACAACTTAAGGTTTTCGAACAACATCTTGAATTAGCAACATGTGTAAACCTTCCACTTTTCCTTCATCAAAGAGAAGCCCATTCAGATTTTCTTAATTTACTGAAGAAGTACCGCCACAAAGTCACGGGTGGGGTAGTCCACTGCTTCACAGGCAACGAAAACGCATTATCTGAATATCTAGACCTCGACATGTATATAGGAATCACCGGTTGGATTTGTGATGAGCGCCGAGGCACAGANCTGCAAAGCATCGTGAAACATATTCCAAGCGATAGACTATTAATCGAGACTGACTCTCCCTACCTGCTNCCAAGGACAATAAANCCAAAACCAAAATCCNGGCGGAATGAACCGAGACATCTTCCGGAAGTTGCAAAAACAATCGCCGAACATACGTTAAATGAAGTTAATGAAATTGCACACGTCACCTCACGGAATGCTGTAAAACTCTTTAATTTACCAATTGAAAACATAACACCCCCTATCAAATGTTCAGCAAAGAAATAATCTCTTCAGCGTTAAACGGCCAATATAAGTGAGTTCCGTTTTCTGTATTTAACAGCACAGGGATCATAATACCGTACTTTTCCACTAACTCCTCACTAGTAGATATGTCAACGATCTCTATTTGAAATTTGTAGGTATTCTGAACCCTAAATAAGATTTCTTCCCCAAGTTCACAAAGATGACACCCCGGGCTCGAAAAAAGTTTTATCCCTTTCATACTTGCACAGAGTGTCAGGGATAANGCTCGACATCAATAGCCCAACTTTAAGATTTCATCTAAATCACACGATTCAACCTTCCCGATAGTCTAGAAATCTAATACCAACTTTTAATGAAAAGATTAACCTGAGCGTAATTCTCTGCCAAATATCTCACCANTTCTTATATTAATCACATAANGAAACCTGCCTGANGAAGCAGTATTAACAAGATACACTCCGATACAAACTGCGCCTAGACATACATGATAAAACGTTTACAATCCCTGAGTTTGCGTTTAGCGCTCCCTTGACAGAAGAGAATTCTAAATATGAGTCACCATGGAATAATCACAGAACTCAAAAGCTGGTTATCACAGCAAATTATCGGGCAAGAGCGCTTACTAGACCGCTTATTAATTGCATTATTGGCTGACGGCCACCTCCTGGTGGAAGGTGCCCCCGGTCTGGCCAAGACTAAGGCTATAAAAGACCTCTCGCGCGCAGTAGAGGGAGACTTTCACCGTATTCAATTTACGCCAGATCTTTTACCTAGTGATATCACTGGCACAGAGGTCTTTCGACCAGAAGACGGCTCCTTTCGTTTTCAACAGGGACCCATCTTCCACAACCTTGTATTAGCTGACGAAATCAACAGGGCTCCCGCCAAGGTTCAATCGGCGTTGCTGGAAGCGATGGGCGAGCGTCAAGTCAGCGTAGGGCGCGAATCTTTCGAGCTTCCACCGTTGTTTTTAGTTATGGCCACTCAGAACCCGATAGAGCAAGAAGGAACCTACCCCCTGCCCGAGGCTCAACTAGATCGATTTCTGATGCATGTAACTATTGACTATCCGGCTATAGACGCCGAAAGAGATATTCTCCACCTTGTTCGAGACGAGGCGCAGAACAAGATACAGGATCCTCCAAACATAATTTCTCAAGAAGACTTATTCCAAGCTAGACAAGAAATACTGGCAATGCACATGGCTCCAGAAGTTGAGGAATACTTGATACAGCTAATTATGGCAACCCGGCAACCGGAACTTTATGGCGAAGATCTTGCCTCTTGGTTAGAGTATGGCGCTAGCCCACGGGGCACTATTTCTCTAGATCGCTGCGCTAGGGCATTTTCATGGATACAAGGGCGAGACTTTGTGAGCCCTGACGATGTCCAGGAAATCCTTTTTGATGCCCTTAGACATCGAATTCTTCTCAGTTTTGAAGCAGAAGCTAGCGGAATAACACCAGACAAAGTTCTTGAGACCATTCGCGAAAGAGTCCCATCGGCCTAGCGGCGCAGGTTTAGCGTAATGTCTGCGAAATCACAACTAGACCCCCATCATGCGCGCTATCAAAGTAGCGGAGCTGTCATAACCCTGCAACAAATGTTGTTACAAAGATATGCAGCCAAAACTCTAGAGTATTTAGCTCACAATAGATCTATTGCTGGAATATCCGGCTTGCATTTGTCAAAGATGCGAGGCCGCGGGATTGATTTTGAAGAGTTTAGACCTTATCAGCCCGGCGACGACATAAGGCTGATAGACTGGCGTGTCACAGCGCGCACAAGCCGTCCATTCACAAAAGTATTTAGAGAGGAGCGTGAAAGGCCTGTAATTATCGCTGTAGACCAAACTCAGAACATGTATTTTGGCAGCCAGATTGCGTTTAAGTCGGTTATCGCGGCTCAGGCAGCTGCAGTGCTGTGTTGGTTAGCTATCGATAATGGAGATAGAGTTGGCGGATTAGTATTTTCTGACACTGATTCAAGCCTGGTAAGGCCCAAGCGTAGTCGGCGCTCAGCCCTACATCTACTAAATCAAATTTACGAATATAATCAGAGACTTCCGGAGACGAAAAACACAGAAGATCAATTACCCCTCGTCCAAGACTTCAAGCCCGGGCTGGCGCATGCTTTAGGCCAGATAAGACGCATTACCAAACCCGGCAGCACTCTATATGTGATATCTGATTTCATGACGTTGGATGACAAAGCCTTACAGTATCTTAATCAACTCTCAAGGCATAATAATGTGATTTGCTGTTTAGTCTACGATATCCTCGAAGAATCTCTTCCTACACCGGGAATTTACAGTATTACGGACGGAAGCAAGAAAGGATCACTGAACACGCATAACAGTAAAGCTCGAATCAAGTATCGCGACCTCTTTATCGAGCGCATGGAAACTATTCGCTCTGAATTAGATAAACTGCAAATTCAACTGTTAAAAATGCGAACAAATGAACTCGTAGTGGAGCAAATCAGAAAATGGATAGCGAAGAGCTACTAGAACAGCTTGCGGACATCCATCTGCCAACTGAAATCAGCTACTGGCCTCCGGCTCCTGGTTGGTGGATCTTAAGTATCCTCGTCGTAATAGGCGTTATTTATCTGCTTAAAAGCTATCTAGCGCGCAGGCATCTCCAAAGAGTAGCCAAGGCCGCATTGGCTGAACTTGATAACTGCTATGAGAATTTCTCTGCGGCCACGGGGGATAAAATTAGCGAATCAAAATTGCGCTACGTGAATGAGGTAAATTCTGTCCTCCGCAGAGTCGCACTCGTCCATTATCCGCAGTCAAAGGTAGCAAGCCTTGGAGGTAGCGAATGGGTTGATTTTATTAAGGAAAAAGGCGACTCTAACCTATTAAGTGGTGAGATAGCCAAAGCCTTGGGCTTCGGAAGATTTCAAACTGAATGCGAGTTTGATGTGAATGAATTAAACGAGCTAGGGCATGCATGGATCAGCAGTCTTTACCTAAATGTCAAAAACCCTAAGCCAACTGCACAAGAGATAACTAACTGATGCTAGAATTTACTTGGCCGTGGGTCTTTCTAATTCTACCTTTACCTCTATTAATATACCGAGTACTTTCTCGCGCTCCTAGGCAGGAAGCAGCTCTCTATGTTCCCTTTTTCAGTGTGCTCAGCCGATTACAATCCGAAAATGAAAATCTTACCAGTGGTCGACTGCTAAACTTAATATTGTGCACCCTCATTTGGATTTTGCTAGTTCTCGCTGCAAGCAGACCACAATGGCTCGGCGAACCTGTCCAACTACCCTCCACCGGTCGCGATTTAATGTTATCCGTCGATATTTCCGGAAGTATGGAAGCTCAAGACATGGTCGTCGGCAATCGTCAGGCATCCAGAATCGATGTTGTCAAGGCTGTAGTGGGTGACTTTGTCGAACGCCGAGAAGGCGATCGATTGGGGCTCATTTTATTTGCCGCGCACGCGTATATCCAGGCGCCTTTAACTTTCGATCGGGAAACTGTTGGCCAATTATTGGAAGAAGCCGAAATAGGAATAATAGAAGAATCAGCGACTGCAATTGGCGACGCAATAGGACTTAGCGTAATTCACCTAAGATCTCGGCCAGAAAATAGCCGCGTCTTAGTTCTCTTAACAGACGGTGTAAACAACGCAGGTGCCGTCTCTCCCGAGCAAGCAGGGCAATTAGCACAGCAAGAGAGTATAAAAATATACACTATCGGCATAGGAGCCGATCAGGTGGTCCAGCGTACATTTTTTGGCGCAAGGGCTATAAATCCATCAGCTGAATTGGATGAGGCAGTCTTAACGCAGATAGCAGAATCAACTGGTGGCCGTTATTTCCGCGCTCGAGACGTTAATGATTTAGTGGACATTTATGAGGAACTAGATCTACTTGAAACAATAGAGCAAGACGAACAAACTTATCGACCCACTCGAGTTCTTTTTTATTGGCCCTTGGGCATAGGAATAATCATAAGTTTCATTCTGGCTTTGGTATCAATTCCATGGCTTGCGCTTTTTGGCGTGAATAGAAGAAAAAATCTAGATGAACTAAGTGACAACGAAGAATTGTCTGCACCGAGCGGTAACGCTTGATGGAGATACTAATACCTGCAAATATCATTCAAGACTTTCATTTCCTCAGACCAGCTTGGCTTGTCGCGATAATTCCCGCCATAATTTTTGTTGTAGCCATGTGGCGAGTAAACAGCAATATCACTGCCTGGGACAAAGCAATTGACAAAAACTTATTACCCTTTCTTTTAGATAGAAGCAAAAACGCTGCTCAACGAACCCCTCTTCTTTTGTTACTCCTTGCTTGGATAGTTTCAACAGTAGCTATGGCTGGTCCCGTCTGGGAACAACTTCCTCAGCCTGTTCAGAAACGGGAAGATGCTATCGTCATAGTAATGGATCTATCACTATCTATGTTTGCTCCAGATCATAATCCATCTCGTCTCGATTTGGCGAAACGTAAANTGAGAGATATCTTAGCGCTGCGAGAGGAAGGTCAGACAGCGCTAGTTGTTTATGCNGGAGATGCGCATACAGTAACGCCTTTGACCGACGATGTTGTGACTATTGACGCGCTGGTTCCGTCCCTAAGTCCAAACATTATGCCATTATTTGGTAGTGACCCAATTCCCGCAATTGATATGGCGATTAGTCTTCTTGACGATGTTGAATCTACGGATGGCAGAATTTTATTAATGACAGATGGAATTAGCGGCTTTGACCAAGAGCAATTGATTACCGAACAAGTGCAAGATACCAATTATGAACTTCTAGTTTTAGGGATTGGGACAGAGGAAGGCGCTCCGATTCGCACCAGTGATGGTAGTTTCCTGACCGATGAAACTGGGGCCATGGTAATCCCCACACTTAACAAAAACGTCTTGCAATCTCTCGCTAATCGCGTAAANGGCCGCTACCATGACATTCAANTATCGGACGCTGATNTAGCNTATNTNCTTACTGAAAANCCGCTATTGAATGATGAAGAACTGACAGAAGTTGAAGAAGAATTTGACGTTTGGAATGAAGCAGGCCCATTCTTGTTACTCCTTGTCCTTCCCTTATGCGCTCTAAGTTTTCGCAGGGGTTGGTTGTTTACAGCTACAGCAATAATTGTCATTAACTTCTCTATTCCGGCCAAACAAGCCGTTGCGTTNGAATGGAGAGACCTCTGGAAAACAAAAGATCAACAGGCAGCTGAAGCTTACGCAAATGAGAACCATGAGCTCGCNGCCGGGCTTTTTGAGGAAGCTGGNTGGAGAGGAGCGGCGAATTACAGGGCTAAGAACTATGAAAACGCAGTCGCATCCTTCAGCACGAGTGATACCCCGGATGGGCATTACAACCGTGGCAATGCTCTTGCTTTAGCTGGGAATTTACCGGAAGCCATAGCGGCATACGATATCGCCATTGCAAGAGACCCGGAACATTCAGATGCTATCTTTAACAAAGAAGTTGTTGAAAGGCTTCTAGAAGAACAAGAGTCAGAACAAGGCGAGAATCAGGAAGGGGAAAACCAAGAGAATCAGTCAGAGCAGAATTCTCAAAGCGAATCACAGGAACAAAATCAAAATAGCGAGAATCAGGATCAAGAAAGCCAAGAAGGGAATGAAGAACAGCAACAAAACGAGCAGCAAAACGAGGCCCCTGAAGAACAAGAGAGCTCTGAGTCTAATAGTGAGCAAAATACGCCCAGCGAGTCGAGTAACGAAGAATTTGAAGACCAGCAAGCATTAGAGCAGTGGCTTCGCAGAATCGAAGATGACCCAGGCGAATTGTTGAGGAGAAAATTCAGATATCAATATCGACAACGGCAACTCAATGGCACCGCGAATAGCATTCAAAACGGGGGGCAAATCTGGTGAATCTAGTAGCTAAGGGTATATGCATACTAGCACTTCTAGCCTTTATGCCTACCTCTACTCTTTACGCGCAAGATCTCGAGGTCTCCGTAGATCGTTCTGAACTCGCTCGAGGAGAAACACTCACTTACACCATACGAATATATGAGCAACGCCAAGGCATGCAACTCGATTTAACGCCCTTAACAAGCGATTTTGATGTTCTTGGCACTCGTACCTCAAGCCAAGTGAGAAGTGTTAATGGCCAAGTAGAGTCCTGGACTGATTATATCGTAACTTTATTTCCTCTAAACGAGGGTGAAATTACTATCCCTTCAATCGAAATTAGCAATCTTAGAACTGACCCTATTTTGATCTCAGTACTGAATGAAGGACCGAGGTCAAACCAAGATAACGATGAGCTATTTTTGGAAATAGAGGTGAACAAAGATACGCTATACGTCCAGGAGCAATTATTATTCACGGTCAAGCTTAATTATACAATTAACGGAATTCGGAATCCCCAATTTACAGAGCTGGAAATGGACGATACTGTGATTCAATTGATTGGGTCTCCTAATCAATATGAACAAATAGTCGATGGAGTGCGCTATGGTGTGTATGAAAAACGCTATGTGATCTTCCCTCAACGAAGCGGCCCTCTCGAAATCCCCGATATTTTATTTAGAGGAGAGGTTACCGACGGCTCAAGTAACTTCGTATTTAGGAATTTAAACACCAGAAGAGTAACGGCATTTATTGAAGGAATCACCATCGACGTCAACGAGAGGCCAGCCGGGGCAGAAGACCTCGATAACTGGCTCCCTGTAACTAATCTTTCCATCAGTGAAGAGTGGAGTGCAGGACTAAACGATTTAAAGGTTGGAGATTCCTTAGTACGGACTATCACACTGGTCGCAGACGGACTAGACGGGGCTGTTCTTCCGCCATTTGGGCCAGAGGCAGTTAGTGGCATGAATGTGTACCCAGACCCAGCGAGCATAGATAGAACGTATGTTGATGGCAGTATAGTTGGCACCCGCGTTGAAACATCAACCTTAGTACCAGTGGTTGCCGGCGCTATTGAAATACCCGAAATATCAATTCCATGGTGGGATGTAACGAGTGATGTAATGAAAACCGCCGTTATACCTGCAACCACAATACAAGTCGCGACAATCGAGGGCGATGTCCCTTCCGAGCTGTCGGAGGAAACTTCAATTAGTATAGAAGAGTTATTAGCAGAAACGCCAACAGTTGACCAAGAAATGATAGATGCGCAAGAAGAACAAGAATTTATAGAGATTGGAGCATCTTGGCTTGCCTACGTAATGGCACTATCGTTACTTATAGTTGTTTTTAGCCTTTATAAACTTTTACTAAAGCCAAATAAGAAAGAGTTGGCAGCTTACCTCATCGCTCTTAAAGAAATGGTCAAGGATAAATATTCTGCTGAAAGAAACGAAAGTATTGCCTTCAATCAGTTGAGGAAGGCATGTAATAAAAGAGATTTAAACAAAATCAAACAAAACCTTATTGTATGGTGCAATCATTATGTCCCGCACCACGGTGTAAAAACTATAGAAAGCATTCTTCAACAATTAGAATGGAGTGATATCCATCCATATATAATCGAACTTCAGGATGAACTATATTTTCATAACAAAACTTCAGAATACACTTCCGAATTTTCAAACAAGGATTTAATCAGGGCTGTTGCGACTTTACGTAGACTTCGTATTAGGGAAAATAAACTCGCAAAGATAACAAAAAAATACTCGTTGCCCCCACTCTATAAGGCTGTATGAGTTATAACTCCCGATTAGTATATCGTACAGACAGCAAAAACATATGCAACCAATGTGGCAAACGTTTACATAAGTGTAACTGCAAAAGCCTACACCCCGATAATCAAGAAGATAATACTTTAGAGATTCACTTTGAGACAAAAGGGAGAAAGGGTTCTGGGGTAACCATAATATCTGGCTTAGATTTAGACGAGCAAACCTTNAAGAATATGGCNTCAAATCTAAAAAAATATTGCGGTGTAGGCGGGTCAACTAAATCCCGCAATCGTATTGAANTGCAAGGGGATCAAAGAGCCCTTCTACAGAGGTTTTTTAAGCNACCCTAACCAAGAGANACAATTTAAGACTATTATTAATGCTAACTCTCAGTTTGAAGATCAGACACCAAGTTCTGCTGTTTAGCGTGGCCGTTCCGTTTTTTTGCTGATTTCGCTCCATCGCTGCGAAGATTTTCCAACCTCTTTAAATAGATCTCATCAACATCACCCGTCACATANTCTCCATCNAAAACGGAACATTCATAGTNAGGTATGCTTGGATTTCCATCGGTCGCAGCCTCAATCAAATCCNCTAAGTTTTGATAAATTAACCAATCTGCCCCGATTAGNTCTTGTACCTCTGTATCACTCCTCCCTGCTGCAATTAGCTCATTTGCGGCGGGCATATCTATTCCATAAACATTAGGAAATCTAACCCCAGGCGCCGCTGAGGCAAAATATACCTTTCTAGCGCCTGCATCCCTAGCCATTTGAATTATTTGCTTGCAGGTAGTTCCCCTAACGATCGAGTCATCAACGAGCAGAACATTCTTATCCTTAAATTCTAGTTCTATCGCATTCAGCTTCTGTCGAACCGATTTTTTTCGGATACTTTGCCCGGGCATGATAAAAGTTCTGCCAATGTATCTATTTTTCACAAACCCCTCCCTGAACTTTATTCCCAGCCGGTTAGCTAGTTCTAACGCGGACGGGCGACTTGTGTCAGGAATTGGAATCACCACATCAATATCATGATTCGGCCTTTCATTTATCAATTTATCAGCTAACTTTTCACCCATCCGAAGTCGAGCTTTATAAACCGAAATACTATCCATTAAGGAATCTGGACGAGCGAAATAAACATGCTCAAAAATGCATGGTGTATGCTTGCCAGCTTGAGTGCACTGCTTTGTGAAAAGGTTATTCGCCACATCAATATATACCCCTTCACCAGGAGCAACATCCCTTTCAACCGTAAACCCTTGAGAGTCAAGCGCAACACTCTCAGATGCGATCATATACTCTTTTCCTTTCTCAGTTTTTCTACTCCCAAAAACTAAAGGGCGAATCCCATGCTTATCCCTAAATCCCAAAATTCCAAAGCCAGTAACCATAATAACCGCCGCAAACCCTCCACGACAGCGCTCGTATACTCTAGATAGGGCCGAAAATAAATGCTCTGGCGTTGGCTCTATTTGCTGCTGTTGCTGCTGCTGTAACTCGTGTGCAAATATGTTAAGTAGCACCTCGGAGTCAGAGTTGGTATTGATATGCCTAAGATCTTCCGTAAACAAATCCCTACTTAACTCAGTTGTGTTTGTGAGGTTTCCATTATGAGCCAAAGATAAGCCGTACGGAGAATTTACATAAAAAGGCTGAGCTAACGCCGGACTTGAGCTTCCTGCAGTTGGGTATCGCACATGCCCAATTCCCATCTGCCCAGTTAGCCTCCGCATGTGCCGTGTTCTAAATACATCTTTTACGAGGCCATTATCTTTTCGCAGATTCAAATTCCCATTATCACTAGTCATTATCCCTGCAGCGTCCTGCCCACGGTGTTGTAAGACGGTTAGTGTATCGTACAAACAAACACCAACGTCATTCTTAGTAACGACCCCAACCAATCCGCACATAAATTCTCCGATTTAAATGTCTGTCTGTGTTTGAAACTGCGGCAAGTCCATACCGCCAGCATCTTCTATGAAGCCACGCGAAATATCGATCATATTTTGCCCATAAGGTATCAATCTTGACTGCTGCCAATAGTCCCCTTGTGACAAAAAAAAGCTGGAAAAAAATAACCCTACCAAAACTATAAGCATACCGCGGGCGATACCAAAAAGACCACCTAAAACTCGGTCTATTAATTTTAATCCAGTGAAAATAAGGAGTTTTGACATTAGAAAATTTAGAAAGGTACCCAGCATCATTACAGCTATGAATAGCAACGCAAAAGCTGTCACGTATCGCATCGTCACATTGTCAATAGACATAAAAAGGAAATCAGCGAGAACTTCACTATATGACCTAGCCACCAATAATGCGAGAATCCAAGTAACCAATGAAAGGACTTCTCTAACAAGTCCTCGCCAGAGCCCAAAGATGCAAGAAAGGCCTGTTATAATTATGATTGTAGTGTCTAACCAGTTCATAATTTTAAACTAAGAATTGCCCTAGAAGTTATCAATCTCATAGCTAACAATATCTCCCGCTAATCTAAATTGATCCTCTAATTCTATAAGATATTTTTCGGCGCTTGCCCTATCAATCCAGGGGCCAACAAGCACGCTGGTTAGCTCTCCAGCGGAATTCGAAATGTTTCGCGTATATGCTTTATAGTCAGCAGCTCGTAGCCTCTCTATTAAGCTAGTTGCGTTTTCTTGTTGCGCGAAAGAGCCCAACCTAATACTCCAACCTTCTGGCAGTCCAATCTNANTCAACTGGGGAGTTAGCTTTTCATTCTATATNCATAATTTCNGAGNCATTATNTNCNNTCTCCACGACNTCATCAATTATCTCGTCATTTAGCGANCCCACCACCGAGTCNGCAANAATTNCAGGCCTAACNTGNGAGGGCTCAGGTAAAATNGCAATAATCGGCTCTAAAGGAATTCTTGACTCCAGCTGTGCTTTAAAGTCTTCGCTCCCATCAAAAACTACCGGAAATAGAATACTCATTAAAAGTATTAGAACCAATGTTCCAACGACACGTTGCTTCTTATCATATGCCAAAAGATTATGTCTCCATCGAAGAGTAAACTAAACGCCAGCAATCACTCTGAGCAAATTTCATTGCCCCTCTCTAGTGTATTGTTAACGCTTGAACAGCTGCCACACACAAAAATGAACCGGTAACAACAACCAACCCTTTATGACCAGGATTCTCTCGCTGATAGTTTGACAGATCTGAACAAGCCCTCTTATAACCATCCACCAATGATCCACTCTTTACTATCCTTGTTTGATCATCGATATCAATACTAGCAGCCACCTTCTTTGCTGGCATTGACCTCGAACTATCCAAGTCTGAAATATACCAATTGTCAGTAAAATTTATTAACTCAGAAGTAATCCCACTAACATCTTTATCTGCCATAACCCCAATCACTACAGCAATTTGTTTGATACAGGAATTAACTAGAAGCTCCTTTCGGAGATTACTTCCTAACATAGCTGCCGCTGCTGTGTTGTGGGCCACATCTAAAATAACATTAACGCCAGTTATCTTGTCGACACACTTGTCAAAGCGGCCCGGGAGATAGAGTCCATTTAAGGCAAATTTTAGAGTATTTCGATCAAACCCCACATTCATCAGATATAGTGCTTGTATAGCTAACGATACATTGCCAAGTGATAAATTTGGCAATGGTAATTTTTCAAACACGGTTTNCTTTGATTCAAACCCTCCAAACCAAGTAAAAGTGGAAGTATTTCGGCTCTCGTTCCAAAAAAAATCCCTCCCAGCTA
Source organism: Gammaproteobacteria bacterium TMED139 (assembly GCA_002172295.1). Lineage (GTDB taxonomy): Bacteria > Pseudomonadota > Gammaproteobacteria > Pseudomonadales > Pseudohongiellaceae > UBA9145. The sequence goes on along the minus strand of NHGO01000031.1, from coordinate 24,791 downwards.
GATATACCCGAGACTTGTTGGACTTCGCTAGACCAAGAACTGAAGACGTCGGGTTCTTATCTCCGTAAACAAGTGGTTTATTTTTTCTAATTATTCCCGCCTTTTCCCGTCCGATCGACTCCCTATCGTCNCCTAACCAATCCTGGTGATCGAGATCAATGGAAGTAATGATCGACACATCTGCATCGATTATATTCACCGCATCAAGTCGTCCCCCCAAGCCAACCTCAAGTAAAGCAAAATCTAACTGGCTTTGAGCGAAAATTACGAATGCGACCAAGGTTGAAAACTCGAAATAAGTAAGCTTTACATCTCCCCTAGTATCATCTACTAACTTAAATACCGTACACAACTGCCTCTCTTCAACCTCGATTCCATTCAACTTGATTCTTTCTGAAAATCTTGCAATGTGAGGTGAAGTATAGGTTCCTACATTACACCCCACACGCTTGAGTATGGATTCCATTACAGCTATGCAAGACCCCTTACCGTTTGTACCTGCAACCACTATAGTGTTTTTTGCTAATGTCTGTATCCCAAGTTTCTCCGCCACTTGCCCCACCCTATCAAGGCCTAGTTCAACTTCCCTTGCGCTAATAGAATCTATATAGGAAAGCCACCACGAGAGCTCGTTTTGATTTGAGGGTATAGAGCGCATTAGGTTTCAGCGGATTGCGCGGGAAGTAGTTTCTCTAAAATGGATGTAATTTTATCTCGCATATCCCGACGGTCCACTATCATATCGATTGCACCATGTTCCAACAAAAATTCGCTGCGCTGAAAACCCTCGGGAAGGCTCTCTCGGACCGTTTGCTTAATCACATCAGGCCCCGTAAATCCGACTAAGGCATTAGGCTCTGCTATGTTGATATCGCCCAGCATGGCCAAACTAGCAGACACTCCCCCATATACAGGATCAACAAGTACAGATATGTAGGGCAAAGCATGTCGATTTAGCTCTTCTAGAGAAGCAGCGGTCTTCGCCATTTGCATTAGTGAAATCAGCGCTTCTTGCATTCTGGCTCCTCCACTCGTAGAAAAACAAATCAACGGCGCCCTCTGCCGAATACAACTGTTTACACCTTGAACAAATTTTTCACCAACAACCGCACCCATGGACCCGCCGATAAATCCAAACTCAAATGCAGCCACAACTACTTTAAGTCCTTTCAGTTCACCTTGCATTACTACCAGCGCATCGTTCTCGCCAGTTTCTTTTTGAGCCGCCTGCAAACGATCTCGATATCGCTTTAAATCTTTGAACTTGAGAATATCCTTTGGTTCTAGGTCCGCTCCCAATTCTTCCTGAACCCCTGCATCAAGAAATAATTCGATTCGCCGTCTCGCAGAAATCCGAAGGTGATGGCCACATTTAGGNCAAACATCAGCATTCTTTGTAAGCGTCTCGTGATATAGAGTTGCCTCACAATTTGGACACTGACTCCAAACCCCTTTCGGGATCGTTCCACGCTTTTTCCTTTTACTTTCAGTTTTAGAGATGGAAGGAAGAAGTTTATCTAGCCAGCTCACTCCGACTCCTTACGAGCATCATTAAATTCACTATCAAGCTGATTTCTGATATTTTTTATGATTAAGGTGCACCTAGCTATGTCCTGATAATTCACCTTTGTTGAATGATTTAAGGACTCTATGTTTTTAACTAAAGCAGTTCCAACAATAACGCCGTCTGAAACACCCGACATATTTTTAGCACTCTGTTCGTCTTTTACACCAAAACCAACAACTACAGGCAGATCAGTCATCTTCCTTAGAGCATCAACGTTTCGTTGCACTGAATGGGTATCTGATATTGAAGCCCCTGTTACGCCCTTTAACGAAACGTAATAAACATACCCACTGGTAAGCTCAACAATCGATTTAACTCGGTTTTCACTAGTGGTTGGTGCAACAAGAAAAATTGTATCAATCTCTGCTTCTGTTAACTTCTTATGAATGGTCTCTGCTTCCGCAGGGGGCATGTCAACCAACAAAACCCCATCGACACCTACTTCGAGTGACTTCTTAACAAACACATCTGCGCCCAGTATCTCGACAGGGTTTAGATACCCCATCAAAACTATGGGTGTAGCTTGATCTGATTTTCTAAATTCAGCAACTACGTTAAAAGCATCACGAAGGCTTGTTCCGTTTCCCAAAGATCTTTCAATACTTCGCTGAATGACCGGTCCATCTGAAGATGGATCACTAAAGGGGATGCCCAATTCGATAANATCCGCGCCACTTTCTACCAAGGAGTGCATTAAATCTANCGTGACCTGTAAGCTTGGATCACCGGCTACTAAATAAGGAATTAAAAGCTTGCGCCCTCTTTCGCGAGCCATTTTGGTTATATGGGCTATTCGGCTCATAAGAANCTAGAGCTCGATACCTTCAATCTTTGCAACTGTTTCAATGTCTTTATCCCCTCTTCCTGAGAGATTCACTAACACCGTTTTTGATTCATCCAACCCAGCGGCCAATTTCATCGCGTATGCCACTGCGTGACTACTTTCCAATGCGGGGATGATACCTTCTAACTGGGTTAGAAGATGAAAGGCCTCCATCGCCTCCACATCGTTTGCCGCTACGTAATTGACTCTGTTTAAGTCTTTTAACCAAGCATGTTCTGGCCCAACTCCAGGATAGTCTAAGCCAGCCGATATGGAATGTGTCTCGGAGATTTGACCATCTGCATCTGTCATCAAATAAGTGCGATTTCCATGCAATACACCCGGNTTACCGTCGCTCAACGGCGCTGCGTGTTTTCCGGTATTTAAACCTTTCCCCCCAGCTTCGACACCATACATATCAACATCAACATCATTAAGAAATGGGTGGAACAGACCAATAGCGTTTGAGCCTCCCCCTACGCAGGCAACAAGAGCNTCGGGCAATCTCCCTATTTGTGCTTTAGACTGACTTTTAGCTTCTCGACCAATGATACTTTGAAAGTCCCTTACTAATTGTGGATAAGGGTGCGGACCTGCTACCGTGCCAATTATGTAATAAGTATTATCAACGTTTGTAGCCCAATCTCTCAAAGCTTCATTTAGAGCGTCCTTTAGGGTCCGAGAGCCGGATTCAACAGAAACAACATTAGCCCCTAGTAGTTTCATACGATAGACATTTGGGGCTTGCCTAACTATATCTTCCGCACCCATATAGACATGACATTCCAGCCCCAACCTCGCTGCGACTGTCGCACTAGCAACTCCGTGTTGTCCTGCTCCTGTCTCCGCAATTATACGAGGCTTCCCCATATGCTTAGCAAGAAGTGCTTGCCCTATAGTGTTGTTGACTTTGTGCGCACCAGTATGGTTTAAGTCTTCGCGTTTTAAATAAATTTTCGCACCACCGCAATGGTTGGTTAAACGCTCCGCAAAATATAACGGCGACGGTCGACCAACATAATGATTGAGCTCATGATGAAATTCTTGCCAAAAGCTATCACTTTTTGACAGCTTCTGATAAACATCATTCAACTCCTCGACTGCCGCAATTAGCGTCTCTCCTACGAAAACACCCCCATAGGGTCCAAAATGACCTTTCGAATCAGGGCCTTCTAGTTTCTTCTTCTCAGCTTCTAACACTTCTCGCCTCTCTAACAAATCGCCACACTTTTTTCAGATCTTTTTGACCTGGTGATAACTCAACCCCNCTGCTAACATCAACCCCAAAGGGGTTAATAGACCTAACAGCATCTTCTATGTTGGCTGGATTGAGTCCGCCAGCTAGCACAACCCGCTGATCAGTTCCTTCTATGATCCTCTTCGCAATCGACCAATCAAACTTTTCCCCTGTTCCACCTGACTCTTTTTCATTGTAAGTATCCAAAAGAAGAAATTTTGCACTCGAGTATTNNTCNAGAACTTCTGCTTGCGGCATTTTATCTTTCACATGAATCGCCTTCATATAAGGCTTGTCAAACGAACTACAAAATCCCTCTGGTTCGCTGCCATGAAATTGGAGAATATCAATCAGCCCAGTATCTAAGACCTCATTAACCTCGCTCCTAGATGGATCGACAAATAAGCCTACGGTTTTGACTGAATCTGAGAGATTTTCTAGTATTTCAGGTAATTGTTTGCAAGAAATTGCTCTCGGGCTACGCCTATAAAATATCAACCCGATTGCATCAACACCAAGTTTCCCCAGAAAACTAGCATCTTCACTTTTCGTGATACCACAAATTTTTATCCAGGGCTGGGTCAAGGCAAACTAGCTTTATCTTGAAAACGTCTTATTCTATCAAAACTGCACCATCGAGCCTATGCTTATGGCAAAAATAGTGGTGTTGACATGCCCGTTGGAAGCATGTGCAGATCTGGGTAGTCGACGGCAACCAAGTAGAGCCCATCTGGCGGGGCAGTCACACTNCCAGCAGATCGATNTCTTCCACCTAACACCTCTGAAATCCAGTTAACATCTTTTGCGCCATTGCCNACATCGAGAAAAGCACCNACAAGATTACGAACCATATGCAATANGAATGCGTTGGCTTTTACATCAAAGACTGTAAATTCTCGGCTCCTATACCAACTCGCCTCCATAACAAATCTGCGAGACGANCGAGACTGGCAACCNGCAGCCCGAAAACCTGAGAAATCGTGCTCACCTAACAATACTCCGGTTGCATCGTTCATTAACTTTAAGTCTAACTCTTCCTTCATCCATACCGCCTTTTTCCGCAGGAAGACAGATTCTACTCTTTGACAATAAATCAGATATTTATAACGGCGGGCGGTAGCGCTAAATCTCGCATGAAAAGATTGATCNACAGCCTTTACCCAGGTAACACGAATCGAAGGTGGTAGAAGGCTGTTTACTCCAACAANCCAGGCTTTATTACCTCTATCAACTGGAGTATCGAAGTGCACGACCTGGTTTGTAGCATGCACACCAGAATCTGTTCTTCCAGCACAAGTAGTTCTTATTGAGTAGTTAGCTACTCGGCTTAACGCCTCTTCAAGCTTGCCTTGAACCGTTTCTAGTTTTATGGATACCTGTTTTTGCCATCCGCAATAACCAGCACCGTCATACTCGACTCCAAGCGCAAAGCGATACATTTTTCAGTTTATTTCAGAAAAAAATGGCAATATGTAACCCCGTTTAGATTTATTCGCTAGCATTGCCAATTGCGGTAAGTAACTTCTCAGCTTCCATTTTCTGTTCAGAGCTACCCTCTAAAATTACTTCCGCCAAAATCTCTTTAGCTCCCTCAAGGTCTCCCATTTTCTGATACGCATAAGCCAATTCTAGCTTGGTCGCTGATTCTTCACTTCCAAGAAGGAAAACCTCCTCAATATCACCAGGAGAGTCCAATTCCACCCTATCCTCTTCAGATAAGAATGCTAAATCTTCAAAATCTTTTTGTTCTTCGCCAACCGAAAAATCTAATTTCTCATTTTCCTCATTTGATGATCCATCTGCACCTACCCGTTCAATATTGCTCTGGTTCGTTGATGTATCATTATCAAAATTAGCGACACCATAAACGGCGTTATCCTCTGCATCAACCTGAACGTCCAGTGCTGNCTCTGATTGGCTACCTAGTGAGGAAATTTCCGGCATTTCCCCGGCTATAGCCTCCTCAGGCGAGCTGGCTTGGGAATTTGCAGAGGCATAGTTCTTTCGATCCCACCATAACAACCAACCAAGAAGAAGCAGAGCAAGAGGAGCAGCAATGGTAACCAGGGGGCTATTAGATCCAAAAAAGCCCGCAAAACGCTCCATCAGGGGGTAACTTTCTGATTCAGCCACCTTTTCCTCAGGCATTCCGGCTTCGGACAGAGGGATTGCACGATCGNTTGACTCTAATTGCGTGTCAGCTAAATCGGCTCTTAANTGCGATAATTGCAAGTCTTGTATTCGAATAATTTCTTTCGCTGCTTCAATTTGAGCATCTAGCTCAGCGAGTTGAACACTCAAGTCTTCTCTACTTAGTCTGTAGCGATCTTCCTCTTCTAAAGCTAAAGCCAACAAGACCTCTAANTCAGTAACACGTTGATCTAACTCAGNATTTTGCCTCTCTAGCGGCTCTAATCCTGGAATGTTTCTGGAGGGCACTATTCCTGGTCGCAATACACTTAACTGCCCTAGCTCGCTACTTTCTGAGGTNNTACCTGAAGANTATTCNNTAAANNNTTGATTTTGAATTCTAATCTGTTGAATTGCGCTAGCTTGATTTATAGCTCTAACCTGATCTAAAGCTGGCATCAGTAAGCGCTTACCTGCCATAATTCTGTTTATATTTCCGCCTATAAAAGCATCTGGATTCAACTGCTGAATTGCCAGCATAGTTTGTTGAATCGAAACAGAGGGATCGTCGAATCGGTTTTCAAATGCGATATCTAATAAAGAGTCACCTCCCTGCACCATAACGGTTATTTGCTGAGTGTCTGCTTGGGCAAACGCCACAGGACCGAAAGACAGGTTAGGGAGCAGTAAGACGAGAATCACACATATTCTGGACAACATATTCATTAGTTTTGCAGCAAGACCCTTATCTTAAATATCTTTTAGTCGGAAAAATCTATATTAAATCAGTCAATCTGTGTACATTTATTCTTAAAAAGTCAGCATATCTAACTAATTTATATAATTTTTTATCAATTCTTCAGCAATCTGTACCGAATTCAAAGCCGCACCTTTCCTCAAATTGTCTGAAACGACCCACAAACTCAAACCATTACTTAAGGAAAGGTCCTGCCTAATCCTGCCGACAAAAACAGAGTCTTCCCCTGTTGCCTCCAGAACCGCCGTGGGGTAGCCGCCATCTCTTCTTTCATCCATGATCGTTACTCCATTAGCGCTTCTAAGTAACTCTCTAGCTTCGTCTACGCTAATATGCTGAGAGGTCTCTATTTGGATGGCTTCCGAGTGCCCATAAAAAACGGGAACGCGGACACAAGTTGCCGACACTTTAATGTCCTCGTCTCCAAAAATCTTAACCGTTTCCCAATTCATCTTCATTTCTTCTTTTGTATAGCCATTGTCTAAGAATTTATCAATATGCGGCAACACATTGAANGCAATCTGCGTAGGATAAACCTCACACTCGGCCTTTCTNCCATTCAATAGCTCTGCAGTTTGCTTTGCAAGNTCNTTCACAGCACCTGATCCAGAGCCCGACACGGCCTGNTAGGTAGAGACAGTNATTCTTTTAATCCCTACNGCATCGTATATCGGTTTCAGTGCGACTAGCATCTGTATGGTGGAGCAATTTGGATTAGCAATAATATTTCGATTCTTATAATCCTCTATTTTACANNAATTTACCTCTGGAATTATAAGTGGTACATCATTTTCGTATCGGAAATGCGAGGTATTATCTATGACTATACAGTTAGAGGAGGCGGCTTTGGGCGCATATTCAGCCGAAATATCACCACCCGCCGAAAACAGCCCTATATCAGCATCTTTAAAATCGAATGAGGCTAAATTAGTCACANTAAGCGGCTTGCTACCGAACATAACCTTCTTTCCCTCACTTCTTTCGCTGGCCAGCACGTAAACTTCCTTCACNGGAAAACCACGGGCGCTCAGCATTTCCAGCATCACCTCGCCGACAGCACCTGTCGCTCCCACAATCGCAACGTTATATTTCTTCATATTTCTCTAATCTATGTGAATNCTNGAATCAGTAACTATCGCTTAGTTTCAGNACTGAAGTACCAAGGACTTGAAATTTTCCAGCTATCTTCAAAGCTTTTAATCTCTTCTCTGCTATCTAGGGTCAGCCCTATGTCATCTAGGCCATTAATTAGACAATTCTTTCTAAATTCATCAACTTCGAAATGTATTAACTCCCCATCNGGCTTCGANATCAATTGTTTCTCTAGGTCAACGTTTAATGAGTACCCTGAACGCGACTCCACCTGANGGAAGAGATCCTCTATNATATTCTCATCTAAAACAATTGGTAATAAGCCATTTTTAAAGCAGTTATTAAAAAATATATCCGCNAAGCTTGGCGCAAGAATAACCCTGAACCCGTAGTCATCCAAAGCCCAAGGCGCATGCTCTCGGGAAGAACCGCACCCGAAATTCTTTCGGGCAAGGAGAATCCTGCATCCTTTGTAGCGAGACTGGTTCAATACAAAGCTCGTATTCACAGGCCTATTACTGTTATCCGCGTCAGGCNTCCCTTTGTCGAGATAGCGNTGCTCATCAAATAAGTTAACACCAAACCCGGAACGCTTAATAGACTTAAGAAATTGTTTGGGAATAATAAAATCAGTATCCACATTAGCCCGGTCTAATGGCATTACCAAGCCTTCTTCNACTAGAAATTTTCTCATTTTATTGCANTAACCTTCTGAATTATATTATATTTCTAATATCTACAAACCGGCCATGAATCGCCGCTGCAGCGGCCATTGCTGGGCTAACTAAATGGGTTCGCCCACCAAAGCCTTGTCGACCTTCAAAATTTCTATTAGACGTTGAAGCACAATGCTTACCCTCACCNAGCTGGTCAGCATTCATNGCTAGGCACATCGAGCAACCCGGCTCTCGCCACTGAATACCAGCATTAATAAAAATCTTATCAAGCCCCTCTTCCTCTGCTTGCTTTTTCACCAATCCGGACCCGGGCACCACCATCGCAATTTCAATGTTTTCAGCGACCTTTTTATTCTCCACAACTCGCGCAGCCTCTCTCAAGTCTTCTATNCTAGAATTTGTACAGGANCCTATAAACACGCAATCTAGCCGAATATTTTCAATCCGAGTGCCAGCCTCCAAACCCATATATTCAAGAGCTTCTTCAAAATTTCCTCTTTTGGTCGGGTCTGACTCTGAGCCGGGGTCAGGAATGGCACCTGTTACAGGTGAAACCATTTCTGGCGAAGTACCCCATGTCACTTGTGGCTCGATCTGCGCGCCGTTAATTACAACGGTCCTATCAAATATTGCATCTGGATCGGATACGAGCTCCTTCCAAACCTCTGCAGCACGGTCCCACAGCTCATTTTTAGGGGCAAATGGTCTCCCTTTGACATAATCCAGAGTCTTTTCATCAACTGCAATGAGGCCTGCTCGCGCGCCGGCTTCGATGGCCATATTACATACGGTCATGCGACCCTCTATTGAAAGTTNCTGGATTACATNNCCTCCGAACTCTATTGTGTANCCAGTTCCCCCTGCGGTGCCGATTTCGCCAATAACCGCCAGTACGACGTCTTTCGCCGTGACTCCTTTATTTAACACTCCATCAACACGAACTAACATATTTTTCATTTTTCTTTGCATCAGGCATTGTGTGGCTAATACATGCTCAACCTCTGAAGTACCAATGCCATGCGCGAGGGCTCCCAAAGCACCATGTGTCGAAGTGTGAGAATCACCACACACTATTGTCATACCAGGCAAAGTCGCCCCCTGCTCGGGGCCCATGACATGTACAATACCTTGCCTAATATCATTCATTTCAAGGGATAAGATATTGTTATCCTTACAATTATCTTCTAACGCCTTAACTTGGATTTTTGAAACAGGGTCTTTAATCCCGGACAACCCTCTGCGTCTCTCACTGGTGGTTGTTGGAATGTTATGATCTGGAACAGCCAAGTTGGCATCAGAACGCCAGGGAACCCTGCCAGCTATTCGTAGACCTTCAAAAGCCTGNGGTGACGTCACTTCATGTATTAGATGGCGGTCTATGTATATCAAAGTGGTTCCATCCTCGCGCTGATTTACAAGGTGAGAATCCCAAATTTTGTCGTATAAAGTCTTGCTGCTCATAAACTTACTCATCTAATAACTTAGATTAATTATACTCTATAAATTATTGTTTCTTTTTCCTAAAATAAATTATTATGCAAAATTACCACCTATTTGGCCCCTCACTCTGAGAAGGTGGTCCATTAATACCAGCGCAAGCATAGCCTCTGCTATAGGCGTAGCGCGGATTCCAACACAAGGGTCATGCCTTCCTGTAGTCACAACCTCCTCTGGCTCACCCATAGTATTTATAGATTTTCCTGGTATTCGAATGCTCGATGTGGGTTTTAGCGCAATACTCGCCATTATATCCTGCCCACTTGATATGCCCCCTAGGATACCGCCGGCATTATTGCTTAGGAAGCCATCTACGGTAATCTCATCCCTATGCTCTGTTCCTTTTTGAGCAACGGNATCAAACCCTGCCCCAATTTCNACGCCTTTTACCGCATTAATGCTCATTANGGCTTTCGCGATATCAGCATCAAGACGATCGAATACTGGCTCCCCTAAGCCAGCTGGNACATTCGAGGCTTGTACGACTATTTTCGCTCCAATNGAATTTCCCTCTTTATTCAACGCAGTCATAAAAGCCTCCATCTCATCCACTTTGCTTTTATCTGGAGAAAAGAATGGGTTTTGATCAACCTGTTCAAAGTCAATGCTCTCGATCTTAATGGGGCCCAACTGACTCAGATAACCTCTAACTTCGACGGAATATCTCTCTTTCAGGTATTTTTTTGCAATTGCGCCAGCAGCGACTCTCATNGCAGTTTCCCTTGCCGAAGACCTTCCCCCTCCGCGGTAATCCCTAACTCCGTATTTCTTCCAATATGTATAATCAGCATGCGCGGGCCGAAACTGCTCCTTAATTTTACTATAGTCTTTAGATCGCTGATCTTTGTTGTGGATTAACAGCCCAATAGGCGTTCCNGTCGTTTTGCCCTCGAACACACCTGACAAGATAGTNATTGCGTCGTCTTCTCGCCTTTGAGTTGTGAAGCGCGACTGGCCAGGTTTACGCCTGTCTAAATCCCTCTGCATATCAGATTCGCATAACTCGAGTCCAGGAGGACAGCCATCAACAACACACCCTAATGCTGGACCATGACTCTCACCAAAACTGGTGACTGTAAATAATTTTCCTAAGGTATTCCCTGACATAAGTTTCTCTTAGATCGAAAATTCACTTATCGAAGAAAAAAGCAGCGCATTGTACACTAATTCAAGTCGTTACAATACTCAGCTAATTGCTCTGCAGTAACAGCCAAAACGCCGCCCCCTCCATTCTCAAAATCAAGCCAAAGAAATGGTACATGTGAAAATCTCTCTTGCAGATTTTTCTCTGANTGNCCAACCTCTAATATCAATATTCCGCCTTTAACTAAATAATTCTTCGCCTCTTGCAGAATTCTCGNGGGAATGCCCAATCCCGANTCATTACAAACAAGTGCCGCTCTTGGCTCGTGTAAATATTCCGCAGGCAAAGTTTCGTACTCTTTATCAGAAACGTAGGGCGGATTACTNACAATAAGATCATANCTATCCGTTATATTTTTAAATAAGTCGGATTGTATGCAGGTAATTCGACNCGATAAATTATGTTTTTCCACATTGTATTTAGCCAGNTCTATGCAATTTTCGTCGTTATCTGACAGNTCAACAACNCTATCTTTAAAGTATTTAGCGATTGCTACACCAAGACAACCACTTCCAGCGCATAAATCTAAGACTCTTTTGGGATCTGTTTTGATTAGCGGGGAAAACCGATTCTTGATTAGTTCTGCCAATGGCGAGCGTGGTATCAACACTCTTTTATCGACTGAAAAATTCAGCCCCGCGAACCAAGCTTCTCCAACCAAATATGCTGTCGGTATTTTGTCCTTAATACGTTGCTCAACTTTCACCTCAAGAGTCCGCAATTCCTCTTCATCAAGATTATGGTTAAGAGTCCGCAAATCATGATCATGAGAAATACCTAGCGTTCCGCAAACTAAATACGCGGCTTCATCCCTTGAGTTGTCGGTGCCATGGCCATAAAAAGAATCTGATTCCTCCAATTGCTTAGAAACTTGGGTAATGTAATCTAAAATATTCATTTATTATTGATTCTATTAAATATGAAAAAAAACTTTTACGATATATACTACTTATCGNAGTGTANCGCCCTAAATTTAAGCAATAAATATGGAAAATTGATGGAAGACTCTTATCTCAATATATTGAAAGAAGTCGGAGAAGACCCTAATAGAGCTGGACTAAAAGACACTCCAAAAAGGGCCGCGAATGCTATGCGCTTCCTGACTCAAGGCTATTCGATGGATATAGAGGAGGTCATTAATGGCGCCCTTTTCCCCTCAAGTTCAGATGAGATGGTCATTGTGAAAAATATTGAACTTTATTCAATGTGCGAGCATCATCTGCTNCCNTTTATAGGTAAGTGCCATGTAGCATACCTTCCAAAGGGCGANGTGATTGGCCTTTCTAAAATAGCNAGATTAGTTGACGTGTTTGCTAGAAGACTCCAAATTCAAGAGAATTTAACTAATGAGATTGCTAATTGCATACTAGAACACACTAACGCAGCAGGAACGGCAGTAATTATTGAAGCGAAACACATGTGCATGATGATGAGGGGTGTCGAAAAACAAAANTCTGTCATGACCACATCATGTATGTTGGGAGCTTTTCGAAATAGCGCAAGTACGCGCAACGAGTTTTTATCCTTGGTAAATAGCTAGCCTCATCTAAAAAAAATCTGCCTTGTCGTTGCATCGATGCGCCGCGCAGACAGGACTAGAGGTATAACTTTTAATACCTGCTTGATTCTTAACTAGTCTTCTTCGCAGTAGATTTCACTTTTGCTGATTTCTTAGCTACTTTCTTCTTAGGCGAACTTTTAGTCTTAGGAGTTGATTTAACATCAGCTTCCTGATCCAGGCTTTCCGAGTTTGCAATAAAATTAATAATTGGAAAAGGCGCGAAGGGGAAGGGCTTTGTATTACTTTTATAAAATAGAAAATCAATAATCTGTTTTATATATTCTGCTAGTGCTTCGCCAAAAATCACCAAATTAGAATTAGGTGACCCAGAGGCAAACACAAATAATGTCTGCGCGACCATAATCACAACTGCAAGTAGAGCAATAACATACAAAACGACTAAATAGCCGAACATTAATAATATCCTCAACCAACTGTTCGAATCTTTAATCCTATCTATAATTCCATTAACCTTATTAGGCATGATTTATCCTCAATTCCGATTTAGAATTTTTTCATCTGTGGCAGCAAATTCGACATCCAATGCTTCCTCACTCAGCGTCAAAGAAGACAGGATATTTTTTATCGGCTGGTTTTCGTAGATTATCCTATAAAGCCCGCTAACAAGTGGCATATACACGTTAAGCTCATCAGCTTTTACTTTAACCAACTTTACAGTGTTTACTCCTTCAGCCACCTGCCCTACCTCTGCAATAGCTTCCTCAATAGAGCACCCTGCACCAAGGGCTTGACCAATCCGATAATTTCTACTAAGTGGGGTTGAACAAGTTACTACTAAATCTCCAACTCCAGCAAGGCCTAAAAACGTCATTGGGTCTGCGCCCAGCTCNCGACCAAACCTCGCCATTTCTGCAAGAGCACGAGTCACCAGCATACTATTTGTGTTGTGCCCCATCCCTATAGACGCAGCTAAACCGGCTATAATGGCATAAATGTTTTTAAGCGANCCACCGAGCTCAATACCNAACATATCATCATTCGTATANACCCGAAATGTCTCAGACCGAAGGATCTCCTTAACGCTCTCACGAATTTCCACAAAGTTACTCGCGATTACCGTTCCCGTCGGGTGCTTGGTAGCAATTTCCTTTGCAAGGTTAGGGCCACTCAAGACACCAATCTTTGACCCCGGTGATTCTTCACTTAAAATCTGACTCATTAGCTTAAAGCTGTCTGGCTCTATTCCTTTTGTAGTGCTAATTAACATTGAGTCAGTTGGGGCAAAGGAAACCACCTGCTTCACCACCTCTCTAAAAGATGAACTAGGAACGGCAACAAAAATTAAATTTGCCCCTGTTACGGCCTCAGCCATACTTTCAGTAGCGACGACTTGTTTGCTGAGCGCATACCCGGGGAGGTACTGTTTGTTTTCATGGAGTTGGTTTACCTGATTAACGAGCTCACCACTCCTCATCCAAAATTGAACATCATGACCATTTAAAGCAATTATATTGGCAACCACTGTACCAAAACTGCCACCACCTATGACTGCTGTCTTACTCATGGATCATAATATCCTTAAAAAACTCTCCAACACCTGAAGAATAGAATTGAAAGTCACTCGTGGAACAAACTACTTGGGCAATAAAACTGCGTTAAGGTTCAAAAGTCTGGTAACGATGTCAACTCGACTTCTATTATCCCCTACAAAACATAAAGAGATATAGACTCTACTAATGAAGCGAGCAGTGTGGGGTAGACTCCAAGAAATAAGAGCAAACAGAACGCTATCACTAAAACAACCTGAGACCCAAAATCGCCAGAAGAGGCAGTTATATCAGGATCCATACTCTCCTTTTGTGTTAGTACCATGCGGTAGACAATTCTCAGATAATAGTAAAGCCCTATCCCGCTGCCAATAATCAAAATAACGATTAGCCCCCAGAGCTGGGATTCCACGCCAGAAAGAAATACATAAAACTTTCCAATAAATCCAACAGTTAAGGGTATACCAGCTAGTGATAGAAGCATTCCCGTGAATATTGTAGCTAATAACGGTTTTCTCCAAAAGAGCCCTCGATAGTCCTCTATCTTATCCAGCTCCGCCCTACTTGTAGACAAGTTCGATGCAATACCGAATGCTCCAAGCGACATGACAACATAAGCAACTAAGTACACTGTTATAGCTTCCACGCTAATTGTTCCACCTGAATCTATACTGGCTATTAATGCAATCAGCAGATAACCCATATGAGCTATAGAGGAATAGGCCAGAATTCTTTTGAGGTTTTCTTGACGCAGCGCAAGCAGATTTCCGACCATAATGGAAATCATAGCAACAACGGATATTGCTTGAGTAACCGGCTCCAAAGAGAGGACTTCGCCGTTTATAATTAGGCGAAGCAGCACAACGAAAGTCGCCACCTTACCGATGGTAGCTAAATAAATAGTTGCCGGAAGAGGAGATCCTTCGTAGACATCAGGTGTCCACATATGAAAAGGCGCGAGGGACAGCTTGAACGCTAGTCCCGCAAACAACAGGAGCAAGGCTGTAACGGAGAAACCCTCTCCAAGACCACTCGTCACCGGCCCGTTAATAATGCTACTAAATTCAAGGGTGCCCGTTTGCGCGTAAATTAATGCCATTCCGAACAGCAAAAATCCAGATGCGGCAGCAGACAAAATCAAGTATTTAACAGCGGCCTCGAGAGAATTCTTAGCAGATTGATCGCTCTGCACTGAGTAAGCGACCATGCCGTACAAAGACATGCTCAAAGTCTCTATTCCAATNACCATACTTACAAAATGGTTACTACTAACCAAAACAATAGACCCAATCGTAGCAATTGCTAGCAGAAGGAAATACTCCTCTTTTTGATCATCCAGGTCAGAGAAATAGGAATAGCTAAAAACACAGATACACGCGGCTGTTGCACAAATCAGACCCGTGAAGAATAAACTATAAGAATCGACGATCAGAAGCGGAGTTACCTGATAGTCAGCTGAAGGCAGCATCATGTAAAAGGCAGTAAATGCTGCTACAAGCAGCCCAGCCGCNGTCACAAGNTACGCTNCAAGATAANTCCTTCGANCGGCAATCGCGCTCATNACGATTACTACNGTCAATGTTACTAGTAACAGAGGCTGCAATGGTATGAGATCAGCGAGAGTAATTGCCATCATTGAGTNCTCACCAAATTAGAAATNACTNATTCGGTAGAATTCAAAAGCTGGGCTAGAACTGGTTGCGATAAGTCNAAAAANGGCTGNGGATACATACCCATCCAGATTAGCCCCCCCATCATCATTCCAAAATAAACCATTTCTCGCCGCGATAAATCGGTAAGACGAGAGTCATCATAGTGCTCGCTCGAGAATTCACCATGGAAGACCCTTTGAATTACCCATAATGAATACACTGAGGCGAATATCAGACCAAATGCAGCTATNACGGTAAACAAGATGTTCGCCTGGAAAGCACCGAGCAGCGCAAGAAATTCACCAATAAAATTACCTAATCCCGGCATGCCAAGTGCTGCCACTGAGAAAAATAAGGCAACCACTGCCATTCGAGGCACTCGAACCCATAAACCACCCATATCTGACATATTTCGTGTGTGAATCCGATGCTGCAGCCCGCCAGCTAGCATAAACAATGCAGCTGCGCTGAGTCCATGTGCCAACATCGTCATCACCGCACCTTGCAACGCTTGCTCATTCCAAGCATAGACACCCAACGTCACAAACCCCATATGGCTTACGCTTGTGTAGGCAATTAATCGCTTTATATCTGTTTGTGCAAATGCGACTTTCGCACAGTAAAGAATGCTTATAGATGCTAGGGCCATCGCAACAGGCGCAAAACTAGCCGAAGCCTCTGGAAATAGGGGAATCGTAAATCGAATTAATCCATAGGCGCCGGTTTTTAAGAGGATTCCGGCCAAGATTACACTACCGGCAGTCGGAGCCTGACTGTGGGCATCTGGCAACCAAGAATGAAAGGGCACTGAAGGTAGCTTAGTCGTGAATGCGATAAAGAAACCAAGCATAACCCAGAACTGCAAAGAGCTACTGACATTAACAGAAATCAAATCTTCATATTTAAAACTGTAAACACCAAACTGGGTATAGTGGGCGTATGCCAGCACTAAGATTGAGACGAGCATCAGCATACCTGTAACCTGGGTAAAAATAAAAAATTTCATCGCCGCGTAACTTTTATTTTCATGTCCCCAAATCGCGATTATGAAATACATTGGGATTAGCATAACTTCCCAAAAGAAAAAGAACAGAAAGAGATCTAGTGCGGTGAATACCCCAACAACTCCAGCTAATGTCCATAACAAGTTAAAGTAGAAAAAGCCCGGCTGCACTTTGATTTCGTCCCAAGCCGAACCAATTGCAACCACACCAAGAAAACCGGTTAATAGGAGTAACAGCAGGCTGAGGCCATCCAAAGCAAAATAAAGGGATATTCCGAATCGAGGTATCCACTCTGCCTCGAAACTAGAAACCCACCCCGCGCTGGTTGGTTCTGTTTGAAGCAGCATAAACATCAAGACAAAATCTAATACCACCGTTATAAGCGCTATTAAGCGTGGATAGTTCTTGTCATAGCTTTCGGAGGCCCATGCTATAAGCCCTCCAATAAAAAGAATACTAATTAACCATATCAAGATCACATCAGCACCCCTAAAATTAATAAAACTATCAGACCTACTGCGAGACTTAATGCGTACCAGCGCAAATGCCCTGTTTGAGTTCGCACCACATAATTGTTAGTTACTCTTGAAAGCATCACAATCAATCCGTAAAACTTATCAATGAGATCTGCCTGATTTATCCGAGATAGCCAAATAAATGGAAATACGAAGACTCGGTCATATAACCAATCCATACCCCATCCACTGTTCCAAAACTTGTGGAGCTTTTGAGCGAATAAACTAGACATAAGCTTCTCGATNGACCATGCCTTCGAATAAAAAAACATATAGCTTATGAAGATGCCAATTAAAGGAACAGCAATCATAAAACCATGCACGAGAGCAGAAACATGGTGCTCTGCATGCGCTCCTTCATGACCGAAGACAGCATCCACCGGGACGGTAATAAAACCCCCAACTAATGACAAAATCATTAGGAGGATTAATGGGCCGTTCATGTGCCAACCCCCAACTTCCTTCTCCGGAAAGTGACCCTGGTTTTCCCCATAAAAAACGATAAAAAATAAACGGAAAGTGTATATGCCTGTGAACAAAGCGCCGAGTACCCCACCTAGCCATAAAAGGGTACCAACCCCTTCCAACTCTAACGCGGCCAGAAGTATTTCATCCTTACTAAAATAACCTGAAGTATAAGGGAACGCAGTGAGCGCGAGAGATCCAATCAAGAAAGACGCAAAAGAAACGGGTAGTGCTTTACGCAACCCACCCATTTTAAAAATACTTTGCTCGTGGTGCACAGATAGTATAACGGTTCCCGATGCGAGAAAGAGTAATGCCTTAAAAAAGGCATGCGTCATTAAATGAAAAATAGCGGCCGACCAGGCGCCCACACCCAGACCTAAGAACATATAACCAATTTGGCTAACGGTAGAAAAGGCTAAGATACGTTTAATATCCGACTGAGTTAACGCGGTGAAGCCTGCCATCAACAGTGTAATAAGCCCTATCCATGCCACCAGCAATTGCACACTGGGCGCTATTTCGAACAAGACGTGAGTTCTTGCGATCAAGTAAACCCCGGCCGTGACCATCGTGGCAGCGTGAATAAGTGCACTAATTGGAGTAGGCCCAGCCATCGCGTCTGGCAACCAAGTCTGTAAAGGTAATTGTGCGGATTTTCCAACCGCGCCTCCAAGTAAGAGCAAGGAGGTTGCTACGGCAAGATTACTACCCACTTGCCACTCTAACTCCGCACTGTGCAGCAAGTCTTGAATATTTAATGTACCCAGCTGCGCAAAAAGCAAGAACAATCCAATCGCCATAGATGTGTCCCCAACTCGAGTCACGATAAAGGCTTTCCGAGCTGCATAGCCATTCTCTGGTTTTGTGTACCAAAAACCGATCAAAAGGTAACTACAAAGCCCAACTCCTTCCCAACCCAAATAGAGAACGACAAGATTATCGCCCAAGACCAACATAAGCATGGCTGCAACAAAGAGATTCATATAGGAAAAAAAGCGACTGTAACTTGGATCATCAGCCATNTAGCCCGTCGCATAACTGTGAATTAGAAACCCAACGCCTGTAATGACCAGCATCATTACCAAGGACAAACCATCAAGATAAAAACTAAACCCTGGGTTAAAGTTTCCTACAGACATCCACGTCCAAACCTGCTTTACAAAATAATCCTCGCCTGAAAGCAGGAATTCATAGGCAATAAAGAGTGCGACCACAAAAGAAAGACCAACGCTACCGGCACCAATAAATGCCACTGCCCGCTTCGGAAGGCTGCCAGCAGTGATTACCAGCGCCAAGAAGCCCAATAAAGGAAACGTAGGTAATAACCAAATCAATTCTTGCATTTACAGAGTCTCCCTACCCCTTCATCTCACTAAGAACATCAATGTCTATGGTCTTGAATTGGCGAAACATTTGAAGGATCAACCCTAAACCTACGGCAACCTCAGCAGCAGCCAACGTTAGTATCATTATAAACATCACCTGCCCGTCAGCTTGCTCCCACCGAGACGCCGCCACAATAAACGCAAGAGCACTTGCGTTTAGCATGATTTCTAAAGACATGAGAACAAATACAACATTTCGCCGAGTTAGTACCCCTATCAAACCTATGACGAAAAGGANAGAAGCGAGGATAAGACCGTGTTCCACTGGTATCGCGCCCATTATATTTTTATACCCATTATTCTTAGTTATATCTTTATTTTGATTTTGCCAAGTGATANGCCGCTACTAANCCNGCGAGNAGCAGTATAGAAGCCAATTCAACAGCTAAAACATAGGGGCCGAACAACAGGGAACTGACCTCCATAACTCCAACTTGCTCTGGAATAATATCGTAATCAAGATCACCAATAACGCTAATGAGCTGGACAAGAAGTACTCCTGACAATAGCGACGGTAAAATCCAACCTCTAGGTGTCAACCAAGACCTCTCTTCATCTCTCGTATGTTGCCCTAAATTCAGCATCATGATCACGAAAAGGAACAACACCATAATCGCACCGGCGTAGACAATCGCCTCAAGCATTGCAGCAAAAGGAGCTCCAAGAACATAGAAAATTACTGCGACAGATAGCAAAGAGACAACCATATACAGAAGTGCGTGTACAATATTTGTCTGCAAGACCACTGCGAGAGTCGAAATCACCGCTATTACGCCCGCTATGTAAAAAAGTGCGATCACGGTAGTAAACTCCTGACATCAACAGGAACCGCCTCGTTCAAGGCTTCACCTTTGTCTTTCCCTTCAATCTTCTTGCCGGCGACTCGATAGAAATTGTAATCGTGGTACTTTCCTGTGCCGTCAATCAACAAATCTTCTTTTTCCCATACCATGTCTTGCCTGACGTACTCGGCCATCTCAAAGTCAGGTGTCAATTGAATCGCGTTAGTAGGGCATGCTTCCTCGCAGAATCCGCACATGATGCAACGGGAAAAATTAATTCGGAAAAACTCAGGGTACCATCGCCCATCATCCATTTCGCCCTTTTGCAATGCGATACAGTCAACCGGGCAAGCGACCGCGCATAAATTGCATGCAACGCACCTCTCTTCGCCATCTGGATCTCGACTTAAGATAATCCTGCCGCGCCACCTTGGGAACATGTACGGCTGCTGGTCAGGATATTCCACAGTATCTTTTTTCTTAAACAGCTTAACGAAAACCATCCAAAGGGTTCTCACCTGACTTAGCAGCGTATCTGCAACCAACTTGATCATAAANTCTCCNAACCTAANTACTTAAATACGCAAGTCAAACACTCAAAATTAATGCACCAGTTATCAAAAGATTAACAAGTGACAGCGGTAGTAGAAACAACCACCCATAAGTCATCAGCTGNTCATATCTCGGCCTGGGAACTGCCGCTCGCATTAAAATAAAAAACGAAACAAAGCTTAGGGCTTTTATTACAAACCACAATATAGGAGGCAGGAATGTCGGACCCAACCATCCACCGAAAAACAACACGGTTATTAACGACGAAATCAAAACCAAACCGACATATTCCGCAACAAAAAACATTCCAAACTTCATGCCGGAGTATTCAGTGTGATACCCAGCGCATATCTCTTGTTCTGCTTCGGGAATATCAAAGGGCAGCCTGTGACTTTCAGCCACCCCCGCAATTAGAAATATCACGAAACCAACAAATTGCGGAACGATGTACCATCCATCAACCTGGGCTTCCACGATATCTCGAAGATTAAAACTACCAGTGAGTGCTACAACACCTAACAACGAGATACCCATAAAAACTTCATAACTNATCATTTGAGCAGCTGCTCTAAGACTTCCCAGCAAAGCGTACTTATTATCGGANGAAAGCCCTCCAAGCATAACGCTGTANGCTCCCAGCGAAGCCATAGCGAGGACAAAGAGAATCCCTATATTAGAGTCAATCACTCCCAANTTTGGGGAAAACGGTATAACCGCGAAGCTTAAAAGCACCACGCTCATTATGATTCCCGGTGCTACAACAAAACTAAATTTATCTGCAAATGGTGGTATCCAGTCTTCCTTAGTAAATATTTTGATCATATCAGCCACCACCTGAAGCGACCCTTGCCAGCCAACACGATTAGGGCCTAAACGCTCTTGCCAGAATCCCAGTAAGCGTCTTTCAAAGGTAATAAGCAGCGCCGCGGTTATAATTACAACNCCCAGGATAAGGCCAATCGCCAAAGGAGANCCAATGGAAAGGTCCATACCTAATAGCCCTCCTCATGCAAGTCACTCACNATNAGATTTCCTAGTCCTCTTCGAGTTGAANTTGCNACTTTATGTAATTGGACTGTTTCACCTATTGCATAGCGATCGATTTCATTTTCACCGCAGTATAATGCCACCGTTCCAGCTTTGATTTTTTTCCGAANCACGACCGAGGCAACACTGCCGTTCCCATCCACGCTCACACTATCACCNTGCACCAATCCCAAAGATTCTGCATCCACCGATGATATTCCAACGTAAGGATCTACCATTCTTTTCTGTATGGTTTTAGACTTTGCGCTCAATTCGCCGCTGCCAAAAATTTGATGCGCTAAAGCTACCTCTAATTTGCCCTCAGAATTCTTAGTGCCTGAAGCAGTTTCTAGATAGACGCCTGACTGGTTCCGTTCCAACAGCAATTCCCCAGTGCTGCCCTGCTTCAGATCACCATTAACTTCTTCCTGAAACTTACTAATCGATTGATTAGAGTTCCAAGATGGAGACCAAGGCGCCCCCAAAATCGATGCATCCTTAGCCGCAGGCATNCCTTCCATCGAGAATGAGAGTACCGACTCATCATCGACTGGTTGCTTCGGTTCATGAACATTTAGATTNGCTCTCATTGCCGTGCGTCCACTNTACCTNTGAGACTGCCTAGGTACCTGCATACCCGAAATGACTGCAGACATATCCGGTCTGAGGGATTCAATTCGCTGAAACTGATCAGACGAACTCACCAAACGCTCGCTTAAAGAACCAATACTTTCATCACCCCGGTCTGACAGCCAGCGCCACGATGGAAGCGCGCCCGCCTTATTTTGGTGGACCTGGTAACTGACTTGCGCCCTCCCCTCATAGTTNAAGTAAGTCGCTTCATGCTCTGAAAANGAGGTTGCCGGCAAGACNAGTGTCGCCTTTTCCATGGTTCTAGTTGGCAACTGATCAATCACCAGTAGAGATTCTGCTNGCTCTAAT
Organism: Gammaproteobacteria bacterium TMED139; assembly: GCA_002172295.1. GTDB lineage: Bacteria > Pseudomonadota > Gammaproteobacteria > Pseudomonadales > Pseudohongiellaceae > UBA9145. Next base: position 2,472 of record NHGO01000031.1, on the reverse strand, counting down.
GCNTCGCNTACTTGCGCATGAGCCGCTCTCCGATACAGGTCGTTTTCTAAAACGATAAGCTTAGTTGCTTTGCCTTTTTTTAGTTTATCCAACGCGCAACCTAAGGTATTTTCTTTCTTCACTAGCATACCCATTCCAAAGGTATTGACCTCTGGAACAGTTAAACATAAGTCAATAATCTCCTGACGATTCTCGTTTAGGGCCCTTGCTATGTTCGCTGCCGCTTTTATATAGTCAATACACCCTGCCGAGCCACCCGCTATAATTAAAGGTCTTTTGGCCCCTACCAAGTTTTTCGCTATCTGCTCTACCCTAGGGTCCTCACTCGTAACAGTTGGAGCTTTCCCTGAGATATTATTTGCAATAGCGCCGGCGACAGCAACCAGCTCAGACGGTGACCCGATCACTAACTCTGAAGAAATATCATCGAGGCGTGTCGCGTACGGATTTAAAATTGCTAGGGGGCTGCGGTCATGTTGCGCAAGCTCTCTGACTGCCGCATCCTGCCATGCTGGAATCCTAGCCCCTTTGGCTAAGTCAATGGCACGATTTCTGACGGATTGCCGAAGAGCCAGGGCAATCCTTGGCGAAGTATTCGTCACATCCTCCCCAACTACAACAACAGCATCAGCAAGCTCTATTTCTCTGACAGAAGGAGTCCGGAACGCAGAATCTTGGGCAAGTGCAATTGTTAATTGAAGCGCCTCGTGATCTAAATCTGACACACCCGAGTAGAAACTGTCTTCTCCAACCAATTCTTTGAGCGCAAAATTTGACTCATTGCTCGCTCGTGGGCTTCCAATACCTATGACTTCGCCGCTCTTAAATTGAGCTAGTTCGTTCTCTACATCTCCTTCTTCATTTGAAGGTAATGTAATTCGTTCGGGGCTGTTAACATAATCAAAACCGAAGCGCCCTCTATCACAAATAAAATATCCGTTAATTTCAGAATTATAGCGGTTTACTATCCTTCTGAGGGACCCATATCGCTCACCTGGCGTTATGTTACAGCCTGTGCCACATCCGGCGCATATACTTGGCGCGGTTTGCAGGTCCCATTTGCGCGTATAGTGCTCGCTGAATGCTTTGTCAGTAAATACCCCGGTAGGACAAACTTCTACTAAATTCCCGCTAAATTCATTCTCCAATACCCCCTCCTCGTACCTACCAAAGTAAGTATGATGATGGGAAGCTTGCGCAGACAAGTCAGTCCCGCCCGCGTAGTCATCGTAGAATCTTACACAGCGATAACAAGTTATACAGCGATTCATTTCATGGTTTATAAAAGGGCCAAGGTACTGATTACGGTGAGTGACCTTCTTTTTGTCATAACGCCGATAGTTGTGCCCAGACATTAGTGTCATGTCTTGAAGATGACACTCCCCCCCTTCTTCACAAACTGGACAGTCATGAGGGTGACTGATCATCAGGCTTTCTATCACGCGCTCCCTCATATCTTTTGCTTGCTCATCTTCTATAGAAACTATGGTTCCTTCCGCCGCTGGGGTCATGCAAGCCATCACAATAGTGCCGGATGTATCTTCAGAATCGCGATACTGTTTGACTGCACACTGTCGGCAAGCACCGACCGAACCCAGACAAGGGTGCCAACAAAAGTATGGAAGATCTAACCCCTTCGACAGACACTCTTGCAATAGATTGTTATCGGGATTAACTTCATATTCCACCCCGTCTACAACAACTTTCGCCATCACCTACTCCAGCTCCAAGCACAATATTTAGAGATCTATACGTTTGATTCTATTCTTTTATCAACTTCTCAAAATCTTCAGCAAAATACTTCAATCCACTACCTAACGGCGCAGTCGCACCTGGCGCAAGAGCGCAAAACGTTCGTCCTGGCCCCATATACTCCACATGCTCATGGAGTATTTGTAAATCTTTCCTTGTTCCTTGACCTTTGCAAAACTCATCAAAAATAGCTACCACCCATGGCAAGCCGTCTCGGCAAGGCGTACAAAACCCGCACGATTCGTGTGAGAAAAAACGCATGAGATTGCCGATCATTCCTACCGGGCAAGTCTCATTATCCAACAAGATCATTGTCCCAGTCGCCAATCGACTACCCGCCTTTGCGATGTCGTCATAGTCTAAGTTGGTGTCGAGATGCTCTGGCAGCATAAAATCGGTCGAACCACCCCCAGGAAGGAAACCACGGAGTTCCAATCCATCTCTCATTCCCCCGCCATATTCCTCTAAGAGTTCCCGAATGGTGATTCCTAACGGTAACTCCCAGCACCCCGGGTTCTTAACCTTGCCACTAATCCCAAATAATTTGGTACCATGATCTTTGCCCTGGGTTAGGCTCTGATACCAATCGATCCCGTATGTGAAAATTCCCGGTAAATTGCAAACCGTCTCCACATTATTAACAATAGTTGGCTTCCCCCACAGGCCGCTAACTTGAGGAAATGGAGGTTTCGAACGAGGGTTAGCCCGCTTTCCCTCTAA
>NHGO01000030.1 GCA_002172295.1 Gammaproteobacteria bacterium TMED139 | reverse complement strand
GATTCTCATTAACGGTTAGAATACGCCGGCTTTTTAGGACGTTTTTACATTTTCAGGGGATAAAAGGGATAAATACTATGAACCAGCCTGTGAATTTATTAAGAGCAGCTGTGCGTGCGGGCCTCGCTTTGTCGGCCTCGGCAGTTGCGACTAATGTCGCAGGCCAGATAGAAGAAATTACGGTTACGAGCAATGTGCTTCAGTCAAACCAGGTAAATTCGATGCAGCCACCATTGGCTATTATCGATGTGCCTCAGGCAGTCTCAATTACTTCTTCTGAGGAAATCCGAGATCGAGGTTTCAGAGAGTTAGGAGATATTGTTAGATACACTCCGGGCGTAAATCAGTCACAAGGTGAAGGGCATCGTGATTCAGTTGTCTTTAGAGGTGTGCGGTCAACTGCGGATTTCTATCGAGACGGTCTGAGAGATGACGTCCAGTACTATCGGTCACTCTATAATGTCGAGCAGGTAGAAATATTACGCGGCCCCAACGCACTTCTTTTTGGTCGTGGTGGCACTGGTGGTGTCATTAACCGGGTAACGAAAGAGGCGATTGTAGGTCAGCAGTTAGGTTCATTTGACATAGGCGCTGATAGTTTTGGGGCGTTCGATTTTGCGGGTGACGTGAATATCCAAACGGGTGCAAATTCTGCTTTGCGTATTAATGTGCATAGCGACTCTCTCGAGAACCACAGAGACTACTTTGAGGGAGATCGAGTCGGGTTTAACCCAACTTTTAAGATGGAGCTTAGTGACCAAACAGAGGTCGTTCTCTCTTATGAGCATGCTAACCATGAACGTTTCATTGACCGCGGAATTCCTACCGGCTCTGATGGAAAACCAGTCAAGTCTTTAGACGGTATTACGTTTGGCGGTGAGGATGAGAACGTTCAAACTTTGAAAGCTGATATCTTTAAGGGCATCCTGCGTCATGANTTCTCTGATTCAAGNAAGGGACAGATTACTGTTCAAGTAGACGAGTTTGAGAAGATGTANCANAACTTGTATGCGTCTGGATATGATGGAGCTGCCAATACGGTTACCNTGGATGGCTACCGGGANCCTACGGAGCGTGAGAANACTTTTATAGACGCTAGCTTAGTNAACGAGTTTGATACCGGTTCACTNTCACACACATTGATGATCGGTGGGCAGATAGTTGATACGGACAACAGNAACTATCGCTATGACTCTTATTGGACAACCTCAGGNAAGGANAAAGAGACGTTCAACATGTCNGATCCGCTGAANATTTCTGTNAACTCGGCNGGCGATCCGACTAGGGTAGACTTTTATACTAAGATGAATCGATCGACNNCNTCTGATATCGAGGTCCAGTCAGTATATTTCCAAGATCAAATTAGCGTGACTGACAACCTGATTGTTATGTTGGGTGGGCGTATCGATAAGTTTGATATTACTGTTAACGATATTAAATCAGGCGGTTCGCAGTCCAGAGAGGATGACGAATTCTCGCCACGAGGGGGGCTAATTTTCAAGCCTTCTGAAAATATATCGCTCTACGCTAGCTACAGTGAGAGCTTCCTCCCTAGGTCTGGAGAGCAGTTCAAGAAGCTAGACGCGAATGCGGCTAGGTTAGACCCGGATGTCTATGAGAATCAGGAAGTAGGATTTAAGTGGGACATCATGCCTGGTCTTAGCTTCTCCGCTGCGTATTTCGACAGCGAGCAAGAGCAAGCGGTTAGAGACAGCATCGATGGGGAGCAAAGCGAAGTAGTTGGTCTCCAAGTCGACGGCTACGAGCTTGAACTTAAGGGCCAGATTAACGATAGCTTTTATATCGCAGCAGGTTATAGCAAGATGGATGGCGAAACTGGAAAGGGGGGCACGCCAAGGGAAATTCCTGAGTTCACGGCATTTGCCTGGGCGAACTACCAGATAAGCGATAATATTGGTGTGGGTATTGGTGTAACGCACCAAGACGACCAGAATATAAAGAACGATAAGGACGGTCTTTACCTGCCAGATTACACTAGGTGGGATGCGGCCGGTTATTACACGATCTCGGACGATTTAGAGATTCGAGTAAATATCGAAAACTTCTCTGATGAGATCTATTTCCCTTATTCGCATAGCACGCATCAGGCGTCTGTCGGAAAAGATGTTAACGCTAGGTTATCAATCACCAAGCGATTCTAATTGCTGGATTCTTTCCATTAGCAAAAGGCTCCCTCGGGAGCCTTTTTTTATGGGGCGATATTTTACATTGCAGAACCATTCCCGTACTCAGGAATATTCCTCTGGAATACCCGCCAATAATGTCTAATGCTTGTAATTTGCTCTTGCCCGCTCTCATCTACTTGCGTCCCGATCGGACTTCTTCCAAGTAATTGGGCAACCTCATCTCGATCCTGAACGAGGGCAACAGTCGCTTCGTAAATCTTGCCATCGATTTTCATGCGTATACGAGGGTCGCGCTCGATATTGGCCCACCAGGCCTTCGAGTAAGGAAACTCTTTGTCCAGTCTGGCACCTTGCTCGCTACCACTCAGGTAGAGCTTGTCTCCGCGAGGTCTCGCGTTGACGGTAACGGAGTGCGGAATTCCATACCAAGTTCGAGTCTCTAGCATGATCGAGTTACCTCTTATAGGATGGTCAACTTGGTTGATAAAGTCCCAATCTCTTACCGGCCGGTCTACCACTTCACCTGCAAGCCATAAGCCGGGCCACGCCGTCCTGTTGCTCGCAGCAAACTCAGGGCTTGCTGGGTCTACGTACTGTGGTTCTAAGCCTGCAACTCGAAGTGCTATGAGGGCTATGGCTGCTAGGGTAACGATAATCAGTCCGATCTTTAAAATAGGCTTCACTGGCATCACCTTCTTATTGTTGATGAATCAGAGATGGACATTAACTTTGCATTCGGGGATTGTCCAGCTCAGAGAGAGTGCGTTTAAAGTCTCTGCTGCCGCTTCTTAGTGAGCCTTAAACGAGAGAATGTCCTTGTGGTCGCAAACTAAACTGAGGCTAAACGAAGGATTAGCTAGCGAACCTAATTGATATCTGAGCCTTCTGTTGATTCAAGCAGCGGGAAAACAACTCTTTGCCCCACGTATACACTACTAAAATTTATCCCTGGATTGTATTGACGAACCAGCCAAAGCGGGGTGGAGTAGCGGTTTAGAGCTAACCTATTTATGTTGTCAGTCCGTCTAATCTCATACTCTTCAGCGCCCCTAATGCTATAATTTGCAAAAAAGTCCGTCTGCAAGCTCAAGTGAAATTCGCGGCGACGATTTTCAAAAACAGATTGAGAAACTTGTTCAAAGGGCAGTTGAATTTTCTTACCAATGATTAATTGATCCCGAAACGTCATATTATTCAGGCGTCTTATATCCCACGTTGGAATCTCTAACCAGTTCGCTAACTGTCCAATTGACTCTGATGCTTGGACCATTATGGTGTTATCCATTCCTACTGAATAATCGGATGGATCTGTATCAAGGAAGCTTGCTAGGCTGTCAGGTTCTAAATTGACATAGCTAGACTCAGGCTCAATTAGTATCTCTGGCGTCTGAGGCATTTGCTCCACCGCTATCGCCGCATTTGTATTAACGTTGGAGTCTGGGGCACTTTCAGTGACCATTGGTGGCCCTGTTGGATTTTCGTCTAATGCTTCGGTCTCTATGGGCAGAGTATCCCTGATGGCAAGATTTTTTTCGGGATCATATGGAGGTTCAGTGGTTTCTAAGATATTCCTCTCATTAGCTCTACGCTGGTTATCTCTAGCAGATATAATTTGTAGCGTATCATTGCTCGAGCGGACCGCCTGAGGAATCGAAATACGCTGCCCGGCTTGAATCTCATCAAGGTTTCGAATTTCGTTTAAAGAAGCGATCTGGCGCGGCGTGGTCCCGAACTTACTCGCTATGGTTTGTAGAGTCTCTCCGCGTTGTACTTCATAATATGCGTCGGGCAACTGCGTAGAGTGTTTGTAGATGTTGTCGATCTCAGCTAAAAAATTAGTGTTGGCTGGGAGTTGATCTGTTCGTACTTTAACCCTATATCCTCGAGGGATACGTTTGAGTCCCTGCCATACAACGCTTCTTAGCGACGGGTTATCCTCTCTTAATTGGCTTACCGCTATGCCTAACGATTCCTCGATACCCTGCGAGTCAACGTAAGAGTCAAGACGGACCTCCGTAAAGTTGGGCGGGACCGCATAATCCACACTCTCGAAGAATTGATCGATGTTCCGTTCGATGTCATTAACCGCTAGAAACTGAGGATAAAAATTGCGACCAACAAAACCAAAACGTGGCCCCTTATAATTCGCAATAATTTTTTCTATTGAGGAAGTTTCTGTTTCTCGAACGGCGCGTGACATACCTCCGACACCATGGTTATAAGCGGTAAGGGCGAGGGGCCAAGAGTCGAGGACTTGGAAATTGTACTCAAGGAGGTCCATGGCGGCTTCAGCTGATATATAGGGGTCCATGCGCTCATCAATAATNTTNTCGATTCGCATAAAGCGCTGGCCGGTAGGTCTTGTAAATTGCCACATACCGGCTGCATTNGCATGTGAGTATGCATTCGGGTTGAATGATGATTCCACATGCGGCAGCAGGGCTAGTTGTGGGGGCATGTTTTTTTCTAAAAGCACCTGATCAATATGGTCTCGGTAGGCTCCAGAGCGTTCAAGACCCTCAAGGAAAGCATTTGACTGTCCTAACTGCCATCTCACCTTGTTGGCAGCCCGCTCTAACCTGCTGCGGGTAACGTTATCCGGCCATAGTTCCAGAATATCCTCTTGGTTCTCAGTGAGATTAGATCTCTCTCCCGAGGCTAGAATCAGCAGGTCGTCTTTGATTTTCTCGCGAAAGGCCTCAATCTCTCGATTGTCACGATTCAATTGAGCGTAAATTACTGAGAGGTCTTCTGAATCGTGGAGGTAGCCATGATCAGTATCTATTTCTGTGTACACTTTCTTCCAGAAGTCGATAGCGGGCTCTAATTCGACAGGCCTTGGAAATAGTTCTGAATCGATTTCTTGGGCTAATGCTCCGGATAGAAACCAAGCACTCAACAGCAAAAAACTTATGTAGCGACTAGCTCTGCTTAGATTCACTACAGATGTTTCAGCAGTATTTGATTTTTTAATAGGGAGCATAGTAAGCAATTTTAACGTCATTTTTAGACAAATTCTTTGATAACTATCAATACCTTAGAATAATCGGCACATAGCGGTACTTTTTCAATAGATTTGAGAAAAAGGGTTAATCTATTTTTCTTGTTACGAGTCACCACTGTTTACGAAATTTTGCTAAATTCTTGAATCTAAGTGACGATTGGGATAATGAATACTGAGATTGTCACTCGGTGGCATACTCCTACAGACAAGCCTTATTGAGTAGAGCTGGATTCGGTCTAAGAATGCACATCGACCCTAAGCTAAAAGAAAGTTAACCACATTGAATTTCAGAGAGAGTGGACCATGGCGGATGAAATAGATAGGTCAGTAGAGCCTGAACTGGGCGCTGATGACAGCAAAGGTAATGCTAAAAAATCTGAGGCGCTACCCTCAGGCGTTCGTGTGCGTTCNAGAAGCAAAAAAGACGCTAAAGCAACAAAGAAGGTAGGAGCATCTCCCAAAAAAGCGAGTATCAANTCTGCAGAGAAAAAGGTAATCAATNAAACTGTTGAGCCAGTTCCTGAANTAAAGGAGGCAGACACCACCGAACTTGAAATGAAATTAGAGGGTATTGGGTCAAAGATCTCCACTTTGTCTGACGAATTAGTAAACACGGCTCGGGCAATGGAACAAAGTGGATCAAAAATACTTGAACAAGAAGATAAGCTATTCGAGACTGTCGACGACTTCAAAAATTACAAGCATGAGCAGCAGAAAATATCGGCTGCTGTTCTTTTATCATCGTTTTTCGCCGTTGTTATCTCTGTGGGGTTTTTAGTTTATGCCGTTTTTAATTTTTCGTCGAAGAATGACTTCTTTGATTCCGCTAGCAGCGCACTGACAATCAGAATAGCAGANATGGAGTCTGGCTTGAGTAGTTTTGAAGCGGCTAGAGCTCAGCTTTCATTATTACAGGAACAAATCGAAGGTTTGGAAATTAGTATAGAAGAAAATCAATTGAGCTACGATGCTACAGAGCAGGATATTCAGGGCCAGCTTCTCGGTTACTCCGAGGGTATGAGTCAAGAACTAGCAGAACAGACCGCTAATTTACGCGAAAATCTGGCCCGCTTAGACGATAGATTCTCAATCTTCAATTCTCAGATTCTTGACTTTGGTGATGTGCTTGAGCAAAGTGAGAATGTCATTGCTGAAATCGGCACAGAGGCAAGATCGCTAAATGAATTGAGGCAAGTTATGGATGCTCTGCTGACTTTGGAGCGAGAAAAATATTATCAAGCATTAAATGGCAGCGCTGATCAGAATAGGCAAGTTGGGACTAACGTGGGTGAACCTTCTGAAAACGATATGCCAACGTTCAATCGTTATTACAATCGGTGATTGGAGTTTTATTTCTAGCTGNTATCTTCGGCAAAAAAAGCTTTGATTACATCTGAAGCGATTTCGTCGCCGTGCCGAAGTTGAAGTAGTGCACAAAGGTCGCAAATCTCTGTTTTAAATTCTTTGGCAAGCGCTGCTGGGGCTATGAATCTTNCGTCTTCGCTGTTATTTTCAGAAAAACTTTGTTTTTCCTGATTGATTTTTGTACCAAAGTTTCTTAGTGTCTCAACCCTATTTGAGGGCAGCCAGATCCCAATTTGCCCGCGACTTGTGAAAACCAATTTCTCAAGTTCAAATACTGTGTTCTCAGTATTTAAGTTACGGCTTACATCGATTCCGTCTTGAATAAACTTCACTAATGCCTTAAGTAAGGCTATTCCGTACCTGGGTCGAATCTCATCTAACTCAAGTGGAGTTGCTTGGGTTGTATCTTGTCCAGTGAGGCAGTTCCAAAGAGGTTGTCCGGTTAGACCGTAAAAATATGGATCATATTGGATCTCTTGTAGCTTTTCTTTGGGTGCTGCTAGGTCAATTTTTGTGAGTAACGAATTGGTGGCCGTCTCTAACCAGTTTAACTTTCCTAGCACAAAAAATAACAGGCCTATTAAAATTATCCCGATTGTTACGGTGATTGTTAGTAAGACAGGTATCATAGTACTCTCGTTATATTCATAATTATTGTAGCTATTATCAGTAGATGCTTAGTTATATTCTTTGGTAATACTATTTTTTAATTGGTTGTAAAAATTAACATAAAATTTTTCAATCCACGTCAGTTGGCTGATTCTCTTCTGACGTTAGAAATTCGAGCACGTCTATCTCCTTGTTAATGCCTAATTCGAAGCAAATTTTATCTAGAATACTNTGCGCAACCCCTGCAGCTTTCTCGGCTGTGATTANGCAAGTTTGGTATGAGCAGCCAAGCTTAAAAACTTCTTCCGCATACTCTTCCGGAATGAAACTCACCACCACTCCTTTATCGGTTGAAATCAATTGATAGGGGTCAACCAACTTTGGGACTTCCAAACCCTCAATCGACTCATCATTTGCGAGATAGGCTTCTTTTAATGACTCGTATTTGTCCGTGAGACTTGCTGCCTCTAAAAATGTCTTCTCAATATTAACCTTGGCTCTATTTGCTAAACGCAGTCTGACCCCCAGTGAGGACCTATCGCCAACATTGTTGAGTGCTTTATCGTAGTCTAATCGACTCTGATTTTTTAGTTCTTCGACACTCTTTTTTGAGAAAAGATTCTTAAAAAACGACATGATTAGGCTACTCTTGCAATTTCCTCACGTAATTCTTTAACCGTGGAGCTAAGTATTTGACTGACTCTAGATTCCTTAACACCNATTATAGCTCCAATTTCTTTTAAGTTAAGTTCTTCGACATAATATAGATTTAGCACGAGTTTTTTTCGTTCATTCAATTTTGAGATTTGATTGGTTACCACCTCGCCGAGTTGTTCGGTCTCGAGCAAGGATAGCGGATTTTCCTTTCCACCAATAAGCTCATCAAATGCGTCGCCTCCGTCCGATTCCAATTTGTCGATTTTAAATCTATCAATATGTGCTCTTTGTCGCTCATACTCATTCACTGAAATATTAAGTTTGTCAGCAACCTGCGAATTTTTAGGAGTAAATCCTAGTTCGTTTTCCAGCTCATGCTTAACTTTATCATGTTGCTGGCTATTCTTTATTGCCAGTCTTGATATATCGCTCAGTTTTCTTACTTCATCGAGAATAGCGCCTTTAATGCGACTTTTAGCATAATCTTTGAACTCGACACCAGTGCTGCGTTCATAGGTGTCAGCGGCAGAGAGAAGCCCAAGCATGCCTATTTGAACCATGTCCTCATACTCCATAAACTGAGGCACACGGGCTTTTAAGTATCCCGCTATCCTGTTGACTAGCGAAATGTGCTCGTTGACTAATGAGTGGGTGTTAGTCAGTTGAGTTTGTTTATAGTCATCTAGTTGGTTCAAAGTGNTCACTATTGGCTTGCGTTAAAAAATTGTAATTGGTTATCTATGCCGTCGGCTTTTAGCTTATCTAATTCATCGACAAGTGTTGCGAAATCATGATAACAGGTTGAAGTTTGTCCGAGAGAAACTGCTGCTACTCCCTTGTTCCAAGCCAGAGTGTAGTCAGCGCTTTCTGAAACTGACCCAATATAATTTAGACTTAAACCAAGAAACTTGGCTGAGATTGCATTCATTTTGTCGAACAAAGTTTTACCGTCTACTTTTGTTTGTACCCTATTAGGAATAAAAATTATTTCTTTAATCCCGATACCTAACTTTAATAGCTTAATTAACGCATACGCGTCTGCGACAGACGAGGGTTCACTTGTGCCTATGACCATGGGGTGATGGCATGCTGATAAAAAGTTGAGAACACTTCGATCTGCACCTGCGGAAATATCAACAATCATGATGTCGAACTGATTTTCAAGAGCGGCGAAGGCCTGAATTATAGTATTAGTCTTATCCCCATCCAGGGCTAAGATCTCATCTAGTCCATTTCCGCCACTGACTATGGAGATGCCGTCTTCTGTTTCGATCACGATTTCAGAGAGCTGCTTTCGGCCCTCGATAACATCAACTAAGCTGCCATTTAATTTACTTCTAAGAGCTATATGAATGTTACCGAGCCCAATGTCGGCGTCAAATATAAGCACTTTTTTGCCTTGCTTGGCATGGAATGTTGCTAAATTAATCGCAAAGGTAGTTTTACCAACGCCACCCTTACCGCTAGCGATGCCAATTACTTTCGTATCTCTCTTGGGTTCCGTATCTGTCATTTCGTGCTCTATTTATTGTGAATTCAGTGGAGCGCGTTAACCTTAGGTGGTTCTCTATCACTTAGGGTCTTAATGTCGCTAATAAGATGGTTTCTTATGTGGTCCCGTAATCTGTTTACAATATTGTCTTTAGAGACTCTTACCAAGTTAGATTCTATGTTTTTACTCGCTGAACCGATGGATAGAGGTATTTGAAATTTTGACAATGCTTCTAGCGCGACCCAAGGGGCCAGAGGCAAGTCCAATCTAGTCAATATTATTGAATCCCACTTGTCAAGCATACAAGTGGCCCAGAAGCTCTCGAACGAGGTATCGGTGGGAATTACTAAGTGTGCTTGTGAGTTCGCATTTATATCCCTAGCCAGTGGAACGATTTCCGCAGCAAAGCTCAACTCTAAATCTATAACGTAAATGTCCTCAGGCTGCTTGATGTATAGTAATTTGGCAAGCTCACTTCGATCTCTTGCGCAAAATACCGGTACATCAAGAGACTTGCCAACCGTCTTCAGCTTAGCGAGATCACCGCTTGTGTTGTTTCCAAACGATACGACGGAAACTTTATGGTCAGAAACCTTACTTAACTGAGATGCCATCTTAAGTGCTACGGATGTTTTTCCTGCNCCGTGCCCACCAGTCAGTACGTGGATCTTGCTGTTGAAATTTATGTCACAGGGTTCGGGTAAGTTTTCCATTATGCCAGTTTGTAGTTGCGCAAAAAGTTCATCCATGCCGTCAGGCTGATGGATAAAACTGCGTAACAGTCCTGCGACATGTTGAGATATCGGGGCATTATCTAAGAAAGTATGAAACCTTTCACTGGTTCCAGTCCTATTATNNAAAGNAAGTTTAGAATTAATATCTGTCTGAGACTCTTTTTTTGGGTTAGAAAAATTTAATGAATTTGGGAGCGCCTTTAAAGCCTGCTTAACACTCTCTATATCTTCCTTTGAGGCTTGGGGTGGATTAATTGAGTGTAACTTTCTTTCAGGATCAGTCTGCTTCGTTTCAGTTGTAGCTATTGTTTGCTCGGCAGAGTTTTCATGCGCGATAAAGAGAAATTCTTCGCCATCAGCTTCAATATTCCTAAGTATTAATGCAGTTGGACCAAACTGATTGCTTATCTCTTTGATCCCATTAGTGAGTGTATTTGATCGTACTAATTCGACCTTCATTGCTGGTTCTCCTCTTGCGTTTCATCGGTTACCCCGATGCGAGCAAAGACTTTAATTTTTTGGTCTTCTGGTATTTCTGTATAAGACAAGATGGTGGTCTCGCTGAATCTTTGTTTTATCATTCGCGCAAGCCAAGGCCGTATTGGTGGAGCGACCACGATTACTGCAGGATGACCTTGGTTCTCTGCGTCCTCTTTTTCTTTTTTCACGGAGTCCAGTAACCCCTCTGCTAAATTAGGCTCGATGACAACCTCCCCAATTTTAGCGCTTTGTGTAATGCTAGATATAAGCATTTGCTCTAATTTCGGATCCAGAGTTATAACGTTTAGAGTGTCGCCGAGTTCAATAATTTCTTGCAGCATTAGGTGTCCTAAACGAGGGCGAACAAGCTCAGTTAATTCGTCAGGGTTCTGCGTTTTACCGCTTTCGGTAAGCAATGTTCCAAGAATGGTATGAATATCTCGAATAGAGATTGATTCGAACAAGATATTCTTCAAAACTTGCATTACTGTTGTAACGGATAATTTGTCTGGAATTAAATCTTCGATTAATTTGGGTGAGCGAGTAGCGACTTTATCAAGGATCTCTCTTGTCTCATCATGTCCTAATAAATCACTAGAATTGCTTCTCAGTAGAGAGTTCAGATGGGTTGCAACTACTGTTGCGTTGTCGACAATAGTGTAACCGAGAGTTTTTGCTTCATCAGACTGGCTTTGTTCAATCCAGTAAGCGTCAAGCCCGAAGGCCGGCTCCTTTGTCGGGACACCGTTGAGTGGATCACTTATATCTCCTGGATTGATTGCCAATTCACGGCCTAACTCTAATTTGCCCGTTCCGCGAACTGCTCCTTTTAACAGGATGTTATAACTCATTGGGTCAAGGTGCAGATTATCTCTGATACGAATTGGTTGAATCAGGAAGCCTAATTCAGCAGATAATTTCTTTCGAATGCCTCGCACTCGCGATAGGAGAACGCCTCCATCCTGCTCGCTAACCAGCGGAATTAATCCATAGCCTATTTCTAAGCTAATTTGGTCCACATGCTCTATATCTTCCCAGTCTAGCTCGATCTCATCGCCTTCNGACTCGGATTGTGACTCGGCTAGTTTTACGTCAGATAGTATTTCATTTTTCCGATCTGTGAAGAAAGCAAAAACCGCTAGGGCTATTCCTGCAAAAAGGAACATAAAATGCGGCATTCCCGGAATTACGCCGAGTATTAAAAGGATAATCGAAGTAATTTTTAGCGCATTTGGGTTTGATAGTTGCGTGCCAGCTTGATTTGTAGTTGACTCCGAAGTTGTCACTCTAGTGACGATAATTGCAGTTGAAAGAGACAGTAAAAGTGATGGTATTTGCGCAACTAAGCCATCCCCAATCGTCAATAAAGTATAAATTTGAGCGGCATCTTCGAAACCAAGGTCATGNTGGGTTGTACCGACAAGGAGGCCTCCAATGATATTGATCGCGAGAATCAATAGCCCTGCGATGGCATCGCCTCTTACAAATTTAGAAGCGCCATCCATAGAGCCAAAGAAGTCTGATTCCTGGGCAACTTCTTCTCTTCGGCGCAGCGCTGCTTCTTGATCTATGATCCCAGCATTGAGATCTGCATCAATAGCCATTTGTTTGCCAGGCAATGCATCTAGGGTAAATCTAGCAATAACCTCCGAAGTTCTTCCCGCGCCCTTTGTGACAACAATAAAGTTTATTATCATCAAAATAATAAATATTATGAAACCAACTATGTAGTTTCCAGCGATGACAAATTCGCCAAACGAGGCTATCACGTTGCCTGCGGCGTCGGGACCCTCGTGACCTCTGATCAGAACTACGCGAGTGGATGCGACATTTAAGCTTAACCGCAGCACTGTTGCTAAGAGCAATACTAGAGGGAAAGATGAGAACTCAAGTGGCCTATGAACATTGATAGATATCATAACGACTATCAGTCCGGCCATAATGTTAAAAGTAAAGAGGACATCAAGTGCAAAAGACGGCAGCGGAATAACGAGCATGGCCATGATCGCTAAGATCACGATGGGTATTGCTATACCTTTTGCGTCGGTAAAATTTAACGACTGTCGCAAATCTGACACTAATGTTCCGCTCATTTTTATCCCTAATAAACAATAACTTAAAATTTTTTTGAATTAGCTGTTTTATGCAGCTCTTACGTTAATTGTTATAAAAGCAATCTACGTGCCAGAATCGTTATCTTTAATATATTTCGCTAGGTAAAGATGGTGCTTGAACTGTCGATTGGCAGTTTGATAAAGCGGTTAATAAGGTTAAAAGTAACNCAGAGCCAACACAGAGAGCTTAGATATGCTAAAAACAGGTCATCAATCAATAAAGTCTTTAAAGGTAATCAAGACCATACTTATAACTATGTTTTCCTTTAGTTTAGTTGGTTGTAATTGGTATATTCCATACGAAAATGACTACAACGGTTTAAGTTCNNTAGCTCAGGGCGGTGTTATTGAAGCCACGGGTTATTCTGTAATCCAATCCCACTCTGGAAGTGAGCCTCAGCAACGCTTGATGGCTATCAAAGCNGCGCGATTAGATGCTTTTCGTCAGCTNGCAGAGGTTGTCTACGGAACATATATTGACTCAAATACCACAATATCCGACTTAACGATTCAAGATGACGTATACAGAGCTCGAGTTGAAGGGGTTATCTACGGGGCTGAGCTTGTAAAGATTGAGCCGATTTCCAACGATACTTATGCGGTTACGCTTGGACTCCCGAGGGCTATGGTTGACGACTTGCGACTTCTTTACATGAGACTAGTTTCTAACAACTAGCATTAGCGAGAGTAGAATGAAAAACAAATTGGTAATGCTTTTCGGTTTTCTAGTTTTCTCCCAGGTTTTATTATCAGCAGAAAGCTCGGTGAGCGAACTTTCTCGCGTCCGGGAAGCCTTAGCAGAAGCAGCGTTGGAAAAAGGAGTATCAGTAGTTTCCAGTGCATACATAGATGGGGATGGAGAGCTCGTTGAATCGTCTTTCTACCGCAGCGGGGCTACCCTGCGAGGCATAAGAATGCCTCAATATTTTGAGGCCGACCCTTATGATGCTCAAATCCTATTTTCTGATACGGCGCTCAATGTTGGTTTGTCTTGCCAGGAGTTGTCGCCACACAAGTACAGGAAAGCGATTAGTATCGATACAGCCGAAATGTTGTCAGGAAGTGAGGCAGATCAAAGATTCTTCGAAACACTTGCATCGTTGCGCTCGGAAGTAAAAATGTCCGCAATTTCTGCGATCGCTGATAATGACGAGTATTATATTTTACCCACATCTGACGTCGAGTTGGTGAGAGAGGNTCAGTACTACGCTGCATTAANGCCTAGAGCTANTTTTGCTGACCCCAGAAATACTAATTTAATTATNAAAGCGCAAATNNTTAATGTAGAGACGGTCCGTTATACTCCGGGAACCTTATACGAACGCGGTAAAACCGAGGCAAGCAGACTACAAAAATTTGTAACCAATGGGTTCAAGAGCACACTGGCACCTCACGAAAAAAGGGAATCTAGCTCACAATCTTCGTTCGATTTTGAATTGCTGCTTACTATTCTTCGCAGTAGTCTTTTAGGATCAAGTGATGAGGTTATTGCGGAAGAGTCATTAAAGCTGAGATTTGACAGGGAAGAGAATACCATCGAACTTAAAGAGCCGCTCTTAGATAGGGTGACGGGTGT
>NHGO01000029.1 GCA_002172295.1 Gammaproteobacteria bacterium TMED139 | reverse complement strand
ATTGACAACTCCATAGACTGCCTTGCGATTGTTTCCGTCACAGGATACGGAGTACATTCATCAAAAACCATTATTATGTCTGCGCCAAGCAAGTGCTGGGTCTTAATTGCCGATTCCGGCGTCAAAAATATCTGTGCGCCATCCACAGAAGATCGAAACCTTACTCCTTCCTCAGAGATCTGTCGCATTTCTCCTAAACTGAAAACTTGGAATCCGCCCGAGTCAGTTAATATTGGTTTTTCCCATCCCATAAAATCATGCAAGTCACCATGTAAATTAATAACTTCNGTGCCGGGNCNTAGCANCANATGGTANGTATTACCAAGCACTATCTCCGCACCNGTCGCTANAATTTGTNAGGGATTNAGTCCTTTTACTGAACCGTAAGTTCCCACTGGCATAAAGGCCGGCGTTTGAACGGCACCACGTGAGAACCTCATAACTCCACGTCGAGCGAGCCCGTCGACTTTGGTCACGGAGAAGTGCATGTTTGCCAATTCACTAATGCTCCCTAGTTGAGAGGAAGCGTATGTCAGGCCAACGCTCTTCCATTAAATTAAGATTAACTCTCGTAGGCGCAAGATAAGTAAGGTATCCACCTCCGTCTAACGCAAGATTCTCCGAGGCTTTCTTTTTAAATTCTTCAAATTTATTGATGTCCTCTGACTCTACCCAGCGAGCGACTTGCAGATTTGTGGGCTCGTATATCGCTTCAACCTTATATTCATCTTTAAGACGATAAACGACAACCTCAAACTGCAAAACTCCGACAGCACCGACAATNAGATCNTTGTTTNTAAGAGGCGCAAAAACCTGTACAGAACCCTCCTCCGANAATTGAGTNAATCCCTTTTGGAGCGCTTTGAGCTTTAGCGGGTCTTGAAGACGTATTCTCTTAAATAACTCAGGGGCAAAATGAGGAATGCCTTTAAACTTGAGTTCCTCACCAGTTGAAAAGCTGTCACCTATTTGAATNGTTCCGTGGTTGTGTAATCCGATAATATCACCAGACACTGCGCTCTCTGTTTGAGCGCGTTCCCCNGCCAAGAAGGTGACAGCATCAGCAACTTTAATATCCTTTGCTAAGCGATTGTGGCGTATCTTCATCCCTTTCTTATATTGTCCTGAGCATACTCGCATAAATGCCATACGGTCACGGTGATTGGGGTCCATATTNGCTTGAATCTTAAAAACAAAACCTGAAAATTTATCTTCCTTAGCGGCAACAATTCTGGATTCNGCTTCACGATTCTGTGGCATTGGCGCCCATTTAACAAAATCATCTAACATCTCTTTGACCGTGAAATTTCCCAGGGCCGTCCCAAAATAAACGGGGGTAACTTCCCCTCTCAAGTATGATTCATGNTCGAATTTATGACTAGCACCATGTACCAGTTCAATTTGCTCTTTAAAATCTTCTAAGTAGTCGCCTAAAAGATCTTTCGCCTGCTGATTTCCTATCCCCTTAATTTGGACATCATCGGGAATTTTGTGACCTTGGCCNTGCTGGTAAACATGGATCGCTTTGGAGTAAAAATTGTAGACACCCTTAAACTCTTTACCCATTCCAAGCGGCCAGTTAATTGGGGCGCACTTAATTTTAAGAACAGTCTCTATTTCATCCAATATCTCAATCGGGTCTAAAGTATCGCGATCCATTTTATTAACGAAAGTGAANATAGGTGTATCGCGCAATCGGCACACATCCATTAACTTTATCGTGCGCTCCTCAACACCCTTCGCACCATCAACCACCATGAGCGCAGAATCAACAGCTGTCAAAACCCGATACGTATCCTCAGAGAAGTCCTCGTGCCCTGGAGTGTCTAGGAGATTTACAACACAGTCTTTATAAGGGAATTGCATTACAGAAGATGTGACCGAGATTCCTCGCTCCTGCTCCATGGTCATCCAATCGGATGTCGCATGTCGATCGGATTTTTTACTCTTCACCGTACCAGCAATTTGTATCAAGTTACCAAAAAGTAAAAGTTTCTCCGTAATGGTTGTCTTACCAGCATCCGGGTGAGAGATAATAGCAAGCACGCGTCGCCTCTCAATTTCCTCCTCAAGTAAATCTGTATTCATAAGATTTTGTAGTTTGACCTTCCCCAACTTTGAAAAGAGCAGATTATAGCAGCATTCAGAAGGCTTCGTGCCTGATTAATAGTTTGTTTCAAGAGTTACTATTTACAGTTATACCTAGAGAATCTTATGATAGCTTTGCTGTAATAGAAGGAGACTGGTATGAATTTCACCTTATCTGAAGAACAAAAAGCGCTTCAGAATTCTGTCCGTAAATTTGCTCAAACCGAATTGCCAGAGATAGCGAAACAAATTGAAGAAACAGGTCGCCCACCTAATATAGAAATTCGCAAGAGATTCGGCGAATTAGGTTACCTTGGTGTCAACCTGAGTGCGGATTATGGTGGATCAGGTGGCACTCATTTAGATGCAGTCATTGTATTAGAAGAACTGGCTAAGATATCTATTGCCGTGGCTTTTCCTGTGTTTGAATCATGTTTTGGCCCAAGCCTAGCTATCGCTCACTTCGGTAGTGAAACCCTAAAAAATTGGCTCCTGCCAAGTATTTGCTCAGGAGATTTAATTCTTGCTGTTTCCATGTCTGAGCCAAACGCCGGATCAGCACTAACGGACCTCAGTACTAAAGGGGTAGTGGAAGATAATCATGTCATTTTGAATGGAACAAAACGATGGTGCTCTGGTGCAGGTCACGCGGAAGCTTATGTTGTATATTGCCGTATGTCAGACGAACAAGGTGCCAAGGGAATAGGGGCCATTGTTGTCGAAAAAGATACCCCTGGGTTTTCTTTTGGCAAACAAGAACACCACATGGGCTTTAAAGGCGTTGCTAGCGCTGACATGTATTTTGACAATGTAAGAATCCCTATAGAGAATATTCTTGTGCCAGCAGGCGGCTTTAGTAAATTGATGGAGGCCTTCGATCTGGAAAGGTGTGGCAACACGACAATGTCGCTGGCCGTCGCGCAGTCGGCTTTTGATTTCGTTCTAAGTTATACGCAGGAGCGCAAACAATTCGGAAAACCTCTTGTCGATTTTCAAGCCGTACAAATTCAAATTGCTGAAATGAAAATGAAACTTGATGCTGCTCGATTACTCCTCTATCGAGCGGTGGTAAATGCTGAGAGCGGGCTCCCTTCGATCGCTGATAGCTCTATCGCTAAATGCTTTGCTAATGAAATAGCGCGAGAGGTTACTGGAAAGGCAATGCAATTGATGGGGGGATATGGATATTCGACAGAGTTCCCACTCGAGCAGAAAATGAGAGATGCTTGGGGTTGGGGTATAGCTGGCGGCGCAATCGATATTCAGAAAATTAACATAACCTCCGCAATCGTTGGTCGCCGTTTCAATCAACGCTCTTAATTAGGGCAAAGCAGGGGAATCGAGAATAACCGCNAGTCATAATAGAGCCNCAGGCGCTTATTAGTGCAAAATAGCATCCAAAGGCCGTTGACAATCTTCCGCGAATTCAGGGTTTAAAAGATCTCTTTTATTTACAAGCAATAAATCGTGTCTGTGAATGGATTCAAATGAGTCTTCTGTGCCTCCGGAAATCTCATTTAGCAACACACAAACCACATCCTCATCTTCAAGGTCAACGACCACGCAGCCAATAAACCCGCAAATAGTGTCTAACGATGCAAGAGCCCCTATTTCGGACTTCTGCAAAGGTGCTAATCCTTGAGATTCTTTTAATAAGCCTTGAGACGTGAACGCTACTCCAAATCCAGCAGCAGCGACAATGTGGATAATTTCAATTACTTCGGGATCTGCCAGATCTACTCTTAATGTTTTAGGGTGCGTCTGTCTCCCATGGGCTTGCCTTTGATTAATCAACGCAAGAAACAGGCTAATATCATCTTGATTCCATTCAAGTACTTCCTCTGTCTCTGAGCTAGAATTTCCTGAAGACAAACTCAAAATGCCTGTCTCAATAGTCAGATCCTGAATATCACTCTCCGACGTATGAGGAACGACCAGCGCCACTGAGCAATAACCGTCACTGCTTTCTGGACTAAGTCGCCAAAGAAATGGGATTTCATTTGAAATTTCAATCATCGAAATACGTACTCACACAATATCCAAAGCGTATCATGATTAAGATATTTACAGAACACTCCAAAATTTCCTGTCCACCCCAATGCGATTCCTTATATATTAAGATGCCAGTTAGGAAATACTCTTAAATACCTTTGCATATAGGATTACTAAACCTCTGAAAAGTTGGGGTATTTTAGAAAACGGAATTTGATGATGTTGTCCACAGTTTCTGTGGATAACTCGGTGCAAAAGTCAAAGATTAAACCCGCTACCCGAGAAATACTGTGCGCGGAACTTAACCTGATCAATTTTTGAGCAAACCAGTATTGGTATAAAAATCANAAGGTTAAAGGTTTTTGAAGGTTCGAACAAAAATAAAACCCCTGTTTTTACGGGTTTTTTTTTTGCTATGCAGTTTTTGTGCATAAATTACCGACAGTACAAGGTTTTCAAAAATTCAAAGTGCGGTTTATTACTGTTTTTATTGAAGTTTTTTGAACTAGAATACCGTTCGTTCATAAAGATAAGTTTCTTTTGGCTCCCACCTAATCATTTAAATATTTTGGCTCCGCCTGTCGGAGATGGGAAAACGGCCGACCTAATGCGCGTAGGTCGGTTTTCTGACGTATTTAAAGACACGGAACAGTTCCATTCTGACTTTCAATGTTAAGGTAAAAATTCAATGAAACTGAAAAATATAACCGGGATCTTGTTTTTTATTTCCGCGGCTTTATNTGCTTCTTCTGAAACTATCAACTATAACTTCCAATTAAGTGAAGCCGAGAAGGAGTGGCTCGGGCGTAATATTTTTAAAAACGAATGCGATTCGAATTTTGAATGTCTGACCACATGGAATAAAGGAGAGGAATTCCCCTCACTAGGTATTGGTCACTTCATCTGGTACCACTCTGAACAAGAATCGCCCTTCGAAGAGACATTTCCACAACTCATTGAGTTTATGCGAGCTAACGACGCACCCGNACCAGCGTGGCTATTCGAACAAATAAGCTTAGATTCCCCTTGGCGATCTAGGATAAATTTCTATGCGAGTTTCTACGATCCAAACATGATTGAGCTTAGAGAGTTTTTAGCTCATCATAAAAAACTTCAAGTTGAGTTTATCATTGCGAGATTTAATCAGACTTTGGGTCAAATTGTTCTTGATTTTCCTGACTCAGAGAAATCAGCGGTAGAGGATTTGATCCAAACGATTGGCTCCGATTTTAACCCGCATGGCTTGTATGCTCTGATTGACTATGTTCACTTCAAGGGCACCGGGCTGAACCCCAGCGAGAGATATGACGGCCACGGATGGGGGTTGAGACAGGTCATAAATAACATGCTTGAAAAACAAGCTTCGCTTCAAAATTTCGTTAAATCCGCGGAATATATCTTGGAAAGACGGGTTAANCATGCTCCTTTGGAACGCTCAGAGCAACAATGGTTAGCAGGATGGCACAAAAGGTTAGGAACATATTTACCTACAAATTAAGAACTCTATAGTTAGGATTCAAATTAACCTTGCCCAAAACAACAACTCTCTATAATCTCTCGGGAATTTCTGGTAACTACTATGTCTTATGAAACTGATAATATTGCCCGCATCCAAGGCTATGTGCCTGGAGAGCAGCCATCTGGCTCAGGCGTTATCAAACTAAATACAAATGAAAACCCATACCCAGCCAGTCCGCTAGTTGCAGAGACTTTAGCCAAAATTCAAATTGAGGAGCTGAGAAGATATCCATCGGCTACTGCGAGGGAATTTTGTCACCTCGCCGCCGAGATTCACGGCATCAATCCTGAAAATCTAGTACCAACAAACGGCGGTGATGAATTACTCCGACTTGCGCTGACGACCTTCGTCGGCGAGAGCGATACCGTAGCGATTACAACACCGAGTTACTCGCTTTATCCTGTATTGGCCAACCTGCGAGGCTGCTCTCTCCATGAAGTTCCGTTACAAAAAGATTTGACCTATCCCGAGGATCTGATTGAAACACTATGCAATTTGTCCGCAAAAATTTGTATTCTCGTTAATCCACATGCGCCCACTGGTGCTTTGTTACCTGTATCTTTTATAGATTCTTTAGCGCGGAAATTTAAGGGCGTTCTAATCATCGACGAAGCCTATGCTGACTTTGTAGATCCAGACTTATCTTACGACAGCATCCCTCTGATAAGGAAACACAAGAACCTACTGTTTTTAAGGACACTCTCTAAAGGATACTCTCTGGCCGGGTTGCGTTTTGGTTATGGCATTGGCGACCACGAATTAATTGCGCCTATGCTTTTTAAAACTCGCGATAGCTATAATACAGATTATGTTTCACAGAAACTGGCTTCTGCAGCTTTGAAGTCTAAAAACTACGCCATGACGACTTGGGAAAAAATAAGAGGTTCTCGAATAGTTCTCGCTGAGAGCTTGTCCCAACTGGGTCTAAAAAATTGGCCTAGTCAATCAAATTTCATCTTAGCTCAAATACCACAAGAACCTGGTGCAAAAAATGTTTATCATAAGTTAAAGGCTGATAACATACTCGTGAGGCATTTTGATGTGGAGAGCCTCAGTGACAAAATTAGAATAACAATTGGATCTGAAGGCGAAAATAAACAGTTAATTTCTTCGCTCAAAAAGATTATTGCACCCTAATTAAAAAGGCGTAACTGAAACAGGAACCGTCTTCAACACAAAATTAGATAAGTGTGACCTCGGATATTGATCTTCTCTCTGTTAAATGTCAGAAAAAAAACTGCTGCGGCTCTCGCTGGAATCGCAATCGCATTTCTTTGCTTATGGGGATTATCTGTGTGGCAAAATATCTCATTGCAGGAAATGTTCCAGATTTTGCTTTCTACGATGATTATGCTCATTGCAATCATTTTAAGCGCACTCACTCTAATCGCTATCGTGAAGGCTGTTTCAAAGGGCGTACAAACTCTTTTACGCCGCTCATCTAAGAGTAAGGAGTGAATTAAGGGAGAGGCAAGTGTCGCGACATTATGAGCGCATCTTCCCGCCCTTGCTTTCCCGGGTAATACCCCTTTCTCTGACCAATCTCCTCAAAGCCCATCGACACATACAATGATATAGCAGTCTTGTTCTGAGTTCTCACCTCCAAAAAACATTCCGAAGACTCTAGTTTGTATGCACGATCTAACAACAAATTTAACATGCGCCGCCCATAACCTTGCCTTTGAAAACCAGGATGTACACAAAGCGTCAACAAGTGTGCNTCGGTAATTGCAACTGATATGACACCATGGGCTATTATTCTTTGCTTGTTCGCNAACACCCAACACTGATAGCCAGACTGTAAACAATCAATGAAATTGTGTTTAGTCCATGGGTAAGTATAAGCAGCCGCCTCGTTTTCTGCTACGAGCTCAACGTCACTATAACGCATACTCCTAACAAAGAACTGGCACTGTGAGTCAGCAATTAAAGCCATGAAGTCTTCGTTTTAGTCTGATATTAGTCTGCCTCTTAGAGGTTGAAGCTGTTGCCAAACATCTTTTTTTAATTGCGGCCGATCTATCATTGATTGAAGTGTGTGGGTAACAGTTAAATAAAATTTCTCCTCCTGATTGAAATAATCTCTTACAATCACCCCTTTTTCTGTCTTCAAATAGAATCCCGATATTGTTTCAGCAAAAACTAATAGGTTTGCGAATTCATTCTGATGTGACTTACGCTTAATAAAACCAAATAACATTTGCCGCGCGGCCGATGCTTGATCACCGATCATTGAGAATTCCTTTGCAACAGGCCAAGAGATATTTTCTCCTTCAAAACTATAACTCTTCAAACCGACGCCNAGTGCTGATAGAACGTTAGACATCAGATCCGAAGATTTTTTCCTATCAGAGGCGGTCTCACCTCGCATAACCTCCTCAAGGATAGCTAACCTTTTATCTAAGAAATAAAAATTAACAGAGAAATGCAAATCTTTTTGATTTGAGGTGGTCGGTGGTTTGCCTTTAATAATTGAGTGAGCTTCGCTTCTTTCTCTGCGTTTCTTCTTCGCATGGCTTACATCTGGTTGTTCTGCCCCAGACGGCCTATGCAATTCATGCGAAAGATTTAATATTTCTGAAACTTTTGAGGCGGCAGAGCCTGACGGGTTTTTATCAAGCTCATTTAAAGCTCGCTCTTTAATTTGTTTTTCAGTAGGCAATATCTCTCTCGGGCAATAAAGATCTATACCCATAGCAGACAAATACTCTCTTCTTTGGATTTCGTTCACTTTTTACCAGTAATTTTGAATGNGCCTAAATATAACCGTTAGAGTGCATTCCAACAACACTAATCAACTAATTGAAGTTGTCAACCAAACATGGTTGAATCCGCGTTCGTCAACGGACAAGGGTATTTTATGAAAGCAGTAATTTGTAGCTCTTATGGGCCGCCTGACAACCTTAAGTTAGAAGAAGTAGAGGAGCCGACTGCCGATGACAACCAAGCGATAGTCGAAGTATACGCTGCGTCATTGAACTTCCCGGACGGACTGCAGATACAAGGAAAATATCAATTCCAACCTCCTATGCCGTTCACTCCGGGGTCTGAAGTAGCAGGAAAAATCAAGGAGGTCGGTTCAAAACTAGTGGGTTTTAATGTTGGGGACCGCGTAATGGCGATACCTGGTATAGGTGGTCTTGCGGAATCTGTCGCCGTACAATCAGAGGGCTTAAGAAAAATACCAGATAACATGGACTTTAAAACCGCGGCAAGTTTCGCCATGGTTTATACAACTTCATATTATGCCCTCAAGCAAAGAGCTAATCTAAAAGCTGGTGAAACCCTTTTGGTGTTGGGAGCTAGCGGTGGAGTTGGACTCACAGCTGTCGAATTAGGTAAATTGATGGGGGCACGAGTCATTGCAGCAGCGAGCTCTGATGAAAAACTAGACTTCATAAGGCAACTTCAACCAGATTCTTTAGTTAACTATAAAAAGCAAGACCTTAAAGAAACAGTCAAGGACCTTACCGATGGCAAAGGTGCAGACGTTATATATGACCCCGTCGGTGGAGATTTATTTGATCAATGCTGCCGATGCATTAATTGGAACGGTCGCCTTCTTGTCATAGGGTTTACAAGCGGCAGAATTCCCAGCTACAAGGCAAATTTATCTCTCCTCAAAGGATCTTCAATGGTTGGAGTTTTTCTTGGAAGATTTCGAAAAGAGGAACCAGTTGCGTATGAGGAGAATTTTGAAGAGTTGCTAGAGCTATTCCGTCAAGGAAAACTGAAACCAATTGTCACAAAATCGTTTGCATTACCGAAATATGCAGATGCATTCAATGTGTTCACAGAAAGAAAAGTCATGGGTAAAGTAACATTGGAAGTAAGACAAGAATAATATGTTACGTGATGACCAAATTCGCTCAGATCTCGCGAAACTGAAAGAGATAGTTGCAGCACATAAGGCACCCCAAGCCGATTTAGCAACTCATCGAGAAATAATTGGCGGCATTGAATATGATGTTTTCACTAAAGCGCCCCCCAATCTTTATGAGCTTTACCGGAAAGGGTTGCAAAGTGCTGATGAAACCTTTTTAGTTTACCAAGAAGACCGTTATACCTTTGCTGAGACTCTCGATCGTGCGGCGCGCATGGGGCGAATTCTTATTAACAATTATCGAATTGTCTCAGGCGATCGCATTGCTATTTGTGCTAGAAATTCTCCTGAATGGTGCATTGCTTATATGGCCATAACGATGGTGGGAGCCATCGTGGTGCCAATGAATTCTTGGTGGAAAGGCTCAGAGATAAATTACGGCTTAAGTGATAGCGGAAGCAAGATGGCAATAGTTGATCAGGCCCGCTTCAACGAAATCGAGCCCTTCATAAATTCGCTACAATTGGACATCATAATCATAAAGCCAGAAAAAAGTGTGCCCTTTCCAGAATTTAACACTGTTATTGAGAATGTCCCCCCTTTAACAAATGAAGAAGTCAGTGAACTTAACGTTAAGCCGGAAGACCATTCAGCCATAATGTATACGTCAGGCTCGACTGGCCATCCAAAGGGGGTTTTGTCAACCCACAGGAACATCATAAATGCCCTTTACACCTGGCGCTTTGTTAAAGAAATAAACGAAATTCTGCGCCCTGAACTTGTAGAAAAAAACCCTAAAAATCAACCAGCGCTTCTCGCGAATGTACCTCTATTTCATGTCACTGGCAGCCATGCTCAGTTTCTGGCAAGTTTTGTATACCTTCGAAAATTCGTAATGATGTACAAGTGGGATGCTACTGATGCTCTTCAATTAATAGAAAAGGAAAAGATCTCAGTCTTTCATGGCGTACCAACAATGACTTGGGAAATAATGCAATCTGAGAAATTCAGGGAAACAGATTTGAGTAGCTTGAGAGGAGTGCAAAGTGGCGGCGCACCCCGCCCGCCAGAACATCTTAAAATGATGCTTGAAATGTTTCCCTCCAAAGCGATTCCAGGTCTCGGCTATGGGCTAACTGAAACTAATGCGATTGGNGCGATCATCTCCGGTAAATTTTATGAAGCTAAACCTCACAGCACGGGTAGACCTACACCTCCAGTATCTGCGGTTAAGATCACTGACGACGATGGCAAAGAGTTAGGTCCAAACAAAGTTGGGGAAATCTGCATAAAAGGACCGTCAGTTATGAAAGGCTACTGGAACATGCCCGAGGCAACAGCTGCGGTCCTCAAAGATGGTTGGTTTGCAACAGGTGATCTTGGAATGCTGGATGATCTTGGGTTCCTAGTAATTCTGGACCGGGCTAAAGACATAGTTATTCGAGGTGGTGAAAATATCGGCTGCGCTGAAGTAGAATACGCAATAGCTGAACATCCGGCCGTCAACGAAGTCTCCGTCTTTGGTATACCCGATGAGAGGCTTGGCGAGGTGCCCTATGCTACAGTTATGCTAAAGCCAAAGTCTGAACTAAGCATAGATGAATTAGTTCAATTTCTCAGACAAAGAATCGCCGCATTCAAAGTACCACAGCATATTGAGTTTCAATACGAACAATTACCTCGAATCGCGTCTGGAAAAATTGCAAAGAAAGAGCTAAAAGAATCAGTTATCAAGAAATTCTCAAACACTTAAGAGCCCAGCCTCTTTTTACTGTAACTTTTGAGTTTGGTTTGAACCTTTCTGACAAAAAATCTGAAATATTTCCTTTTTTCACTGAAGATTCTGCTGACACCTTACGATAACCACTTTATATGTGAATGAATTTATATTGCTAAATCTTCGGTAGTTCTTATCAGGCCTAGGGGGGCAATTATGAAAGAGCACAAATGGGATGAAGCTGCAGGAGTCATGACAGAAGTATTCGAGCCTTCCTTATCGATGGCGAATGATGAGAAAGAGACACGAGTAGAAGAAAAAAAGAGAAAGTCCCAGCTTACTCAACTTCGCAGAAGGATAGAGGAAAGGCTCGACAGCAAAAGAATATCCATGGAATTCGACGAATTCTGATTCTTTAGAGATGTCCGCCTGAATCTTTGATTTGTTTTCCTGCCACTATAAAGGATAGTTGGATGAGAGCGCCTCAAAGATTTATTACGAATTTTTACAACTCTCTAGACCATATCAAACTCTATTTCACCCACACCGGCGATTTCCGCAAAAATGTGGTCACCAGGGACCACTGCTGACACTCCAGATGGGGTGCCTGTGAAAATTAGATCGCCTGCTTTAAGCTCATAGAAATTTGAAAGCTCACTGATAATCTCGCTCACAGACCAAATCATATCTGTCAGCTCGGCTTCTTGACGGATTTCATCGTTAAGCGATAGAGCAATTCTAGCTCCACCAAGGTTTTTGCTATCGTAAAATGGTTTTATTGGAGAAATTGGTGCAGATCGATCAAACCCTTTCGCCGTGTCCCATGGTCTACCTTCTTTTTTTGCTGCTATCTGTAAATCCCGCCGCGTGAAATCAATACCAACTGCATAACCATATATACAGTCCATAGCCGAAGCTTCTGAGATCTGCGTTCCCCCTCTAGATAGCGCTACAACAAGCTCAACTTCATAATGCAGGTTACTGGTAGCTTGAGGATAACTCACTGTCGAATTATTAATGACGATCGCATCAGCAGGCTTACTAAAGAAAACTGGGGGGGTCTCTTTAGGATCGCCTCCCATTTCGCGCACATGATCGCCATAATTTTGACCAACGCAGTAAATTCGGTTTACTGCATATCTTTGCGAACTGCCTTGTACTGGAACAGAGCTGATTGGGTCTGGGGTGAAAACATATGACATTAATTATTCCTGTCTTGAAAACTCTCGAATTGTTGCTCACATCTCAGACGACCGTACAAATCTGGCTGTAACACCGAGTGCATGTATGGAAAAATTTGTAAACCACTTGATTTCTGAATCTCATCAATAGTCTCTACTTGCGAACAATATTCAGCGTGAATCGGCAATTCTACCGCGAAAGTAAATGATGCATAGGCTTTTTCGGTAGCAACTACTTTAAAATAACTCTCAGGAGGTTCCTCATAACGCTTTACCGAATCAAATTCCCCAGTTTTATAAATTGGGCCACTGACCACATAAATTGGGCCGTCAGTCGAAGAAAGTTCGTTGATTGCCTGATCGAGACGCGACCAAGCGCCCAGACGCAAATCGCTGGGAAGGGACGCCATATTGCTTGAATAATTCAAGTCATCCCAATACGGGGTGTCCGCAAAACTGGTCATTGGAGCCAACCTGCCCTTGTTATCGGAGCTCAACACAAACTCATTGACTCGATAGTCTCTGTCCTGAGCGTCATGGAGATCAGGTTGCTCAATTGTCGATATATTTAAACCAACCTCGAGTAGCCTGCTATCAGGGAAAAGCTCATCCTGCTTCCAATATCTTGGCAGGAGTGACGCAACCCCTATCGCGTCCGGCAATACTCGATAAGCGACCCAATCCACAATTCCAGTCGAACGGTTTATCTGCGAAGCATAGAGATGTCTGACCACAATTTCATTATCATCGTCACCAGTTGGACAAGCTTCCAAGCAATGTGAAATATGGATATTTTGTCCATTAACAATGGTGCTCGAAACTAAAAGTGTTAATCCGCTAACCCATCGGGTACAGATTTTGCTGATGAACCTCATCGCAATCCTTTAAAATCTCATCAGAGAGTCTAACGTCAAAAGCAGAGAAAATTTCGTCAAGTTGGCCAACATTTCGAACACCCACAATCGTTGAAGCGACAAAATCCCAGTGCATACTCCAAGCTGTAGCCAAGGTAACAGGACTTAAGTCCGCTTTTTTTGCTATTTCCAGATATTTTTCGGTCGAAGCAAGTGTGCCCTCGTTTACAAAGCGCTGTGCCATCAATTTTTGACGCGAATCGTCTCCTCGCATGTAATCACCAAAACGGGTTTCACTGGGCGTTCGACCATCCTGATATTTGCCGCTGAGAACACCGCCGCCGATCGGCGAATATGGCAACAAAGAGATATTCTCTTTGCGGCAAACATTAGCTAATTCATCAAAAAAACGTCTATTCAATAATGAAAAGTTGTTCTGAATAGATTGGAATCGTGTCAACCCTTCATACTTAGCGACCGTATTAGCCTTTGTCAAACCGTACGCGTTTTCATTGGAAGTCCCTAAATAACGAACCTTGCCAGCTTGCACCAAACGATCAAGTGCTTCCATTGATTCCTCAATCGGCACGACGGTGTCGGGCCAATGTACTTGGTACAGGTCTACATAATCAATCTGTAAACGCTTGAGGCTACCATCTATCGCCCTCTTAATATGGTGCCTATCGATCGCTGTGAGGCCATATCGAATCGGAGGGACGAACCATCCTGATGCGGCACCAGCAACCTTAGTTGCAATGATAATTGAATCACGAGGCTTAGTTTTTACCCACTCACCAAATATTTCCTCTGTAAGACCTGCGAGCTCCGCACTAGGCGGCACAGGATAAACCTCGGCTGTATCAAAAAAGTTAATTCCACGCTCATACGAGGCATCCAAAATAGCGAAGGCTTCAGCCTTATCACTCCAAGTACCAAAACCCATTGTACCCATACAAATTGGTGAAACTCTTAAACCACTTTTGCCTACGTATCTATAATCCATTTATCTCGTTCTCATGACATTGTTTGATTTTTTGTATTTAGNAAAGTCCTTNGTGANACCTGAAGTAGGAATTATCAACGCTTTCTAGCCTCAATGCCCATATAAACAAATATACTCAAGCCTTTACTTCGACTGAATCNCCGCAACACGACCAATTTCTTTTTCCCACTGATCAAATCCCCCACTCATGTGAGAGATATTCTCGATACCCATCGANTTTAGCGAAGCTGCCGCCAAGGCAGATCTCCAACCCTTGTTGCAAAAGAGAATAACTTCCTCCGTGTTATTTAGCTCAGTTTTATAATATGGACTTTCAGGATCTACCCAAAACTCCAACATACCCCTTGGTATATGGATAGCGTCCGGAATTGTGCCATCTCTCTTAAGCTCTCGAATATCTCGTAAGTCAATCAANGTGACGCCGTCTTTTGTCAATTTCTCTTCCACCTCTTTAGGTGTCAGNGACGTCACCTGAGATTCGGCCTCTGCCACCAAGTCTCTAATTCCTCTCTTTATTTCCAGCATTAATTCACTTCACTCTCGTTAAGTTAAAGATTTTGATTCGGTTGGAGTCAACACTGATCTAGCGCCAATTCCTAATACAAGAAAAGCTGTTGCTGCCACTAACAATGGNAGCTGGCTAAAGCCGAACAAGCCGCCAGCAGGCAACGCCAAAGTTAATCCTGATATGCCAATTAGGATTTTTACTATTAGTCCCTTCGCTCCGACCCCAAGGTCGCCAACCCCGATTAGGTAACCCTGTAATGCTCCAGATACTATAGCAACTCCGAAAATCGCCGTAGTAAAGGCTTGGATATTTTCCATCAACGAGCCTTGCAATAAAAGCGCCGGATTAAACACAAAGAAAAATGGAACAAAGTATATAATAGCCCCCAAGCGCATTGCTGCAAATCCAGCTCGCATAGGAGCAACGTTTGCCACTGAAGCAGCCGCAAACGCTGCCAACGCCACAGGGGGAGTAATAAAACTTAACATCCCCCAGTACATTACAAACATATGACTAGCTAATGGGTTAATTCCTGAATTAGTGAGAGCTGGTACCAAAACAATTGCGAGAAAAATATATGCGGCNGTGACCGTCATCCCGATACCCAGAATAAAGCTCGTCAAAGCACCCATGATCAGCAAGACGACCACATTTTCTCCGGCCAAATACACGAGATCATTCGCTATCGTCCCTGCAATACCAGTAACAGCGAGCCCACCGATGATCAAGCCGATAGCAGCAAGAATTCCAGCCAACTCAGCAAGCAGTCTACCCATCTGTGCGATCAGCTGCATTAATCGCTCCAGGGAGAGGCGATGCTCTGTAAATTGGTTAATTACTAACAGTAAAGCTGTGGCGTAAAAAGGTGCAACTGCTTCTCTCTGCAAATACACTAGCATCCAAATTAATGAAACAAATACGGCAATAAAATACCAACCGCTTTTAAAAACTTGTGCTAGATTAGGCAGCTCGTCTTTCGGCAGACCCCTGAGTTCGTTCTTTGCTGCATACGCATCTATTTGCATAAAGAGCCCAAAAAAATACAGAACTGATGGCACTATTGCAGCAATAGCAACCGAAATGTAACTTATGTTCAGAAAGCTAGCCATGACAAAAGCAGTCGCACCCATTATTGGTGGCATAAAGACACCGCCAGTGGATGCACAAGCTTCTACTCCCGACGCATACTCCTTGCTGAATCCAATACGACGCATGGCTGGAATTGAAAGTGGGCCCGTAGTAAGAACATTACTAATAGGACCACCACTCATTGAACCCATCAACCCACTGGAAAAAATCGAAACTTTCGCTGGCCCTCCCCGTAAGTGACCCAGTAGAGCAAATGCTAAATTAATGAAGAACGGTCCTCCTCCTGTAAATTGTAAACAGACACCAAAAATCAAGAATCCGAAAACAAGCTGAACGAATACCCGCATCGGAATTCCAAAAAGACTCTCTTCTCCCAACACATGAAAGATCGCCACATCTCCAATCGGGATTGATAGAGCGGCTATGACGTTTGGCAGAGAAGCTGCGAAGGTTGGATACAAAGAAAAAATCAACACTATTGAGAAAACGGGCCAACCACCGGCTCTGCGCCCGGCCTCTAAAACGATAAGCCATGTAATCAGCGCGAGAAAAACTCCAATATCTGGTGCTGCATACTCCCACGCCTCTAACACTATTCTCTCAGCGTAAAATGCAAAATAAGAAAAAATAACAGCAATCAAAAATATGATGACCGAATCATACCAGGGAATTCGATTGAGGCTGGCTCTGTTCGCCGGAAATGTAATAAACACCATACTAAGCATCACTCCGGTAATCAGATACATGTAACGACTATCGAGCATCACGTAGCCAACAAAAAACCCCAGATTGAATATTTGATTTATCGCCAATAAAACGGAAGAGGCAGTCATTACAGTCATAGCGAACTGCCATTTTTTAGGTATCACACGGTAACGAGTCTGTGTTGGCTCACTTAAAGAGTCTGAAGAGGAATCTTCTGCTGCTTTAAAAATTTTGGCGCTTGATTCTGTCATATAGCGAAATTTAGAGCCCCTGCCCCAATGTAATTAGATCTGCATCGGCGAGAGACTGCTCCCTAAATTTAATCCAGGCTTGTTCAAACTCTTCATATCCCTTGGGTGCCGAGGGTAAAAATTGGTCCCATGCAGTTCTCAAAACTGCTTGCCGGTGCAGATTCTTCTGGTTGTTTTCTTCGGCTTCTGGGGTCCACGCCCCTATCTCTTTGTAATACCTGATGGCACCAGTATGGAAAGGTACAAACGCTTGTTCGAACTTTTGCCTGTCCAAGGTCCAGCCGCCAGCGCCCGGCGCGTTGTTTTTATACTCGTCGAAATGCGTGTGCATAATCTTAACCATACTATAGACCATAGTCTCGCTTGAGCTTTCAAGGCCCACTAGGAATGGATAGGCAGATGTNAACACCTCGATGCCTTCTGCGGGGATGGTAGGTCCCTCAAAGGCTATATGGGGCACATACCACGGAAGGCGTTCTCGTACCCGCGCAACCGCTTCGGTATTAGCATGAGAGAACTGCGCAAAAGTAAGACCTCTCGGAGAAGCTTCAATCCTTAGAAAGGGTGGTGAGTTACATGCACCCCCGGCCATGTCGGCTCGATTATTAAGGACGGCATCAATGGATGCGTTATAGCCCCCAACCTCAACGGGGATTACATCATCCCAAGTTAAATTAGCGTAAGCCAACAGAGCAGCGGTCGCATTATTTAGCGAGGGTGCGCCCTGCACCCAGGTTACCCTCTTACCTTTAATATCAGAAATTTGCTCGACACCCGCATCAGAAGCCATTGCGAACGTGAAAGAACAACTATCAGAAAAATTCGACATTAGGACCCGAATTGGTTGAGGGCCCCANATTCTTGATGCGAAATTCAGGATACCTTCCTGTGCGTAAACAGACTCGGAGCCACCAGCGGAGAAGTGCACTCTACCTGCTCTTAGGGTCGCTAGACGAGAAACATCGTTTCGACCAGGAATTACACGCAGGTTTACACTATATTGACGCTGGAGAATATTACCGATTGCCACTGCCTGACTATACCCGCCAGTCCCGGTTGGATATGCTGACCAAGCTATGGTCTTAGGAAATTGAATTCCATCTGCTGCAAAAATGGCTTGCGGAAGTATGCTCATTAAAAAAATGAATGCAACTGCAAATATTTTGCAGAAAACCTCTTTGCGCTTCAACAACAAACCAGAAAAAAATATACACTGCNGGTTTTCCATCATTNCAACACCGTTATTATTATCTGACCATAGAGTATCTTAGCTATGTAACGTTTGCCATGCGGTTTAAAAAAATGCACAAAAAAAGCACTTAGACGCCAAGCCTAAGTGCCTTCNTTAGATNATAGCACTCAACGGGTAACGGTTACTGTCACATTTTGATAAGTGAACATTGATCCATCACTCGCCACTCCCCGCAAAACATATTCTCCAGGTGTATCAAACGTCACTTGCGATGACCAACGATTACCAGCTGGCGGAAGGGGGATTGTGAATGGGGGAGACCAAGGCGAGTTGGCGTATACCCGCGAATCCATATACGTCTTCATTTGCGTTGGCTCAAAGGAAGCTCTATCCGCCGGTCCCCGATATACAGTCCANGAGAATCTCTCACCCGGACCAGATGACACAACTATTGATTGGGGCGGGCGGTAGATTTGCTCAGGTGTTNTTGGGACTGGNCTCTGGGATCTTGCTGGCAAGTTATCAGGGTCTTTAACAGTAACGGAAAGGTCCAATGGCTCACCAACACTTACCGTCCGAAACGCCTCCCCTTCGAGCGTTAGCTCAGGTGGGATATTAGTCCTCAATCGATCATCAAGACTACCAAAGGCACCACCCACTTCTGTTGAAATCACCTGAGGGTCGATTCGATAGTCGGGCTTCAANGTCCCGTAGGCNCGTCCAGTATAATTTGTCCGTCCTTGCAGGGTCCAAACCAATTCTTTCTCGCCAAAGTCTGCTGGCACATCCACGGTAAACAGGAATGGGTTTCTGCGCGGATAGAAATGGGTNGGCTGGCCTTCGTCGGCTTGAGAGAAGTCATAACCATCCACTGAAATATCATCTAACTCTTCGGGCTCAACCACACTAAAGTAGTTACGTTGTCCGATGGCAATGTCGAACTCTTCCTCCCAGTTGGAGTTCATGTATCCGAAAAAGAGCTTGAAGGTTCCATCATCATTTGGCCACCACCCCTCATACGACGGGGAAAGAACATCGCCGGACAATACCATTCTCCTTTCCTGAGCGGTTACTACACTAGTAACCGTCAAGAAAAGGAATGCAATTACAAATGAGTTCCTAAGACTAAACCGCACCTTAGTCGGAGCCTCCACCAGCTTCATCGTATTCAGGAACAGGAGCCCAACACAGCGGGCAACCCACGTCATAATTATTCCTGTCACCTAAGATTTCGCGTCTAGCGGCCATCTCTTCCTGAAATTGCTCCTCTGTCATCGTAACTGAGTATCCCAGATCAATAAACATGTTAGACACAGAGCGCCGACCACCGCCAGACCAGTTGCGGGAATCTGCGAGGTTCGGATTGCCATCAGAAGTATCCATATAAGCTATTGTTTGAAGTATGGTCCCCTTAGGCAGCAACGGAGCACTATCCTCCTTATAAATGTACTGTTTCACCCAGTTGTGGTCATATCCAACGCAGTTTAGGGTGAATTTATTATGTCCAAAAATAGCTTCTAGACACATCCGAACTCCTGGCGCATGGAGGTGGGGTTCAAAGGCCATAATCTTTGTGTGTTCCTGAAGCACTACTGAGTTGCGAAGCTCCTGATTAGGTAAGCCGGGAAGAACATCCAAATCTACACCGTTGCCTGTTCGTGGCCCACGTTCCGTATACTTAGGCAAATAGCCTCTAGGAAAGAATTTAATTCCAAACTCTAGGTGTCCTTTAGTCTCCCTTCCATTTGAGTGCATATGCGCAGCATTAAGGTGCAAGGCAGAGTTTGCCTGCAGCAATCTTCCAGCACTATCCGGGAATTTATCAGCGTTACGCCCAACTTCATGTATCGGCCAACCAACACGCGTTTCTGGCAAGATGAATGATCCATCCTCGCTCAACACACCGCTGCTGTAGGTCATATGATGCCAAATATAGCGCCCGCCAACGGTGTTGCTTCCTATGTCGTCTGGAATGTCATTAATTTCCCTGACTTCAATAGATTGGACGTATCGATCCTCAGTGAGGCCGGTAGGAACAATACCTATGTCACCCCACCAATCCGGGGCAACTGCTGGTCGAACCATTTCCTTACCGGCTAAAACCAAATCTGGCTCACCCAAGGTCCAATCTTCCCCTTGCGTGAAGACGTACGGGGGCGGTTCATTCGCAGGGTTTCCGCGGGGCGCTCCGTTTTGAGCCCACGCCTGAATCATTGCGAGATCCAAGTCCGATAGCGAGTAATCACTCTCGAAGCCATCTGCAATACCTATGTCCTTTTCGATATACCAAGGCGGCATAGCTCCCATTCGATCGCGNATTGCTGTTCTGTACATAATTACGGGCGCCCATGGCCTAACTTCATCATAAGACAAAAAAGACATTGGGCCTCCGCCGCCAGGTCTATGACACTGAAGNCAACTTCGCTGCAAAATTGGAGCTATGTGGTCAGCATAGTTAATATCTGAAGCTTGCAACTCAAAATCGGCAATATCGAAGTAATGCAGCTGCTGTGCTGCCGCATTGCCGTCATAAGATTGTGCGGAAATCTCAGCTGTGAAAGCAAGCGCTGGAACGATAAATAGAGCGAGAATTTTTCTGGCAGTCATCGCAGTTTTCTCCCGTTGTGGTTTTCTCTGTTATGTCGATGTCAAATCAACGAAAACTTCTTTTAGGACTTTCTGAACAGTCTAATTGAAATCAAGGGCTTAGCGCCCGCAAGGTCACAATTAGCTGCATTCAATCACTATTAAATACTCAGAACTATGAGGATAAATTCCTATCGGCGGTTTGTCCACCAATCTCGACCTATTTTTGCCGTTAAAACTTCTTGCAATCTTGCCTAGTTAGGACTTCTGAGCGCAAAGGCGGTCAGCGTTCCGCCAGAAGGGATCATAACGTATTGAATTCCGTCAAACATATAGGTCATGGCTGCAGCCCCCCATATTCGNGACCCCGTCTGGTAGTGCCATAGGTTTTCCCCGGTTTCAGCGCCAAAGGCCATGAAATTCCCCTCATGATCACCCGCAAACACCAAACCCGATGCGGTAGACATCACTCCTCCAAATGTCGGTGAGGGATACCTAAACTCCCACTCCAACTCCCCAGTGTGAATATCAAGCGCGCGCAGCGCCCCATAACCAGACTCCGTGTCGATAAATACTGTCCCACCAAAATTCGATTGCCCCCGCGTATTTGCCGGCTCCTCTGGCACATAAGTCGCACACGTCTCCCGGGCTGTCAGGATGAATAAATCAAGCCCTGGGAAAAACGTTGGAGGATAAAAATTAGTGGAGCCCCAGGGGTCAGGTAAGCAGCCCAAACTGCCATCATTCACCACAATTGGCCTGCCATCTTCACCTATTTCTCTAGCCCAAGTCGTTGCAGTGAAGGGTTTGCCCAACAGGAATTCCCCGGTGACCCGATCTAGCACATAAAAGAATCCATTCCGGTTGCCGACCATCACCACCCTCCTCGGCTGCCCCTGCCATTCTACATTTGCAAGCACGGGCATGTGGTTCGAATCCCAATCATTTACATCATGCGGAGTGAATTGGTAATGCCAGCGAAGCTCGCCACTATCAGCGTCCAATGCA
The DNA here is from genome assembly GCA_002172295.1 of Gammaproteobacteria bacterium TMED139. GTDB lineage: Bacteria > Pseudomonadota > Gammaproteobacteria > Pseudomonadales > Pseudohongiellaceae > UBA9145. The sequence continues at coordinate 7,621 of NHGO01000029.1, read as the reverse complement.
ACAATGGAGTCAGTATAGAGGTTATCACCCGGTCTTTTTTCATCGTAGTAGTCGGGATTAGGATTGCCTACCCCCCAATAAATCAGGTTTAAATCAGGATCAAACGATCCGTTCATCCATGTNCCACCTCCACCTTGAGCAAGCACCTGTGGATCTACGGGCCAGGTCTCACTCCCTGGCTCACCCGGNCCAGGTATCGTGTTAAAACGCCAAATTCTTTCACCAGACACTGGGTCAAACGCGTCTATAAAACCTCGAGTTTGGTACTCACCACCTGATATTCCAACTATAACCTTATTGTCCAAAATTAAAGGGGCCATAGTGGCTGAATATCCAATCTGATAGTCGGCAAGTTCCCGCTCCCACAAAACTTCGCCNCTTCTCCTGTCAAANGACATTAAATGAGCGTCCAAAGTAACCATGAATAGCTGGTTACCCAGCATACCAAACCCCCGATTAACCGGCGCGCTTGCTCCGTAAGTCAAGTCATCTGGTAAATTCCGCCTATACTCCCAAAAAGGCCTTCCTGTCCGAGCATCCAGCGCCCAAGCGTAGTTATTAGATCCGGTGATATATAAAACACCATCNTCTAGCAGCGGCGTTGCCTCCCAACCTCTGCCACGAGTCGTGGTTCCAGACTGAAAGGTCCAAATTGAACGAAGTTCATCTATATTTTCTGGAGTTATCTGAGTCAGTGGGCTGTGACGCCTTCCACTATAATCTCCGGAATAGGTCAACCATCGGCCTGGGTCAGTGAAACCATTCAAAATGTCTTCNTAACTTGGCCCGTCGCCAGATTGACCAAATACAATCAATGGACATAGAAGAACAGAGACGATTATTAACTCCGAATTTTTAATTATTTTTCGCATCTTCGAATACTCTTGAATTTAGTTGCACTATAAACTTGACTGCAGAAAACTAACGATATCATTCAGCTCCATGTTACTCAGCGCTGACTCTGAAAACACTGGCATCAAAGACTCCTCTTCATACGCAAGCGCCCTTAGAGACATTTTTGAAAAACCTCTTAGAATTTGACTTGTATCCATAATCTGTATTGAGAACGCATCCTCTCGTTTTATCACTCCCTGCACAAGTTCATTGTCCTCGGTAGTCACCGAAACTGGTTTATAGCCGCGAGCGATCGAGGCGCTCGGGTTTCTCACAGAATTAATTAGCGCCTCAAGAGATCTAACTTGAGTAATCCGGGATAAATTTGGGCCTAATGCACCACCTTGACTTCCTCTGCGGTGACAAGTTGAGCAATTTTGTGAGAAAAGTAATTGCCCAGCCTCCGGGCTTCCTCCAATCTCAACAGTAATACCAGTAACTCCAACGCTTCGAAGATAAGAGACTAACATCCAAATTTCAGTATCAGGAAACGTATGCGCCGGCATGATACTTCCAGACACCCCATTTCGAATTATATTAAAAACAGACGAATCGGACGCTTCAGAGTTTACATATATTTGAGTCAAATCAGGTGCATCTATGGAGTCAATACCTTTNGCGTCAGCGCCATGACAAGTTGCGCATTGAGCCCTAAAAATAGAGCCTCCTATTCTGGCAGCACGCGGGTCACCATCTAATGGGTTTAATTCTTGACCATTGACCGATTGGGAAATCAGTAATATGACCGAAATCAGGCAGTAACTTCGAAAAAATAGTAGCGAGGTTAACTTAGAAATTGAATCTGCCACTCTTTTAGTCCCTTTGCTTAAACGACTTTTGATCATAGCATACAGAGAATGAGTCGAGAATGTGCCAAAATATGCTAAACTGTTCTCGTCAGTTGACATCAATGTGCCATTGAGCTATTGATTGCGAACGGAAATTTATATTTCGGCTATTCAATTAATTATCGGAGAAATAAATGGGCCACAATCCGAAGAAAAAGACAGAGCTATTTACATCAATATGCGCTGCTGCATTGCTGGGATTCGCTGTGCTTGTTACTCAGACAGATGTCATTTCGGCGCAGTCAAGTAACTTTCAAGGTGGACAACCAGAGATCAGCCAGACTCCAGATATGCGCAATGTGAGAATCCTCTTCCCAGCGGGCGTTCGCTCCTCATGGCATACGCACACTTGGGGTCAGCTCTTAATGATTGAGGAAGGGATTGGTCTTCATCAAATTAGAGGTAGAGGGATCGAGGAATTCTATCCAGGCGAACCGTATTGGACCCCAGCTGACGTTGAACATTGGCATGGAGCACACCCTGACCAGGATGCACTTCAGTTGACAATTTATGAGGGCAATGTAGTTTGGTTGGACCCAGTTACTGACGCTCAATATTCTGGCTTACGAACAAGACCTCAGTCTCGCTCTTCTGACTAAANAAGAAAAGTAAATTCATCAATAACCGTAGAGATTTTTCTTTGCGGTTATTTTTTAGGGTCAAAATAACTTTCGAGCACTAAGTCGAATAAACTCAATACGAACTTACTAAGAATTTTAAACTTTAGTTTCTAGCCGAAAGAAAGGGGGAGGCAANACTATGCGGGCTTCTTTGTGCANGAACGTGATGATCAGCTTTGTATGTGCGTTACTAATATCGTGCGATCAAAGGCAACCAGAAATTCCCCAACTCAATTTTGAAGAAGAAATTCAACAAAGCTTAATCCAAGCCCAACCAGGCGATATTATAGAAATCCCAGCCGGAACTCATAATTTCACGAGAAGCCTTTCTTTGAACGTACCAGGCGTCACGATCAAAGGAGCAGGAATTGATTCATCGATTCTTTCTTTTAAAAACCAAAAACAAGGAGCGGAAGGACTATTAGTTAGTGCTAGCGATTTCACGATTCAAGATTTGGCTATTGAGGATACGATTGGTGATGCTCTGAAAATAAATGACAGTAATAATGTCGTCATTAAGAACGTACGAACCGAATGGACTAATGGGCCGGAAACAACTAATGGTGCATACGGGATATACCCCGTCCAATCTCAAAACATACTCATCGACGGTGCCGTCGCAATTGGCGCTTCTGACGCTGGGATTTATGTTGGACAATCATCACAGATTATCGTCCGTAATTCCCATGCTGAGCATAATGTAGCAGGAATTGAAATTGAAAACTCGACATTCGCAGACGTTTATAACAACGTTGCGACAAATAATACTGGTGGCATATTGGTATTCGACTTACCAAACCTTCCGGTGCAAGGAGGCAGAAATACACGTGTATATGACAACGAGATCATCACTAACAATACAATCAATTTTGCCCCCGCGGGAAATATCGTCGGAACAGTGCCCTCTGGCACTGGCCTGATGATTCTAGCAAATGACAACATAGAAGTTTTTGGCAATACCTTTTCCGATAACAATAGCGCAAATGTTCTTCTTGTAAGTTACTACATCACAGAGAGGCCATTTGACGATCCAGACTATGACCCGTTCCCTGAATACATCTATATCCACGATAATGAGTTTAATGGCGGCGGTGGATCCCCAGACTCCGAACCACTTAATGCCCTCCGTTCTGCAACGGGCCAATCAATACCAAACGTGGTATGGGATGGCACGATTAAACAAGGCCAAAAACCTAATGAAATTTTGTGTATGAGNAACAATAGTAATTTTACATTCGTTAACCTTGACGCTACTAACGGTTTTTCGNCACCTNCTTTTAATGCCGCCATACACGANTGCGATTTGCCGAACCTTTCAGAGATTTCCTTGAGTTTCGAGACGAAATGAAGNTTAGTCAGCATATTTTTTCCAGCTTACTGTGNTCGGTAATACTTTATTCNTGCTCAGAGCCGNCACCGTCCTTTTATTCTTCTGAAAATCCGGCACGACTCTCCGAGTGGAATTTGTTTAAATTAACTCCCGCGACACTAGAGCCAAGGAGTGAAACACTGGTTTTTAAACCGAACAACACATTATTTTCCGATTACGCACATAAGCTAAGGACAATGTGGATCCCAAATGGTGAGACGGCACACGTTGAAAATAATGAAATTGTTTACCCCGCTGGGACAGTATTAAGNAAAACTTTTTATTACCCAATCGATTCGGACGGTATTTTCCTGCGTGAAAACGACAAAAATCTTTCTTCCTTAAATCTGACAAAGAATAGGCTAATTGAAACGCGNCTATTAGTAAAAAGGGACGAAGGCTGGCAGGCGTTCCCTTATGTGTGGAATGTTGATCAAACTGAAGCGTTTTTAAGAGTTGCTGGAACAAGCCGAAACATACAACTTTCCGAAGAAGGCCAGCAAACTCAATTTACTTATTTTGTGCCGAATGAAAATCAATGCTCCGCCTGTCATGTTACGGAGCACCCCTATGGCGAAATGCATCCATTGGGAGCAATAGCGAATCAGCTAACTGCAAAAGTCGGCGATACTAACCAAAGTCAACAGATAGAGAAGCTAATCTCAAGGAACTGGCTTGAAGTCATACCATCTACAAAACCATCGCACTCCTGGGCGGATAGGACCGCTAGCTTAGAGCAGCGCGCGGCTTCATATCTCAATATGCANTGCGGTCATTGCCATAATAAAGATGGCGCCGCTGATACCTCTGCACTTTTGTTAGATGGCTCCCACGATCTCGCGATCAACATGGGCGTTTGCAAAACTCCGGTTGCCGCAGGGGGTGGCGCTGGCGATAAAAGATACAGCATAGTTCCCGGTTCGCCGGAAGAATCTATCTTGATATATCGTATGCTTTCAGATCAACCTGACGAAATGATGCCTGAACTGGGACGCTCGCTTGTCCACGATGAGGGAATTGAGCTGATTCACAGTTGGATCGAGCAAATGCAGGGTTCGTGCCCAAATATACAATAGAACTTAGCTAGTGTGCATTGTAGACTGTAGCCAACAAAAATTAGGANCTACTTTTGTCTCGATTCNNNCTCATNNNCTTNNTCTGNNTNTCACTTGTNCNCTGTGGTGANCAGCANAGCNAACAGCGNACTTANGTTTTATCTACCGGCACCACNGGNGGAACCTTTTATCCCGTNGGTGTNGCNCTATCAACGNTGGTCTCAGCAGCAGAGAATGCAGACTTCTCNCTAACGGCAATAAGCTCTGCCGGCTCTATGGAAAACATAAAATTACTNCGAGANGATCAGGCNCAATTTGCCTTGATACTAGGAATCTTCGGCGCCTGGGCATATGACGGGTCGGGACCAATACTTAATCCACAAGAAAATTTAAGATCAGTTAGTGCCATGTGGCCAAATGTTGAGCATTTCGTNCTAAAAACTGAATTAGTGAAAACTGGCACTATTAGCGATCTCAACAACTTAGACGGAGAAAGGTATTCCATAGGGATGCGTAATTCCGGCGCGGAATTTACCGGATTTTACATTTTCGATGCTTTAGGTATCGATTGGNCAGAAGAACTTTCTATNGCTTANATGGGNTATGGNCCTTCCGCTAACGCACTCCAAGATGGCAACATCGTAGGAATGAATGTCCCTGCTGGACCNCCAGTCACGGCTATTACCCGAGCTTATGCGTTGCTCGGNGAGGNCATGACGATCCTTGATTTCACGAAAGAGGAAATTGATAGCCTAAATTATGAGTTTCCCCTATGGGAATCATATGAACTTTCGCCAGGAACTTATCCTACTCAGAAGGAAACCATAAATACAGTCGCAAGCCCTAACATATTNATAGTCAGAGAGGATGTACCTGAAGCAATTGTTTACGAGATGACTAAAATGCTTTGGGATAACCTGGCAACACTGCAGGAAATACACAGCGCAACTAATTCAATGTCCGTGGAAAGCGCCTTGTCGGGGGTCTCAGTCCCTCTGCATCTTGGGGCGCTTCGCTATTATGAAGAGCAAGGAATTACAATTCCTGCACACTTGCGCGCCGAGTAGATTGTCGGTTGCAAGTTTTATGGAGTCTAGGACAATATCAGAGTATGCTTCTTTGNTCTTTTCTAGTTAATTCATAAGGAAAATTCTNACAGGTGACTATATGGACCATTCCTCAATGTCTAGGCGCCGTTTTCTCCAGACCACAGGCGCAGCCGCGATTTGGCTCCCGGGCTCGGTGAGAGGGTATAGCGCGAGCGAAGTGCAAGCGTTCTATGTCGATGGAGAAATGCAGCAAGATGTATCAAAGTGGGAGCTCGATACTCCTTCGTTATGTGTTGACCTTGATGCGCTAGAGGCAAATATCGCTAAAATGCAAGACACAACCTCTCGCAATGGCATAGCGAGTCGACCGCATGCGAAAACTCATAAAACTCCTGTNATCGCNCATATGCANCTTAATAGTGGATCCNTNGGNATATGCGTTGCAAAAGTCAGTGAAGCGGAGGCCATGTTTCAAAATGGNGTNGATAAGCTTTTATTGACAACNACTAACGTTACAGCCACTAAAATCCGTCGGGCAATGAATTTGCGCGAAAGNTGTNAAGNNTTTNTCCAAGCAACTGACTCTGCCGAGAACGCAGCATTATTATCTGAGGCTGCGGTGTCCNTGAATATTATGGCTGATGTTGTTGTAGACGTTGACCCNGGCGGAAACCGCACGGGCATCACTCAAGGACAGCCGGCCCTAGAATTGGCTCAATTAGTTGACCGCCTGCCGGGGCTAAGACTGCGCGGTCTGTTATGCTACGACGGCGGGTCTCAGCATGTAAAAGGGTTTGAACAGCGAAAATCTCAAACATTAGGCAGGCTCGTTGGCGCTTCAGAGACCTATGATTTATTTAACAAGAGCGGCCTAAACACAGAAATTTTCAGCGGCGGTGGAACTGGAACCTACAATATCGATCACGAGACTCGCGGACTNACAGANATTCAGGTGGGCAGTTATGTATTTATGGACGCGCAATATATAGATATTGGCGGAGAAACAAATGAGGACGTGTATGCTGATTTTCGCCCCGCTTTAACAATTTTAACGACCGTCCTCAATGATCAGTACAAAGGAAGAGCGACGACAGACGCAGGGGCTAAAGCTTGNACAATNAACAGACCTTGGTCTCGTATTAAAGGAGAAACCGGCATAACGTATAGCTCCGGTTCAGATGAATTTGGAACAATAAGATACGAATCAAATGCTTCTAAAAATTACAAGGTCGGAGATACNGTCGAGCTAATCGTNTCTCACTGCGATCCTGTCGTGAACCTTTATAACCAGATGTACGCAATCCGCAACGATAAAGTGGAAGCNGTTTGGCAGATTTCTGCGAGAGGAATGTCTGCTTAGTATCTGATAANAANATTTCCCGAAGCCCCTAAACGGAGNGTNATCAAACTACAGACGCCATAGGTTAAGTAATAATAGGTTAAGTAATAAAAGAAGACGCTAGAGGATATAACATTGATCTTTGAGAATAATGATCCAGGAGTAGCAGTACCCAAGACTGATTTGACCTCTGTTGTTCTGCAAAGAGTCGACGAGCTTGGAGACAAATCTGCCCTTATCGACGGAACATCTGGCCGAGCCCTGTCCTACCAAGAATTGCGCTCTCAAATAAAACACTTAGCGGCTGGCCTTAATCAAAGAGGCTTCAAAAAGGGTGACGTTTGTGCAGTTTTTTGCCCAAACTTGCCTGAATACGCCACGATATTTCTCGGAGTCGCTGCCGTTGGCGGGGTTAACACGACAGTGAATTCCCTCTATTCGACCAAT
>NHGO01000028.1 GCA_002172295.1 Gammaproteobacteria bacterium TMED139 | reverse complement strand
AGCGACCCTCCACTAACAAGATTTAATCCCAAAGTTGGAAATTGCTCTCCTGATCCAATTTTACTCATCAAGCAGACCTTTTGAACCTCAATTACCCAATCACGATTTGCGTTTCTCCAACGATTCTAACCTCTTTTTTTGGGAATTTCTTCAAATTACAAAGGATCCACATGTTGTGCTCAAAGTAATTTTTACGCCCTGATCTGGTAGTTACTGTCTTAATCGTCAAAAAATTAGTAAAAAAGGTTAAAAAAATACTTAAAAACTTACCTAAATGTCCGATAAACCGTGTTCTTTTATGGACATTTGGCAGTTAGGTAACTATGCTTCCACCCTGATCGTGAGTTTTGGGGAGAGCAAGCGGTACACCTAAGCTAGACCCTGCCTACACATCCTTATTTACCGGGCTCTTTGGAGCTTAAAATACTAATAGTTTCGAGGGGGACTATAATGACAAAACGACCTAACCTAGCAAAAAAGGTTTTGCCTACAGCTATAGCGCTTGGCCTGCTTGCTCCTACTGGATTTTCACCAGCTGCTCTGGGCCAAGATGCTCAAGGGCTAGAAGAGATTGTTGTAACTGGTTCTCGCGGAAGACCGCGAACAGTTGCGGACTCACCTGTGCCCGTGGATGTATTCTCAGCAGAAGACCTGCAGGATGTTTCATACACTGACACGAACGATATCCTGAGAACATTAGTTCCATCATTTAATCTGGCGCGTCAGCCAATTTCTGATGGNGGGACTTTCATCCGTCCAGCGCAAATGCGGGGCCTTCCAACCGATAAAACGTTGGTGATGATCAACTCAAAGCGTCGCCACCGCGCGTCTCTGGTTCAAATTGGTGGAGCTGGCACGCAAAACCAAGACTTAGCCACCATTCCTGCAGCAGCGATAGGCAGTGTGGAAGTGCTGCGAGACGGCGCTTCAGCACAGTATGGCTCTGACGCCATAGCAGGCGTAATCAACTTCCAGCTAAAAGAGAACAACGACGGTGGAAGCCTCAGCATTCAGCAAGGTGAATACTCTGAGGGTGATGGGGAAAGCATGACCGTTAATGGAAACATTGGTCTGCCTTTAGGAGACGACGGTTTCCTGAGCATCTCTGGTGAATTTTACGAGCAGGATGCGACAAGCCGCGGTGAGCAGTATTGTACTTCCTCGTTCTGCGTGGATCCAACACTTCCGGGCTACAATTCCAGCGCGTCATATACACAATTTGCGGAAGACCCCACATATCAGGCCGGTGTCGGCGCTGCCAACACGGGTTTTGGAAATGTTGTCCAGCCTTGGGGTGAGCCAGACGCAGAACGACTTTCTTTGTTCTTCAATGCCGGTTACCAAATAGACGATGATACTGAAGCCTATGCCTTCGGTAGCTACATGGATAGCGAGTCAGATGGAAGCTTCTTCTATCGTTACCCAAGAAATGGCACGATCGAGCAGCTTAGAGAGCAGGACGGCGGCATATACGACCCACTAGAAAAATATCCTGGAGGCTTTACTCCGAGATTCTTTGGTGAGCAAGAGGATATGTCTATCGTGGGCGGAATCCGGGGCGAGTGGAATAACGGACTCTCCTATGACTTCAGTGCTCGTCATGGCGAAAATGAGATCCAGTATACCCTGAAAAACACAATTAACCCCTCGCAAGGTAGAGCTTCCCAGAAGAATTTTCGACCTGGCGATCTAATTAACGAGGAGACTCAGTTCCAAGCAGATTTCACATATGAAATGGAAAACGAAGTCCTCCTAGCCTTCGGTGCCACCTATCTCGACGAGCAATACGAGTTGGTTCAAGGTGAGCCTAACTCCTACGAGGCGGGACCTCACGCGGAAAAAGACCCGTTCGGATTTTGTAGCGGAACTTCACCCACTGCGGCAGGATCAGCTGTAATCGCCAATGGATCGACCCTGAATTGTGCGGACTCTGACGACCCGGTCTACACGGTGGTTGGCGTTGGCTCTAATGGTTTTCCTGGNTACTCTCCTCAGTTTTCTGNCANGTANGAGCGAAGCTCNTANGCTCTGTACGCCGATGCGAGTAAGGATGTTACCGACTCANTATTCCTGCAGGGAGCCGTCAGATACGAGGACTATGATGACTTCGACTCTGAGGTAACCTATAAGCTTGCAGCGCAGTTAGATNTAACTGACAACGTGGGCTTACGNGGATCCATCGGTACTGCTTTCCGAGCTCCAACNCCNGGCCAGCAGGGTACNACNAANGTNTCCACCCGGCTACCANACGGNNTTCCGGTTGCGACTGGTCTNTTNCCAGCAGGCGGCCCAGTGGCGNNAGCGCTTGGTGCAGTTCCTCTGAAGCCAGAGAAGTCGGATAACTTCACNTTAGGGTTCGTTGCNAGTATTGGAGATTTAGATNTNACCNTTGACGGGTANATGATNGATATCGAAGATAGAACTGCAGCGGTCTCCACACGGGATGTATCTACTGATCCGACCTCGGGTGANGCGTATCAAAACTACTTAAAACTAGACGCAGCAGGCGTAGCGGGTGCAAACTCCATCGGCGGTGTTTTCTACTTCGCTAATGGCTTTGACACAACTACCAAAGGAGTTGACATAGTTGGTACCTACCCGCTGACTGACGCAACAAACGTAACAGTCGCGATTAACTACAACAAGACAGAATTTGACTCTGATCCTAGCGCTTATCTTAATGTTGAGGATGAGTTTGATTTTGAGAACAATCTGTCAGACTGGCGCGGTGTCGGCACAATCACTCATGACATCAATAACCTTCGACTTCTTGCTCGAGCGAGCTATTACGGCGAGTGGGAAAACTCTAACAGAAACCCATGGCCAAACATTCAGAAGTACGATGCGACTTGGTTTGTTGACCTAGAGGCAATGTACAGCTTCAACGAGTCATGGCGTGTAACTGTCGGTGGCCGTAATGTTGGCGACGAGTATCCTGAAAAGGATGCAATCGGCGACTTCTGTTGCGGACGGACATATTCATCCGGCTCGTACGTTGACTGGCAGGGAGCCTACTACTACGGACGCGTTGACTATAGTTTCTAGTCGAGCAGTACGTTACTTATTTCTTAACTAGAAATAAGTATGAAAAAGGGCGATATTACGTATCGCCCTTTTTTTTGGAACAAGAAAATGCTTAAAGCCTTCGACCACATTGCTGTACCTATGGAGCAAGTAGATTCAATGCTTGAGTTCTACACCGCTCTTGGTTGTCAAATTCTCGACCAGGGACAAATTAAAGCTGTCGTATTTGGTAACAACAAAATCAACTTCCATATGCCCGAACTCTGGAACGGCGGCGAGTTCGATCTGCGCGGACACTCAGCTATGCCTGGCTCAGGCGACATTTGTTTCGTATGGGAAGGGACACAAGACTCGCTAATGCGAACCCTTGAGGACGCTGAAGCCAAGATTGAATTGGGCCCTGTGCCTCGAACAGGCGGCATGAATGAAGGCAGCACTGAGGGAACTAGTATTTACACTCGCGATCCAGACAATAACTTATTAGAATTTATTATTTACTGAATTAGAGCAACAACAACATCTTCATTAATGATCGAAAGTTTTAAGGGGTAAATCATGACAGAACTCAAAAACGGCCTCATCATATTGGTCTGTTTGTTATTAATACCCGTAACCGCCGTTTCCACCGCAGCCGTGAAACAAAGATTCTCAGANGGNCCCAATCGTGTTTTCTCTGGGGGGCCTCTAGAATCTGGTGAATTACATTCAGGACCAGAGCCTGATTGGAGCTTTGTTAACGAAATACCTACCATCGAAATGCAACTAATGGATCCACCCACATCTCGGGTAATTTGGACAGTAGAGCACAATTCAAAACTCTATGTTTGGTCAGGGTACATGGGAACCACGGTGGGTAGAATGTGGAAACAATGGCCAGTTCAGGCCGAACGCAATGGCAAGGCGCTTATTCGAATTAACGGTGTCCGCTATGAAAGGCAGCTAACTAGAATCAAATCTGGCGAAGAACTTATAGGCATCGCCGGCGCCATTACCGATAAATACCCCTCCAGAACTACGCGGGACGCCATTGAAGCTGGCGATGTGTGGTTGTTTGAAGCCGGTCCTGTGAACTAATAAGGAGATCCAATGAGACGTGTTTATATAGGCACAGCAATTGTTCTTTGTTTAACCGTTTTTGCCGTTTTATTTGTGCCGGGGGTCGATGATTTTGTGGAGCAGACATTCCAAAGATATTTAGGTCGAGCAGCGAGATAAATAACCCGTCGAGTCAAGCTTCGATAGCAGCAGAAGTCATGAAACTTGTTTCAATAAGATTGGATAAACTAAATCGCGAAACCTGCTCGGTACTCCTTATCGAGTAATCGATTTGCACCTTCATCATTTGTGAATCTCATGTTCGCTCCGTCATACTCTAGAATCTTATTTTCTCCCGCTCTCATTGTCGCAATGTTTCCGAGCAACATAGTTTCTGAAAGTTGCCCAGAATATCCAAAATGCGAGGTTGTAGCTTTGCCCCTATCCTTAATGGCATCGATCCATTCTTGATAAATTCCAGCGGATCTCTCCATAGTTTTTGCTGGCTGCTCGTATTCTTCGTTTACCGACTCTGGAATTAAGCGAGGATTCCGGCCATAAACGTCATGCATCAACGTGTTTTTCTCCCCCACTATGAGGACTCCTCCATCACGATTACCCATCATTCTTCCCTGCTCGAGGATTTCAGGGCGCTCAGGCAGCAGCCCTCCATCATACCAAGTCATGTCAACTGCGGGTCGACCGCCTTTTGAGGGAAACCGGAAATGAATTTTGGATGCTATAGGAAAAGTCTCCATACCTTCTCCAAAGCGACTGGAGCTCGCCGTAATCTGTGTTGGNAGATCAAGGTCTAGCGCCCAATAAGGATGATCTATGATGTGAGCGCCCATGTCGCCAACGACACCTGTCCCAAAATCCAACCAACCACGCCAATTAAATCGATGATATCTGTCTTTTAAATAAGGGCGGTAGGGAGCACCTCCCAACCACAGATCCCAGTCTATATTTGAGGGCACTGGGTTGGAACCTTCTGGTCGCGCTATGCCCTGGGGCCAGACCGGCCGGTTAGTCCAGCAATGAACTTCTTTAACTGAGCCAAGAACCCCATCGGCAACCCATTCGTTAATCAATCTCGCGCCCTCTCCCGCGTGGCCTTGATTNCCCATCTGAGAAACAATATTAGTTTCTCTTGATCTTCTCGCTAAAAACCGCGCCTCGGCCACTGTGTGACAAAGGGGCTTTTCAATATACAGATGCTTGCCTAAATCCATGGCATTGGAAGCGATCGGGGTATGCATGTGGTCAGGCGTGCTAATAATAAGCGCGTCTATCTCGGGCTCTCTGCTCAACATTTCTCGGTAATCCCGATATGTTTTAGTCTTNCCACGGAATGGATCCGCCCAATCTTCTTTCAAGGTTTCAGCAATCTCATTATCATCGATATCACAAAGCGCATAAATATTTTCATGAGAGCACGCTTGAATATTTGAACGCCCTCTACCCCCAACCCCGACGGCCGCGACATTCAATTTATCGCTGGGTGCCACATAAGCGGGGCCTCCAAGCACGTGTCTCGGAACAATGAGAAAAGCTGCCCCTTGCGCGGTCTTCTTTAAAAACTCTCGTCTGTTCACCTGCTTATTTGCAGAAAGCCGCTTGACCATTTATTGCCTCACTAAAAGAAAAACCTAAAAACGAATTATCAGTCTGAAACTAAACTATAACAATGGTAACAAACTAATTGAAGAAACAAAGTGACAACTAGATTGCACGCAAGCTAAATTGGTTTACTCTTCACGAAGGGCCTAATTAAAATTTGCCAGCGAAGCTAATATTTTGACTTTTCTACCAACATAAACGTGGCGTTTGTTTTTGCCACAAGCTTCTCTAAGCAGAAGATTTCTATCTCTACCCTAAAAAGTCTTTTACCAGCGTGCAAAACTTCGGCAACCGCAACTAATTGATTGCCAACGGGGGGCCGAAGAAATGAAATACTTAGATCCGTTGTAGCTGTTAGCTTCCCTTCTGGCCTTACTGTACGCACTGCGGCGCCAGCAGCTGTATCTGCGAGTGAAGTAAGAACTCCGCCATGGACTCTGCCGCCATTGTTAAGGTGATGGTCTCTAAGCGCTACCGAGCAGGTCACCTTCCCTTCGGAGAAGTCATCTATAGAAATACCAATAAAGGCGCCATAAGGGCTGAGGGGTGGCTTATCCATCAATCTATCAATCGCTTTTGCATATCAACTAGTTACTTTGAAAGTTTTGACTTGTTAATCAGTCGCTGTTCTTCCTTCCTTTGTTGCTTTTCCAACTTCCTTTCTTTAATTGTTGATTCCATAGGTTGCCCAATGTGCGCCTCACCCCGAGTTTGAGCAAGTTGCATCTGTCGTTCCCTTTCCGCAAAACGTTCAACCTGACCTTTTGAGCGTTTGCCATAACAAAAATGGCAGCTAATACCCCTCAAATATTCCTTTCTTTTTTTATCATCTTCGGTAATTGGCATGCGACATGCGTGACATTGATCATAAGAACCTTTTTCTAATTCATGATCAACAGTTACTCGATTGTCGAAAACAAAACACTCTCCTTCCCATTTTGTCTCCTCTTTCGATACATTTTCTAGGTATTTAAGGATGCCACCCTTTAAATGATAAACCTCTTTAAATCCCTTTTGTTTGAGAAATGCGGTAGATTTTTCACAGCGTATTCCTCCGGTGCAAAACATTGCTATCTTTTTATGCCTACTGGGGTCCAAATTCTTTTCAACGTACTTGGGGAATTCCCTAAATGAGTCAGTTTCTGGGTTTACCGCATTCTGAAACGATCCAATTTCCACCTCATATTTATTTCGGGTGTCCAGCAACAANACTTCGGGATCGTCAATCACTGAATTCCANTTTTGAGGCTCAATGTAAGTCCCGCTNCTCCTAGTAGGGTCTATTCCCTCAATACCCATCGTTACAATCTCTTTTTTCAGCTTTACCTTGCTTCTGTGGAANGGGTTAGAGTTTGTGAAGGACTCTTTTGTTTCAAGGTCCTCAAACCGCTTATCTTCCTTTATCCAGTCGATCACCGCATCTATCCCTTTGCGAGAACCGGCTATTGTTCCGTTGATCCCCTCGCTGGCAAGTAGTATGGTGCCTCGGACCTTCTTAGCCCGCATTAGGTCTAANAAGGGTGCCCTGAAAGATTGGAAATCTGAAAATTTCGTAAAGCGGTATAGCGCTGCGACTACGCAGTTTGATAGCGTATCATTCATTTCTTCCCCGTTACTAGCCGGAACGTAAAACCGGTGCAAGCTTTGCCTAGTTTAACAAAATAGTTCAAAACCCCGCTATTAATAATCACTAGAGTGCTTCGTGATAAGGTAATCAAAGACACCAACGCCGGTAGGTGACCTCAAATCACTGTGATTTGACAGCCAGCGATGTTAGATCTGGCCATAATAAGTTACCCACAATAACAAGAAAGCTATGACTTAAAGGTAATTCAGGTTAGTCTTTAGCTCTACTTTCGATAAAATATGAGAGGAAAATTCAATGAGATTCTTTAAATTCAGTCTATTTGGACTCTGCTTAGCGACATTTTTGTCTCTAGTAGCGTCTTTGGTTTTCAGCGTTGAACCAGACGACTTAGGGTTCATCATCGCGCAGCCAGACGATCTTTTCACAGATGGTGCTCGAAGCGAGGTCATCTATGGTGATCCTTCTCAACCTGGTCTCTATGTGATGCGGATAACCTTTACTCCTGGATCGGGCAGTAGACCTCACTTTCACAGCACCGCTCGATATATCACCGTAATCCAAGGGACGTGGTATACCTCATGGGGACCCAAGGCAGATGTTTATAATCCCGTCGAAATGATGGCTGTAGCTGAAGGCACCTTTATTTATCAGCCTCCTGACGGCCATCACTATGACATGGCAAAAGACGAGGAAGTCATAGTGCAGATTATGGGAATGGGGCCGGTTATTACTACGCAAATTCCCCAGCCGGTAGTGATAGACTCGCCCACACGAAGATAACCGGATATGCTCTCTCAACAGTCCGAAANCTAGGTTGGCCTATCTTTCTAGGTTGTAACCACTGGGAGCTTTCCAGGCAGACCCCACTCTGCCCAGCTCCCNTCGTANACAGACANGTCTTTGAATCCGGCTACTTCGGCAGCAAGGGTTAGAATACAAGCTGTGACACCCGACCCGCAAGAAGTTATAACTTTTTGTTGACCGTCAGACGTAACNTCCAAAAAAATCTTTTGAAGCTCTGGTTTGGGCTTCAAAAGCCCCCCATCTAAAACTTCTGGAAAAGGTAGATTTTTAGCATTGGGCATATGACCGGACCGGACCCCAGGTCGCGGNTCAGGCTCCAAACCCTTAAACCGGGATTCAGAACGCGCATCAAGCACTGAACAACCCGGGCTTTCCAAGCCTTTCAACACAAACTCAAAGTCACAAAAGAGGTTTTCATTTGGGGAAGCGACAAAATCTCCTGAANTACTTTTATAAAACTCTNCCAAGACTCCTCGCCCTTCCGACATCCATTGAGGCAAACCTCCATCAAGCACTGCGATTTCCTGGTGTCCCATCGCTCTGAACATCCACCACGCTCTCGGACTAGCATATAAACCAACATCGTCGTACACAACAATAGCACTNTTATTATTAATGCCAAGTTTTCGAACCTCTCTCTCAAATAATTCGGGTGTTGGCATCATGTGAGGTAGAGACGTGTTTGGCTTGCAAATCACCTGATCAAAGTCGAAGCGCCGCGACCCGGGAATGACAGAGAAACTTTCTTTGGAATTTACTGAAACATAACCTGGCACAACAGGCGGAACTGAAGCATCAAGTAATATTAGATTGGATGCTCCAATTTCTTCGCCCAACCATTTNGTGCTGACAACTGGCGATTCAATTTTTACCACTCTTTCTCCAAAAAGGTTCGTTGAAATACTTAACTAAATTTGCACCAAAAATTCCCTCAACTTCGCCTTTAAAAGTGAAGTATTATCAGGCCCAATTCGCAATAATTGTTTGTGAACTTCCAATAAATTCTCGATACTCGCGTCAGCATATAGGTACATTACNGAAGGCTTGACTAGCTGATATGGGCCTTCCATATTGGTGGTTCTTAACACATTGTTAATTGCGCTGCGCAGGGTGTCATCGAAACTCACGTTCCGAAAACCAATTTCGGCATAGGCTTGTTGGAACAGCGGAGAGAGAGTGCGATAGATAGTCATGGCAGCATCGATATCAATCTCAACAAAGGTCTTAACGACTTGATCAAACCTCGAATGCGCAATCTGCTCCATCACAAAAAGATTTTCATCAACTTCACTGACTGACATTTCTTGCCCAAGGCCCCTGTACGGGAGACCAGTTTGAGGAAACTCTTCGCGGCTTATATTTTCAACGAAAACAACAAACTTTCGTACGATTTGATCTTCAGCGAGCAAATCAACCAAGGCTATCCCATTTTGCAATGTCCGAAGACTCTCAAAAACAAAGGAGTCTGATTCTGTTAACGAAGGTAATTCAACAACATTTNCCTGCTCCTCTTCATCAAGTGATTCTGTCTCACGTTCAGATTCAGGNTNAGGCAATGCAACTTCTTCAGGCAATNTGGCAATTTCAGCTTCGGCAACTGCGACCACAGGTGGCTCCTGCTGAGGTTGNAGTCGAATCTGNGGCAGCGGACTATTTGGCNGCGTTGCCGATGTTGAAGCAGGTGCGACAACTGGCGAATCCTCAATCACACTCACNGGAGGTTCAATGACCAAAGTNGTNGTTCCCTCCGGAGTATCGATNGTTAGCGCGAAATAAACTAACGACAAAAGTGTTAGGACAGCAACTGCGGCAATGACTAAGANTCCAGACTTTGGCATTTAACTCTACCTCCAATTCCATACTTTTGACTATTNCAGTATTCTTGCACAGNGTCCATATCACCCACAACNAACTATGCAANNAATCATANTNACGCCACGTTGTGTCACGGTTGAGACACCTTTATCGGTAGNGAGAATCCCAAGCCAAGAGCAATACGCAAGCTCAAGGTAAGTNNTTTCAAATCGAGCTNTNGGGNCCGATTANCACAAAAAAAAACCCGCACGTTAAANACGTCCGGGTTTTTAACTCATCCAGATTTCAGAGGGCTATATTTTGGAGAAACCTAGAGACTCCATATTNCCCACGAGATCTCTGCCGGCTGTTGCCGGGTTAGTCTCTTTATCAATCTTCAGGATAGTGCCATCTGAATCGATGTAAAAAGTCCAACGATTAGCAAAGCCAACCCCCATCAGAACGTCATATGCTCCGGCCATCTCCTTAGTAGGATCAGACAAAATCGGGAAATTAGCTTCATGCTCNGCAGCAAAAGCAGTGTTATCTTCCAGCGTATCTACACTGGCCATAAAATATGCAACGTCGAAACCTTGAATTTCTCTTGCACTGTCACGCAGCGCTTTACATTGCATAGTTCAGCCGCCAGTAAATGCTTTGGGGAAAAAGGCAATCACTACGGGCTTATCCCCGGCGAATTGAGACAGGGAGTAGGTNTCCCCATCTGAACCCTGTAAGCTGAAATCGGGTGCTTTATCGCCGACTTCAAGCGCTCCAGCGATCTGACTTCCCAGAACCACGAAAACTGTCATTAAGGACAGCAGGACCCGGGATAGTCCATTAGCAAATTGAGACATAATCTCCTCCAGTTAAAATGTGCGCCTACTCCTGCAGGTGCGAGAATCGACGCGTGTTGGTAACTCTTGTAGCAAATAACTTCCACCAAATTTAGTTAATATTTGGATCCTCAATAGTATAAAGGCTTTTTTATGAAAAAACGCCCTATTTCAGAATAAAAAAGGTCTATCGGAGGCTCGCACCAATTGCTCTGATTTAACGACTAGCTCACCAATCTGACCATCAATTCTTTCCTTCTCTGCTAACGTTAGATCCCCATTATTGTTTTTAATGTCCTCCAGCTTACCTATAGACCGGGATATTGCCCGTGTATGGCGACTCATAGCAAACCGTTTTGCCTCTCTTTGAGATTGCCTATAGCGAGGGTTTTCGACTTGAACTATATAACATTGGCGCACTACCTGACCGCCGGAACTCCGCTGATTACGGCATCTTGTCTGGTTAATATAGGGGCTCGCAGTGCCCTGGAACGTTGTATACGGCATCGACGCGACATAACGCGCAAGTGTCATGTCAACTTCAGTTTTGTTGTATAACACGNNAAGTAGCCTCTTATTAAGAAGCCCANTTTCTTGTTCAACTCGGTCTATCACCCGATCATAGAAGTAACTTACCTCTCCGGCAGTCTGGAGCAAGGATTGGGTGGTTTGGTCTAACAAGTTCTCTCGTATAAGGCGCAACTTCCAATCACCGTATGCCTCAATGGCAANGAGGTATTCGTTGTCTACNGGTGCAAAAATCCTGCTTGAAATAAGGTAATCCAGCTCATAAAAATCATCTGCCGAGCGCCATTCTCTTGCTTTTAGTTCATTTTGTATTAGCNACCGNAATAACGGAAGTTGCTCGTGACTGTATAGGCCGGTGTTTACTCTAGCAACTTGTAGAGCGTCGAGAAAAATGGCGGCAGCGTTCTCGTAATCACCNATTTCNNCATACANCCNGGCAAGGTCTGTATAAGCCTCGACAAGGGATTGGTCATAGATCCCAATGTTACTTTGCACTTCTTCGATGCCCGCTCGACGATTGGCAAGTTCACGACTAATCTCTAATGCTCTTGCCTCTGAAATTTCAGGCAACTCACCCGCATCATGTGCGTTCTGAGCTAGCAACCCAGGGCAAATGAATGCTGCCAGTGCAAGCCGGAGAATNTTCGCACGCAANCCTAAAAAGTCTGTTCTTGTTTTGATGAAGCCCCCTCGACAATCAACCACTAAAAATATAATTAAAAAGTAGCTATNGGATTTAGTGGAGACCCAGTGCCGCCCCCTACCCTCAATGGTGCAGTCGTGAAGAGAAATTCCGCCCTATTATGAAGATCCGCTTGTTCGGCGACAGCGCCAAGATCTAAGTTATCTAAGATCGGCATCCCCAGTGCAACGAGAACCAACGCATGAACTGGTGATGGGAAGTCAGAGACGCCCGAGGGTTTAACATCCAGTGCGCTGTCACTGCCAATTATTGCTACATCACGCTCTTTAAACCACGCCACCGCCGAGGCATGCAACCCCGCTGATTCTTGAGAAAGATCCCAAGCCCCGACTGCTTCTCTTCGTGACCAGCGCCCTGTTCGAATAAGAACTATATCTCCTTTCCCGACTTGAATATTATGCTCCTCTTCCCACTGATCCAGCCATTCCGTTGTAATTGCCGTTCCATTCTCGAGCCATTCAAGGCCTCTCAGCCTCGGGAAATCCATTATGACACCTCGACCAAAAATTCCGTTCGCGAAAGAGGTAATCGCAAGCTGTGCACAGCCCTCTTCGGTTACTTCATTCTCCGAATAACCGTTATACATAGTTCCAAATTGAAAACGATGGCAAAGAGCATCAAGATGAGAGTGAGCATACCCATGGTAACTAACACCTAAAAAGTCTCCAGACCAAGGCCCGGGACTTGATCCCACCGAAGTCATCCGATGATCATATGGGTTTCCATTATCCGCAGCCTCCTCGGTAAGAATTTCATGGGCCATGGAAATAGAAACGCCTGTTTCGACCAAGTTCGCGGCTGCGATCCGTGTTTCAGTCGTAATGTGATTCACTGTACCCATCTGGTCATTAGGCCCCCACCTACCCCAATTTGATAGAGTTTCAAACCAGGTATTTACCTCTTCTTGGGTAAGGCTTTCTTGCCCGGTNGTCGATACGCTTCCTATGACCAAGGCTAAGAAGTTAACGATGATATGCTGGAAAATTTTAGAGATCATTCTGACGCCCTCTTATGAAGTTAAGATCTGTCGTGCTTATTTATGAATCATAGGCAAAAGAAAAGTAAACCTAAACATTTTTTGACTGTAAACGCTTAATCCGAGCAACANCAANTATGACTGGCTTATTACACTTTTGTGAAGCTTTGCTCAGAGTGACACATAATTTCCCCCTTGACGTTAAACAACCAAGATTGAAAGTGGATGCCGTATTTTAATTTCTCAGCTAAATTAATGAGTTATATCAGCATGACAAAAGTTGTTAGCTGCGTTAACCTCGATTACAAANTAAGTGTAAGTTGACTTACCAATGCTAAATAAAAGGCGTATGCCTAACCGACAGGGGTACTGAACAATGAAAAAAAACAAACAGTTATCTCATCTCATCAAAAGAGCAACAAACTATCTAACAGGCATCTGTCTTGGGCTGTCGTTGAGCGCCCACTCGATTGCTCAAGATACTGTCGAGTGGACTACGCTCGGCAATGATTTTGCGCACACACGCTCCACCCCAGCAACGCAAATTACGCCACAGAATTTTGGCGACCTTGAGGTCGCATGGACTTGGGATGGATCAAGCTTTGAAGCACAGAGCGGGCGCGCTACCCCGAGTTACATAAACGGTCGACTCTATACTGTCGCCGGAGCGAGGAGGCATGTCGTTGCAATTGACCCAAAGACAGGCGCGACGATTTGGTCATACCGCGAACCTGACACTGGACGCTGGGACTATTCGATGCGCGCTGATTACGGCAAGGGTGTAGGGTATGCCAGCATAGATGGGCGTGATGTTGTTTATATAATTTCCCCCGGATTCTTCTTAACTGCTCTCGACGCTGAAACAGGTCGCCCGCTAGAGGGGTTCGGAGAGCCCGTGCCGATTGACGGTTTTCCCGAAACTGGCGTTGTTGATTTACTCAAGGACCTTGGTCACCCTTATGATCCTTACGATGGCATCCCACTTGAAAGGGGCTACATTACGTCCTCATCACCTCCGATCATCGTAAACGACGTCGTGGTAGTCGGTAATTCGGCAGAGCAAGGCTATCACCAGTCGCGAATTGAAAACGTTCCTGGTGATATTTTGGGATACGATGCACGCAGTGGGGAGTTCCTTTGGAAATTCAATGTGATTCCTCAACCAGGAGAATATGGTCATGAGACTTGGGAAAACGATTCCTGGCAATACACTGGCGACATTTCTTCCTGGGCACCGATTTCAGCCGACCAAGAACTNGGGCAAGTCTTCATTCCAACNAACGGTGTGACAATCGATTACTACGGAGGCCACCACCCAGGGGATAACCTTTACGGCACTAGCCTAATTTCTTTGGATGCGAGAACCGGGGAGAGGGTTTGGCATTTCCAAATGGTTCACCATGACATTTGGAACTTTGATACACCAACTGCGCCGATCTTATTAGACACTGACGCTGGGCCCATTGTCGCTCAGGCAACCAAACAAGGTTATGTCTATGTCTTTGATAGGGAGACCGGTGAACCGATTTGGCCGATCGAGGAAGTATCTATGCCAGCATCAACAGTTCCTGGCGAGCAACTTTCTCCGACACAGCCAATACCAACAAAGCCAGCAGCGTTCGAATATACCGGGTCAAGCGAGGAGCTCTTGGTAGATTTTACACCGGAGCTCAAAAGGCAGGCACTTCAAGCCGTTGCAGAATTCCAAATGGGGCCCCTATTCAATCCACCCATGCGTGCCAACGACCCCTCTGGCAAGCAAGCGGCCTTAATGTGTCCAAACGGTGCCGTCAACATCACCCACCCACCTGTTGCTGATCCTGAATCTGGAATTATGTATATCATGTCGCGTTATAGCTGCACCGCGCGGCGGCTTGTGTCTGGCGAAGAGGCTGACACCTATTATGATGAGCCAACTGGCGTAACACTGTCCCGCTTTGCAGCTGCCAGCGGTGGCCCCTCACCTCGTCATCCGGCAGGACTTCCGCTTTGGAAGCCACCATACAGTCGCATAACGGCAATTGACCTAAACTCTGGCGAGCATCTTTGGATGAAGCCTGCCGGCTACACCCCAGACCGCATAAAGAACCTACCAGAACTTGATGGCGTGGATATCGGAAATACTGGATCAGGTGCAGTCGGACAAATGGTGGCCACAGGCAACATGCTGATCTATAGCAACGTTGCAAGCGATGGTGCACCGCACTTGTTTGCGCTTGACAAGAACACCGGAGACGAACTCGCTGCAGTAGAGATTCCGGCTGGCACACGTTACGGGATGAGTTCATGGGTTCATGAAGGCAAGCAGTACGTAATACTTCAAACTGGAAGCACTTTGACTGCGCTAGCATTAGCTGACTAGAAGTTATAAAACGACCACAAACCATGGGAGAAAACAAATGAAGAAAACTTTACTTTTTACCGCAGCGGCGCTTCTAGCCGCAGCCGTATCTTTCTCAACAACTAATTCTCAGCAGAACTCTATGAGCTTTTTCATAACTAGCATGGGCTCAGGTGATGGTGCAAATTTAGGAGGGCTAGCCGGCGCGGATGCGCTTTGCGCATCTCTTGCTAATGCCGCCGGCTCTAGCGGAAAAACTTGGCGCGCTTATCTCAGCGCTCACGCAACAACAAATTCTCCTGCAGTTAATGCAAGAGATCGCATAGGTTTTGGTCCNTGGTATAATTCGAATGGTATCGAGGTGGCGGCAAACCTGAATGTTCTTCACGGTCCGAACAATAATTTAAACAAACAAGCTTCCTTAACTGAAAACGGCGACACAGTTTTGGGTCGGGGAGATACTCCAAACCAGCATGATATTTTAACTGGTTCTACTCTCGATGGACGGACAGTCGATGATGGGAGCAACCATACTTGTAACAATTGGACGAGCAATGGAATNGGCTCCGCGAATGTGGGACATTTTGATAGAACTGGCGGCGGTCAAAACCCAAGCTCATGGAATAGTGCTCANGGGTCCAGGGGTTGCAGTCAGGACGATCTGGTAGGAACTGGAGGAAACGGCTACTTCTATTGCTTTGCGATAGACTAAATAGCCAACATTAAGTACCCCTGAAATGGTGTGGCTGAAACTAGGCTGCACCATTTTTATTTTTAGGATCTTTAAATAATATGAAGCTTTATGGTATGCAACAATCCAGGTCATTCAGATGTCTCTGGGCTTTGGAAGAAAGTGGACTTGATTATGAATACGTACCAATAAAACTGCGAACTAGCGGAGATCAACCTGATAGCGCACAGAACCCCTCCTACCTGGCCGTTAATATTCAAGGAAAAGTCCCGACTCTTATCGATGATAAAATGATCTTGACCGAAAGCGTCGCAATCTTGAATCATATTGGGCGCAAAGCGCCTGACTCAGGGTTAATTCCGGAAGGTAACCTAAAAGCCCAAGCCAAATACGATGAGCTCATATCTTTTGTATTGGCCGAGCTTGAACAACCGCTTTGGAGTAAAGGGAAGCACACATTCGCACTTCCTGAGGAGCATCGCATACCGGCAATGTTAGAAACCGCCAAATTCGAATTTGCAAAAGCCGTTCGCACGCTCGCACACCTCCTTGGCGAAAATGAATTTGCGATCGGAGACAAGTTTAGTATTGCTGATATCTTGCTGGCCCAAACTTTTAATTGGGCGANAAGATTTGAATTCGATGTGCCCGAAAAGTTTATTAATCTTAGAGACAAACACTATAAAAGACCCTCGGCAGTGCGCGCCCTTGAGTTAGTGAGCTAGCGATGAGAATTCTGTATTTAGTTCTCTTTTCTAGCTTAGTGGTTGGAAGTTCTTCAGCACAAATTGCTTCTTCTGAACTATCGTCAGACAGCGATATAGATTACTTCTTAAAACAAGCATTCTTCGCAAAGACCAGCGCGGATCGCGTTGCATTAAATCATATCGGAATTGAAAGTAAGAAAACGGAGGGCGGACATCTAATCACAGCAGTCCTTGAAGGGTATCCAGCACATGCGCATGACATCCGCAGAGGCGATATCATCAAGCTCGTTGACGGAAGTCCTTTTCACCCCGTCGAGTCATTCAATTTTGAAAAAGACAACGATGGAAATTTTTTACCGACTAAGCGAGAGCACAAGCTCGTTGTTTTTAGGTCTGATTTTTCTATGGAACTTTCGGTGACTCCAGTCTATGAAAATTTATTTGACAGCTATCGATCTGCAACCTCAAATTCGGTTTTAGAGTTCTCGGCTGGCAATAAAACTATAGGCTACGTGCGGTTTTGGGCACTTAGCCGTTCTACGAACGATATCATCAATTATCAAACCATATTGGCTGAGCTTGATGATACCGATGGAATTATATTTGACTTTCGAAACGGTTTAGGCTTTTTGGACCCGCAGCACCTGGACTTGATTTTCCCCAACCGCTCCAACTACTTCTCTTATTCATATGCTAGCGGCTCTTTCATCGACTTTGCAAAGGCTTCACCAAATTCTACGGTCAGCCCCTACCGAAAGCCCATTGCTGTCCTTATTAATGAGGGCACCCGCGGCGGGACCGAGTTATTCGCTTATCAATTGGATAAGTTACAAAGAGTTGTTAGCTTAGGCGAAGCAACACGCGGGGAAATTAATAATTACTTGTTTGGTGATAGTTTCCGCAAAGAAGAGTTGAGAATAGATGGGAAACTATTTCACAACAATTCAATAAGCCCAGAAAAAATTATTACTTATCCCTACGAAAATACCGAACGCGGGGATCCGCAGTTCGATGCGGCTATTAATGCCCTCCTTGGAATCATTTGAAATAAGCTCAGATATTTCCGTGCGTCGGATCTTTCCAAACTATATCTTGGTAATTGAAACCCCTTTCGATAGTTGGCTTAATTACGCGAAAATAGGGGGAAAGATCAAAGTCTCTTGGTGTAAAATGTGTGAAATGGCGCTTAGAATAGAATTTTTCTTCCGATTTCGTATTCTCATTATTAGTAATCCTTGGCAATATTGGATAATCAATTTCTTGAAATGATTCTGCGATCAAGGTTGAGCAAATTGCCTTAGTAGGCTCTCCACTACCGAGAGCGAGTAATCTCCTTCTAAATCGATTAGGTACTAATGGCTTCTGAATTAAATAGCGCGCAAGATCAAGAATGTTCTTCAAGTCATACTTATGGCCTAACCTGGACTTAGCATGATTGATCAATTTTTCTCTATCCGCGTTTTGCATCCCTACCGGACGACAAATTCTTAGATTGAAGCCTGAGTAATACTCGAGACTGACCATTCGCACACCTTCCAAAAGGTCGGCTTCTAGAAGAGCAAGATCTTTTACCTCCGAATCGCGCCCTCCTACATACAGACACGCGTGAGACCATGAGGACTGAGTAAGGTATTTAATCGCCGTGCTTATCCGGGTATCTCCTTCTACCAAAACAATGTCGCCAGCCTCAAGCACAAAAGCTANGTCTTCGAGCGATATATCCTCAAAACGCTGATAGCTTGGCGGAGACTTAGATAAGAAAGAAGCGAGTTTCTTGCCCAAAGTATGATTAATCATTGATATCATCGAGTTTCTCCCGTTTGATCAAGGCCTCAGGACATTATTAGTCGCAGGCGTGCATTAATTATCGTCTACTCGTGATGGAGCAGTTTGTCGGTTATACTAAGGTTCCTCTTCCGATAGGAAATCACAGCAGGGTATTTGTAACATTAGATCGTATCATCGATAGTAAAGACAGGAGCAAGAAATGAGTGCGGCATATAATAAGTTTTTCATAAACGGCGAATGGCTAGAACCTGAGGGGCGAAAAACCCTAGAAGTTGTTAACCCAGCCACCGAAAAAGCGTTTGCAACCATCAGCATGGGAAATCAAGAGGATGTTGACCGCGCGGCGAAAGCGGCGAAGTCAGCCTTTAGCTCTTGGTCTAATTCTAGTATCGAAACGCGAAAGGAAATTATAAGTAAGATTATCGGTGGATTAAAATCTCGTGGCGATGAAATGGCAAGCGCAATTTCATCGGAAATGGGCGCTCCAATGGGCCTGGCAAAAACCGCACAGCTTGGCAGTGGGCTCGGCCACTTCATGAACGTATTAAACATTTTAGAAAACTTTGAGTTCGAAGAGGTCAGAGGCACAACTAAAATTGTAAAAGAACCCGCTGGCGTCTGTGGATTCATCACTCCTTGGAATTGGCCCTTAAACCAAATAGCGTGCAAAGTCGGTCCCGCAATAGCGGCTGGCTGCACTATGGTGCTCAAGCCCAGTGAAATTGCTCCGATTAGTGCCTACATACTGGCTGAAATTATAGCGGATTCGGGATTACCTGCTGGAGTNTTCAATCTGGTGAACGGGGACGGACCGACCGTTGGCGCATCAATTTCTGCACATCCAGATATAGATTTAGTCTCGTTTACAGGCTCAACACGGGCGGGCAGAGAGGTAGCAAAAGCTGCTGCTGATGGCATTAAACGTGTCACGCAAGAATTGGGGGGTAAGTCCGCCAATATAATTCTTGACGACGTACCAGATTTCGCTCGGGCAGTATCAGGTGGAGTTGCAGGCTGTTTTGGAAACAGCGGGCAATCCTGCAATGCACCGACCCGCATGTTAGTGCCGCATTCGCGAATGGAAGAAGCTATTGAGGCAGCAAAAACTGCTGCTGGAAAGTCCGTTGTCGGAGATCCATCAGCAGAAACCACTCGGTTAGGACCGGTAGTAAGCGAATTGCAATTCAATAAGATCCAGGCCTTAATTGAAAAAGGCATCGAAGAGGGAGCTGATTTAATCGCCGGCGGCCCTGCACGACCGGATGGATTAANTGCTGGTTATTTCGTCAAGCCCACGATATTCGCAAACGTCACCAACGATATGGCGATAGCGCGTGAAGAAATATTCGGGCCGGTACTGTCAATCATAGGGTATGAAGATGATGACCATGCCGTATCAATCGCAAATGATACTGACTATGGTTTATCAGGTTATGTGTCTGGAGAACCGGAACACGCGCAAGCGATAGCGCGCAAATTGCGCACGGGTAACGTGCATATCAATGGCGCGGGGCCCGATTTTTCTGCGCCATTTGGTGGCTATAAGCAATCAGGTAATGGTCGGGAATGGGGACTCGAGGGTTTTGAAGAGTTTTTGGAAACTAAGGCCATGATGGGCGCCGCATGAAAGCTAGAAAGGGGCTAAAGAATGGGTATTAAAGTACAAAAAAACGCCATCGATATTGGGATCATCGCCAAAAATATAGACGCAATGCTCACTTTCTATGGAGAGGGGCTTGGGCTTGAGTTAGAAGCCACGATCCCAATGCCTGGCGGCGGGACGATGAANAGGTTTAAAGTAGGNGACAGCATCGTAAAGGTAATCGAGCTAGACCCNGCGGCAGCGGCCGAAGCTCCGCCTGGCGGCATTCGGGGCGCGACTGGTTATCGATATTGGACGATACATACTCCAGACCTAGGAGAAGTCGTTAGAAAGATTGAGAATGATGGATATAAGATTGTAGTTCCAGTAAAGACAATCAGAGAGGGGGTGGCGATAGCCATAGTTGCCGATCCAGACGGAAATTGGGTTGAACTCTTAGAAAATAGCTAGGCTTTTAACTTCAGTGCTCTAACACCTTTTCTAGCCAGGATTCCAAAGATTCCCAGTTCATCCGAAACATATGTGGTGCACTGTCGAGGATAGCGGCATCGAGATCCACTCCGGCCTCGGTGAGGGCTTCCGCAGTTTCGTCAAAACGATCAGCCCAACCTAATTGATCAGCCCCTCCTATTCTTAAATAAACTGGAAAGCCAGAAAGCACCCGATTATCAACAACCGAGGTCGCAAGCGCTGGCACCGCTGCTACCCCCATATAATTACCTGGGTTTCTTCTCGCAATCTCTAAAGCGGACATGCCTCCATTCGAAATACCCGCTAGAAGAACTTTGCCGCTAGCAATCTCCTCTCTTTTCTGCAACTCAAGGATCAACTGCTCAACCTTTTGATTATTCTCATCCCCTCTGAATGCTCGATTATTGGGAGATACAGGCACCGCAACCATCCAACCTCTCTCCGCAAACCCACCACCCAACCAGATTGATGTATCTCGGGAAATAGACGCGTTGCCAGGACCACCACCCATTAAAATAACAAGTGGTGCAGGCTCGGACAGGGACTCAGCTGGTTTTACCATATAAACACTCAGACGAGAGCCATCTTCCAGAGTAATGCGCTCCTGTGCAGTGACCATTGAACTGAACATAATCACCATAAAAGTCAGGTTGCGCCTTAGTTTTTCCATTAGTCCCTCTAGAAAGCTTTTAATTTAGTCTCGTTATTGTCGCTTTTTATACACTTCTGCAAAACGATCATACAACCGTCTCATTCCACCNAGCCATCGATCATAATCGTCTGTTTTTCGTCGCATGTAAGTTAGAACTTCTGGATGTGGCAGCACCAAAAATTGCTCATGCGCTAAAGCATCAATCACTGATCCGGCCAACTCCTCCGGCTCTAACATACCGTCCAGGCCTGCTACTCCGCCATCTCCTCCAGCAGTCATAGCGGTTCGAACCGCCTGCGGACAAAGCACCGACACCTTAATCCCTCTGNTTCCATAAGTTATCGACAACCATTCTGCAAAACCAATCGCTGCATGTTTTGTTACGGAATAAGGCGCTGAGCCCACTTGACTCAATAACCCTGCGGCNGATGAGGTATTAAGCAAGTAACCCTCGCCCCTCTCAAGCATGCTAGGTAGAACAGCTCTAGANGCAAATATATGGGACATAACATTAATATCCCAAATGTTTTGCCAACTCTCGTTCGCCACCTCCTCACCACCCGCCGTAAATATTCCAGCATTTGAACAAAATAAATCTATATGTCCAAACTTTCCGAGAGCTTCGGAAACTAAATTATTCACATCATCCTCATTTGAAACATCACATTGAACGCCTAGCCCTTTTGTACTGGCTTTCATGTTCGACAATGTAGACTTAATACCGTCACTATNAATGTCAGCAACCACAACGGCCGAGGCACCCTCNAAAGCAAATCGCTCACACAAAGATCTNCCAATGCCGCTTGCCCCGCCGGTNACCACGACAACTTTATTTTCTAATTCCATAACTACTAACTCATATCCGTTATCAGGAAACTGCCTTAACTAATCTTTCGTTTATTATCTCCTCTGCCTCNGAAACAATTCGCGCGATCAATTCANGGCAGGTAGGAATATCGTCTATGAGGCCAACAATCATGCCTGCAGACCAAATCCCTTTATCGAGATCACCTGTGTCAAAAAGTTCTCTTCCTTTTGCACCCTGCACTAAAGCTTGAATATCCTCGAACTGCGTTTGTCCGGGCTTAGACTCAATATCTACCACTTCTTCTGCCACACTGTTCTTGAAAACACGTGCTGTATTACGCAATGTTCGATAAATTAAAGAAGTATCAAGCTCAGTCGCCTCCACCATCTTTTGCTTTACTTTCTCGTGNATCGGAGCTTCCTTGGTCACCATAAATCGAGTNCCCATATTAATGCCATCTGCCCCCATTGCTAGAGCTGCAGCNAATCCTTTNCCATCNCCCAATCCTCCTGATGCAAGGAATGGGATTTTTAAACGCTGAGCGGCTAACGGAAGCAGTATCATATTCGTAACATCATCCTCTCCAGGATGGCCCGCACACTCAAACCCATCGACACTTACCATATCACACCCGATCTTTTCAGCTTTTAAGGCATGCCGAATCGAAGTGCATTTATGGATAACTTTTACGCCCGCATTTTTGAATAGTGGCAAGAATGGTTCAGGATTGCGGCCAGCAGTCTCAACAATCTTTATGCCGGAATCAACGATAGCTTGCGCATATTCG